>JALHOS010000083.1 GCA_022842905.1 Myxococcaceae bacterium | reverse complement strand
GCTCTTCCGATCTTGCTGCCTTCCTTCTTCTCCGTCATTCCCGCGGACCGCCTTCCCTTGGGCTGCGCTTTCTAGACCGTGTCCAGCAGGCGCCCCCAGACCTCGTCTCGACCGGTGCCGTCCTCCGACGAGAAGCCGACGACCGCGTCCTTGGGCACCTCGAGCCGCTGGGCGATCTGGTGCAGCGCAGGCTTGCGCTTGGCCTTGCCCAGCCGATCGAGCTTCGTGCCGACGACGAGGATCTTCGCGGGGCTGTCCATGAGGAAGTTCACCATGGTCACGTCGTCGTCGGTGGCGCCGATCTCCGCGTCGACGATCGACACCACCGCGCGCAGCTGCTCGCGCTTCATCAAGTAGGTGCCGATCATCTCCCGCCACTGCTCGCGCTCGGTCTTGCTCACCTTGGCGAAGCCGTAGCCCGGCAGATCACACAGCCGCAGGCGGTTGAGCCTGCCGCGCGCCTCGAGGTCGATTTCGAAGAAGTTCAGCGTGCGGGTGCGCCCGGGCGTGTTCGACACGCGCACGAGCTTGGTGCGCTGCGCGAGCGTGTTGATCATGGACGACTTGCCCACGTTGGACCGGCCGACGAAGGCGAACTCCGGCTTCTGCTCCGGAGGGTACTGGCTGGGCTTGGTGGCGGTGGTGAGGAACTCCGCCCGGAAGATCTTGCTCACTTCTTCTTCTCGGCGCGCTTGGCGCGCTCGGCGGACCAGTGATCGATCGCCTTGAGCTTGGTCTTGAAGTCGAACGGCTTGAGCGACGGGCTCGACGCGTCGTGGCACGTCAGGCACTGCTTTTCGCCGGGATCCGTCAGGCCCACCAGCCGCGCGAGCTCGGGGTCCTTCATGACGTAGCGAGGGCTGTAGTACTGCCCGCCGCCGTGGCACGTCTCACAGGACACGCCTGCCTGGCGCTGCTCGGCTTCGTTGGGTGAGTGGCAGGACACGCAGCGCAGGTCCCGCTGCTGGAGCGCCGACAGCGACTGCTTGGCCCGCGCGTGGCCCGACGCCTGCCAGGCGGCGTAGGCGTCCGGGTGGCAGCTCGCGCAGCTCTCCGGCCCCAAGAAGTCGTGCGCGAACGCGGCGCCAGCGCCGGACAGGGCCAGCAGGAACAGCACCCTGCCCTTCAGTGCCAAACGAAAGATCCCAGCCACGGCGGACGCGCGTAGCATGCGCCCCACCCCCATGTCCCGCGTCCTCGTCCTGCTGACCTGCCTGGGCGCTCTGCCCACCGCTGCCAAGCCGTGGCAGGGCCTGCTGCCCGGCAGCGCCGCCAGCGCCGACGCGCTGCTCAAGTTGGGCGAGCCCAGCCGGCGCACGCCCGGGAAGGACGGCGGGGAGATCTGGGTGTACGACAAGAACACCGCGGTCGAAGGCACCAGCCAGGCGCAGCTGCACCTCGACGCCAAGCGGATCATTCGGCGGATCGACGTGTTCCCGACGGTCAAGCTGATCGCCTCGGAGATCGAAGACGCGTACGGCCCCGAGTGCCGCCCCAAGTCGCTGGAGCCCAGCTGCTACGTCCGTCAAGGTGGCTCCCAGGCCAAGCGCCTAGCGTTCAACTACGGCGCGCTGGGCCTGATCGTCTTCTTCAACGACGACGGCGAAGTGCGCTCGATGACGTTCCTGCCCGAGAAGTCCGGCCCGCCGTGAAGCTCTTTGGGCTGACCGGCGGGATCGCCAGCGGCAAGTCCACCGTCACGCGGCTGCTGCGCGAGCGTGGGGTCGAAGTGCTCGACGCGGACGTGATCGCCAGAGAGGTGGTCCAGCCCGGCACGCCCGCGCTCGCTGCCATCGCCCAGCGCTTTCCAGGGGTGGTTGGCAGCGACGGCGCGCTCGACCGCAAGGCGCTGGGGCAGCGCGTGTTCGCGGACGCGGCGGAACGACAAGCGCTCAACGCCATCGTCCACCCGCAGGTGCGCGGCCGCGTCGCGGAGCTGACTCGGGCGCTCGCGAGCCGCGGGGTGCCCTTCGCGGTCTACGACGCGGCGCTGCTCATCGAGAACCGGCTCCACGAGGAGCTGGACGGCGTGGTGCTCGTCACCGCGCCGGTGGACGTGCAGCGGCAGCGGCTCATGGCCCGTGACGGGCTCGACGAGCGCGCCGCGCAGGCCCGCATCGACGCCCAGCTGCCGCTGGCGGACAAGCAGCGGTACGCCAGCTGGCTCGTGGACAACGGCGCTTCGCTGGAGGCGACGGTGGCGCAAGTCGATTCGCTGGTGGCTTCGCTCCGCGCCGCTTCGGGTGTCGGGTCGTAAGACTCGCGGAGCTCCTCAGGCTTGGCCTGCGCCCAGAGAGCACGCTCGACTTCGCGCGCGACTCGCGGCGACCCCTGTTCTAGAGGGCTCGGCGTGACTGACAGCCCGAAGGCCCCCAAGGTCGGCGACACCTTCACGCTGGTCCGAGAGTGCGACCGCTACCGGCCCGTCTACTACGCGGCGGCGTCCGGCGACTTCAACCCGATCCACTTGGATCCGGAGTTCGCCCGCGCGGCAGGGCTGCCCGGCGTCATTCTCCAAGGGCTCTGCACGCTGGGCTGGGCCGTGGACGCCTTCCAGCGGTACCTGGGCGACCCGGGCAAGGTGCGCGGCGTGCGCGTGCGCTTCTCGCGGCCGATCGCGGTGGACGACGTGATCACCTTCACCGGCACCGTCACGCAGGTCGACGGCGAGCGGCTCACCGCGCAGATCGACGCGGTGAATCAACGCGGAGAGCCGGTGCTCAAGGGCGCCGTCCTCGAGGGGGTCGCCTGACATGGCCCTGTCCCCTTCCTTCGTCGGCCGAAAGTACGGCCCGTTCACCTACGAGGTCGGCGTCGAGAAGCTGCGCGAGTTCGCGTACGCGGTCGCGGGCGGAGTTCCGAGCCTCGCGTTCGCCGGCAACAGTCCACCGGACGGGCTGCTGCCGGTGCTGCACGACAAGGCGGCTGCCGCCCAGAGCGCCTACGGGGCGATCGTCGCCATGCCCAACTTCGCGGTGGTCTACGCGATCGGCCCGTTCTCGGCGGCGATCATGGACCCCGAGCTCGGCCTCAACGTGATGATGCTGGTGCACGGCGAGCAGGAGTTCGAATTCCTCGAGGTCGTCAGGGCCGGCGACGTGCTGACCACCACGGGGACGATCACCCGCGCCGTGAGCAAGGCGGGCAAGGACTTCCTCACCGTGCAGACCGAGAGCACCAACCAGCACGGCCGGCTCGTGGCCAGAGGCACGTGGACCGCCGTCATCCGCGGCTGATGACTCCCTCGTCGACGAGCTGCGCGAGGATCCGCGCCGTGTCGAAGCGGCTCATGCCCGACACCGCGAAGAGATCTTCGAAGCACACCCCGCCGTCGATCTGCGCGAGCATGAAGCCGGCCCGGTGATCCAAGTTCAGCCAGATGATCTCGTCGTCCTTGAGCAGCACGCGGGGCACCCCTTCGCGCTTGCCCAACTTCGACTCGTACATGGTCAGCAGCGTGGCCTCGGACCGCTCGCGGAGCTGAGCGGCGACCGGATCGTCCGGGCGGATCGCCTGAGCCTTGACGATCAGCTCCATGGCGCCGGTGTGGTCGTCGAGCGCGATCAGATCCTTCGCGGCGCCGAGCAGCTTCTCGACGTTGCTGCCTGGCTCGCTGGGCGACGACGCGGGCTGGATCCGGCTGTCCGACGAGAGCAGATCGAGCGGGCCCGAGACCGCCCCCTGTGAAGGCAGGTCGATCCCGGGATCGGCGCGGGTTTCCCAGGCGGACGCCGCTTGGGCCGGCAGTGGCGAAGCCGGCTGTGGTGAGGGAGCCGCAGGCGAGGCCGGCGCAGACGCCGCGGGGGCCGGCCCGTCCGAAGGAGGCGCGACCGGGAACGGCTCCGGCGTGGGCCACCGAAACGGCACGCTGGACTTGGTTGTGGGCGGGCCCTGCGTGCGGATCTCGTCCGCGGCCATGTCCAGGTCCACGCTGAGCTGGCTCAGGATCGCGCTCGCGCGTGAACGCACCGGCAGCGCGGCCATGGGGGCCTGGGAGCCGGCGCCTTCGTCGACGTCGACGTCGACGTCCACCGACACGTCTTCCCCCTCGTCGCCGCCGTAGTCGACCTCGACGTGCTCGTCCGGCTCGAGCTGCGCCATCGTCGCCTGTGGCACCGGCGAACCGAAGACCATGGTGTTGCTCGACCGCGGCCCGCTGTCCATCGACCGGGCCGGGAACCCCGACGAGTCGGACACGGGCGGCGGACTTCCCGGGGCCGGTATGCGCCGAGACGACGTCGTCTTGAACGGCAGCGGCGCATCGCTGACGTCGTCGTCGACGGCAATGTCCACCGCGGCGTCGTCCTCACCGCTGCCGAAGATCGGCGGAGTGCCGCGAGGCTCAGGCGCGCTGAACCCCGTGCCCGACAGCACGACGTTCGTCGCCGACCCGCGCACCGGCGCCACCGGAGGCACGACGACCTGCGCGGCGCTGACCTTTGGAGCGGCGGGCAGCGGGGGCATGGCCTCGGACCGGTAGATCCCCGACTGGTAGCCCGTCGCCATGCCCCAGTCGGCCTCCATGGCGTTGGGGTTGATCGGCGCTTCGGCGGGCCGACTGAAGGGGTTTCCGAACTGGCTTTCCGTCGACGGCTTGACGGGCGCGAGCGGAGCGGCCGCTTCCCCCGGACCGCGCAGCAGCTCCGTGGCCTTGGCGTTGCCGGGATCGAGCCGCAGCGCCTGTTCGAACAGCCGCTTGGCGCCGTCCCCGTCCCCGGACAGCCGCAGCCAGATCCCGGCTTCGATGAGCTGTTGCGCGCGCTCGGCCGACATCACCCACCCATGCGCTGAACCACGCCGTTGAGCAGGTTCAGCGTCTTCGAAAGCGCGTCGACGTTGGACACGACCGCCGCGAGGTTCTCCCCTTCCGCGGCGCGCTGGGCTGCGTCCAGCGCCTGGTTGGCCTTGGCCACGACCTGCGTGCCGAAGTCCGTCCCCTGGGTGGACTTGGCCACCTTCGGGAGCACCGCCTTCACGTCGGCGACCAACTGCAGCAGCTCCGCCTTCCTGGCCTTGATCTCCTCGGAAGACTTCGCTTCGAGCAGCAGGTCCGCCTGCTCGTCGAGAATGTGCTTGAGCTCGTCTTCGGTCAGGCCGCCAGACGCGGTCACTTGGATCGACTGCTGCTGGCCGGTCTCACGATCCTTCGCCGACACCGAGACGATGCCTTCGGAGTTGATGTCGAACGTGACGTCGACCTCGACTTCGCCGCGGCGCGCCTCGCGCAGCCCCGTCAGAATGAACTCCCCCAGCAGCTCGTTCTGGTGAGCGATCTCGCTCTCGCCCTGGAGCACCATGATCTTCACCGTCGTCTGCGAGTCGCGCGACGTGTTGAAGACCTCGGTGACCGACGTAGGCACCGTGGTGTTCTTGGGGATCAGCCGGCGCACGTACCCACCGGCGATCGCCACGCCCAAGCTCTGCGGCGTCACGTCGAGCAGCAGCACGTTCGACGCTTCGCCCGTCAGCGCCTCGGCCTGCACCGCCGCGCCCAGCGCCACGACTTCGTCCGGGTGCACGCCCTTGCACGGGTCGCGGCGGAAGTACTGCTTCACGGCCTCGACCACCTTGGGCATGCGCGTCATGCCGCCGACGAGGATCATCTCCTTGAGGTCGGTCTGCCGGACCTTCGCCTCGCCGAGCACCTGATCGCAGATCTTCACCGTGCGCTGCACCAGGTCGCCGCACAGCTCTTCGAGCTTCTCGCGCGTGAGGATCTTCTGCAGGTGCAGCGCCGCCCCGCCGGGGCCCTGTGGCGTGGAGATGAAGGGCAGGTTGACCTGCGTCTCCTTCGCGGTCGACAGCTCGATCTTCGCCTTCTCAGCGCCGTCCTTCAGGCGCTGCAGCGCCATGCGGTCCTTGCGCAGGTCGATGCCGTGCTCCTTGGCGAAGTCGAAGCACAGCCACTCGATGATGCGGTTGTCGAAGTCTTCCCCGCCCAGGAACGTGTCGCCGCCGGTGGCGATCACGTCGAACACGCCGTTGCCGACCTCCAGCACCGACACGTCGAACGTGCCGCCGCCCAGGTCGAACACTGCGATCTTCCCGCTGACGGCCTTGCCGAAGCCGTACGCCAGCGCGGCGGCCGTCGGCTCGTTGACGATCCGCAGCACCTCGAGCCCGGCGATCTTCCCGGCGTCCTTCGTGGCCTGCCGCTGGCCGTCGTTGAAGTACGCGGGCACGGTGATCACCGCCTTCTTCACCGGGCGGCCGAAGAACTGCTCGGCGTCGGCCTTCAGCTCGCGCAGCACCAGCGCGGAGATTTCGGGCAGCGCGTAGTGGCGATCGCCCAGCTTCACGCGCAGATCGTCGTGCTCGCCGGGCACCACCGTGTACGGGAGCGCGGCGATCGCGTCCTGCGCCTGCTGACTCGAGAACTTCCGGCCGATGAGGCGCTTGGCCGCGTACACCGTGTCGTTGGGGTTGGTGATCGCCTGCCGCTTGGCGATGGACCCGACCAGCAGCTTCCCGGACTTGGCCAGCGCCACCACCGACGGCGTCAGGTTCGACCCAGCGCGGTTCTTGATGACCACGGGCGTGCCGGCCTGCACGGTGGCCACCACGCTGTTGGTGGTCCCCAGGTCGATGCCGATGACGGGCTCGCGCTCAGCCATTGAGGGGCGAACTTAGAACGGCCACAGTCGCTTGCCGCTTTTTTTGACCTCCGGGTGGTTGGGATCGAGCTTGGCTGCCTCTTCCAGGTGGCGCTTGGCCAGCTGCTTCATGCCGCCGGCCTCCAGCACCCGCGCCAGGAGCAGCCGGGCCTCGACGCTCTTGGGGTCGACGTCGACCGCGCGCTGGGCCAGCGGGCTGACCTCTTTGGGGTCGACCCCGCGCCGCTCCATCATCGACGCGGCTTTGAAGGCGGCGGTGAAGTTCTTGGGGTCCACGTTGGACGCCGACTTGAACGCCGCCAGCGCCGCCGTGTCGTCGCCTCGCTCCAGCGCTTCCTGCGCGCGCTTGAGGTCGCTCTCGCCCCGGGCGATCTCGTTCTTGCGGCGCACCTCCACCATGAGCGCCTTGGCCTCGACGTGGGTCGGGTCGATCGCCAGCGCCTGGTTGAGGAAGGTGAACGCCTGGCTGAACTCACCCTTGGCGACGGCTGCCTTGGCGCGGCCGACCTCTTCCTGCACCTTGCCGGCCTTCATCAGGTACGGGTGCCGCGCCAGCCGCGCGCGCCGCTCGGCGTCACGCTGCTCGTCTTCGGCGGACTTGGGCGCCTGCGCGGCGGGGCCGACGGTGTTGCCCGCTTGGCGAACGGCGGCGCGCACGAAGGGGTTGGCGGCCAGGTACGCCGCGCGCTTCGTGTCGTCGGTGAGCGTCTGGTTCGCCTCGACGAGCTTGCGGAAGATCCGATCGAGCTTGGGCTTGAAGCTCCCCAGCTTCTTCCCGAAGAACCGGTCCGGGTGGAACTTGAGCGAGAGCTCCCGAAACGCGGCGCGCACCTCGTCCACCCCTGCGCCGGCGGGCACGCCGAGCACCTCGAAGAGGTTGGCGGTGTCGAGCTTGGCTTCGAGGGAGAGGATCTCCTGCTGTCGTTCGGGCTCGAGTTCGACGTGCTCGGTCATGGGCGTTCGCGGCGCGCGTGGGGAATCAGAGCGACTGCTCGAGGATCGCCAGGCCCTGGGTGAGCTGGTCCATCGTCGTGACGAAGGCCGGCGCGAAGCGCACCGTCTTCTCCCCCGCCAGGTTGACCAACAGCCCGTTGGCGCGGCACCGGGCCACGACGTCCGCCGCCGCGTCCTTCACCTCCACGCCGAACAGGAGCCCCTGGCCGCGCACGTCGACCACCTTGTCGGCACGCTTCGCCTTGAGCGCCTGGCCCAGCGCGTGGAGGTGCGCGCCCTTCGCCGCGGTGTCCGCGAGCTGCGCGGCGCTGCAGGCCAAGTCGAACGTCACGCTCGCCGCGGCCGCCGCCACCGGGTTGCCGCCGAAGGTCGAGCCGTGGGTGCCTGAAGGCAGCGCCTTGCCCAGCGCGTCGGTGCAGACCATGGCGCCGATCGGCAGGCCGTTGCCCAGCGCCTTGGCCAGGCTGAACGCGTCGGGGCTGACGCCGGTGTGCTGGAAGCCGAACGCCTTGCCGGTGCGGCCCACGCCGGTCTGCACTTCGTCGATCATCAAGAACAGGCCGTGCGCGTCGCAGCGCTGCCGCAGGGCCTGGAGGAAGCCAGCAGGCGCGGGACGCACCCCACCTTCACCTTGAATGGGCTCCACCAAGATCGCCGCGGTCTTGGGGCCGATCGCCTTGTCCACCGCGTCGAGATCGCCGTACGGCACGTGCACGAAGCCCGCCGGCAACGGCTCGAAGCCCTGCTGGTACTTCTTCTGCCCGGTGGCCGTGACGGTCGCCAGCGTGCGGCCGTGGAAGGACTGCTCGAAGGTGATGATCTCGAACCGGTCCGGCTGGCCGCGCTCCTTCTGCGCGCGCCGCGCGAGCTTGATGAGCGCCTCGTTGGCCTCCGCGCCCGAGTTGCAGAAGAAGCTGCGCGCGCCAGGCAAGCCCGACGCCTTGTTCAGCCGCTCGGCCAGCGCGATCTGCGGCTCGGTGTAGAAGACGTTGGACACGTGCCAGAGCTTGTCGAGCTGCGCTTTGGCGGCGCTCACCACCTGCGGGTGGCAGTGCCCCAGGCCGCAGGTGGCGATCCCGCAGATGAGATCGAGGTAGCGGCGGCCCTCGACGTCCCACACGTACACGCCTTCGCCGCGCTCGAGCACCAGCGGCTGCTGCTTGTAGTTCTGCAGCAGCGCCTTCTTGGCGCGGTCCATCACCGCGTCGGTCCGGGAGGGCAGCGAAGGCTTGGAGGGCGTGGCGGTGGTCGGTGCGGGCGCGCTGGCGAGCAGGTCCATAGGTGCCCGCCGTATAGCGCAGGGCCGAGCGGCGAGACAGGCGCCGCTCAGAGGATGTACCGCGACAGATCTTCGTCCTTCACCAGCGGGCCCAGCCGCTCCCGCACCAGCGCGACGTCGACCACGTAGTCCTTGCGCTCCAGCTCGCTCGCGTCGAAGGCCACGACCTCGAGGATCCGCTCCAGCACCGTGTGCAGCCGCCGCGCGCCGATGTTCTGCGACCGCTCGTTGACCCGCTGCGCGATCGCTGCGACCTCGACGATCGCCTCGTCGGTGAACGACAGCCGCACGCCTTCGGTCTCGAGCAGGCCCGTGTACTGGCGAATCAGCGAGCTCTTCGGCTCCTTGAGGATCCGCACCAGGTCCGTCGACGACAACGGCTCGAGCTCGACGCGGATCGGGAAGCGCCCCTGCAGCTCGGGGATCAGGTCCGACGGCTTGGACACGTGGAACGCGCCCGCGGCGATGAAGAGCACGTGATCCGTCTTCACCGGGCCGTACTTCGTCGTCACGGTCGACCCTTCGACGATCGGCAGCAGGTCCCGCTGCACACCCTCACGCGAGACGTCCGGGCCCGCGCCCTTGGCGCCGTCGCGGCTGGCGATCTTGTCGATCTCGTCGAGGAAGATGATGCCGTCGTTCTCCGCGCGAGACACCGCGTCGCGGGTCAGCCGGTCTTGATCGATCAGCCGCCCGGCTTCGTCCTGCTTGAGCTGCTTGAGCGCGTCGGGGGCCGGCACGCGCCGCCGCTTCGTCCGTCCGCCCATGCCCGGCATCGACTTGAAGAGCTCCTGGAGGTTGACCCCCACCTCTTCCATGCCCTGGCCCGAGAAGTTCCGCATGAAGGTCAGCTGGGTGTCCTGCACCTCGATCTCCACGTGCTGATCGTCGAGCGTGCCGGTGCGCAGCTGCGCCTCGAGCTTCTCGCGCTCGGCGTCGGTGAGCTTGGGCGCGGGGCTGTCCGGGCGGTTCCCCTTGAGCAGGTGGGCGAGCTTGTCCTGCGCGAGCTCGAGCGCCTTGGCGTCGACGCGGGCGGACTCCTCTTCCCGCAGCAGCGAGATCGACGCCTCGACGAGATCCCGCACCATCGACTCGACGTCGCGGCCGACGTAGCCGACTTCGGTGAACTTGCTGGCTTCCACCTTGACGAACGGCGAGCCGACCAGCTTCGCGAGCCGCCGCGCGATCTCCGTCTTCCCCACCCCGGTCGGGCCGATGAGGATCAGGTTCTTCGGCGTGACGTCGTCCTTGAGCTCTCCCTTGAGCTGCTGCCGCCGCCAACGGTTGCGCAGCGCCACGGCGACCGCTCGCTTGGCGGCCGTCTGCCCGACGATGTGGCGGTCCAGCTCTTCGACGATCTGCTTGGGGGTCAGCGACGCGCGCACGGGAGGGCCTTCCTGGTCAGAGCTCTTCGAAGGACAGGTTCGTGTTCGTGTAAATGCAGATGTCGGCCGCGATCTTCAGTGACTCCTCGACGATCTTCCGGGCGTCGAGCGGCGAGTGCGTCAGCAGCGCCCGCGCCGCCGAGAGCGCGTACGAGCCGCCGGAGCCGATCGCCGCCACCCCGAAGTCAGGCTCGACGACGTCGCCTGATCCCGACAGCACGAACGTGCGGTCCTTGTCGGCGACGATCAGCAGCGCCTCCAGCTTCCGCAGGTAGCGATCCGTCCGCCAGTCCTTGCCCAGCTCGACGCAGGCGCGCGGCAGGCTCTTGTTGAACTCCGCCAGCTTCGCCTCGAAGCGCTCGAAGAGCGTGAAGGCGTCCGACGTGCTCCCCGCGAAGCCAGCGATCACCGCGCCGTCTCCCAAGCGCCGCACCTTCTTCGCGTTCCCCTTCATCACCGTCTTGTCGAGGGTGACCTGGCCGTCGCCGCCAATCACCGTCCGGCCGTCGCGCCGGACGCACACGATCGTCGTCCCGTGGAACATGACCGTCCCTTAACAGGCTCCTCAGCGGCGCAGCAGCACGTACATGGCGCCCAAGCCCCCGTCGGACGGGCGGGCGGTGCAGAACGCGAGCACGTGCCGCGCCGCGCGCCCTCGCGCCAGCCACTGCTGCAGCCCCGCCTTGAGCACCGGCACCTGGTCCTTCGAATGGAGGCCGCGCCCGTGCACCACCAGCACACAGCGCAGGCCCTTCACGTGCGCGTCGAGGAGGAAGCGCGCGACCGCGTCCTTCGCTTCGTCCTTCGTCAGGCCGTGCAGGTCCACGTGCGCCTGCGTCGAGAACTCTCCCTGCTTGAGCTTGCGCAGCACCCGCGGCTCCAAGCCGTGCACGTGGCCTTCGACGAACTCGTCGGTGTCCGACAGCTCGAACGGCCCGTCGCCCGAGACGAGCTCTGCCAGGCGGGTGAGCGCCTCGGTCTCGTCGTTCTGGATCTTCAGCGCGTGCGCCGCGGGCGGGCTGGGCGGAGGCACCGCGGTCCGGCCCCGCCGCACCGGCTCGACTTCCCCAATCGCTTCGAGGAACAGCGCGCTGTCGTCGTCGGACGGCGCGTTCTTCGCCGGCTTGGGCGGCTTCGGAGGAGGCGGCGCGGCGCTTCGGCCGGCGGTGGGTGCGGCAGGCTTGGGCGGGTCCTTCTCGAGCTTGAGGGCGCCGAAGGGGTTGTTGAAGGGTGCGGGCTTCTTGGCCATGGCTTGGTGGTCGGCGTCTTACCGCGCATCGGCCCTACGCCCGCGGGTGCGCCGTGTCGTACACCTTCTGCAGGTGTTCGAAGGCCACGTGGGTGTACCGCTGGGTCGTCGACAGGCTGGCGTGGCCGAGCAGTTCCTGAATCGACCGAATGTCGGCGCCGCCCGCGAGCAGGTGCGTCGCGAAGCTGTGCCGCAGGGAGTGTGGCGACACGTTTCGGTTGAGGCCCAGCTCTTGTGCGTACCGCTTGAGGTGCCGCGCCATGGATCGCGCCGTCAGCCGCCCACCGCGGAAGTTGAGGAAGAGCGCTTCGGGCGCCGCGTGCTTCGACGGCTTGGCGAGCAGCGCCCCGCGCACGGCGAGGTACGCCTGCACCGCCTCGAGCGCCCCTTCGTTGATGGGGCACAGCCGCTCTTTGTTGCCCTTGCCCAGCACGCGCACGAAGCCGCTCTTGGGATCGAGGTCTTTGAGCGACAGGCCGACCAACTCGCTCACGCGCAGCCCTCCGCCGTAGAGCACCTCCAGCATGGCGCGATCGCGCAGCCCGAGGATCCGCTCTTCGTCCGGCGCGGCGAGCAACGCGAACGTCTCGTCGATCGGCACCGCGCGGGGGAGCCGCTGCGGCAGCTTGGGCGCTTTCACGCGGCGCGCCGGGCTGGTCTCGATCAGCTTGCGCCGGGTGAGGAACCGGTAGAACGACTTGAGCGCCGCCAGCCGCCGAGCCCGCGTCGTCGGCTTGTGCGTCACCGACTGCACGCCCAAGAAGCCGCGAATGTGCAGGTGCGTGGCCTTCTCGAGCGGCACGCCCTGGGGCTCGAGGTAGGCGCTGAAGGCCTTCAGGTCCTGGGTGTACGCCGCCAGCGTGTTCGGCGAGACCGCGCGGACGATCTCGAGGTGCTTGAGGAACGCGTCGACGTTGGGCGTCACACCGCGCAGCGTAGGGCCGGCGCTGGCCAGGAGGAAACTTCGGGCGCCTCGCGCCGCTCAGGGCCCGGTCGGCGCCACGTAGAGCCCGGGGCGCTGCTTCTCCTTGACCAGGTAGGCCAGCTGCTCGCCCTTCTCGCCCAGGAAGACGGCCGGCCACTCGACGAACTGGTCGACGGTCCGCTGCGTGCCGCTGACGAGGTCCTTGATCGCGAGATCGAACGACTGGTCCGTCAGGTGCGCGAACGCCAACGCCGCGCGCTTGCCGTCTTGCGAGAACTTGGCGCCGAAGGTCCCTTCGGACAGCTTCGTGGGCAAGGTCTCCTTGGGCGCAGACACGGCGATCGACAGCAGATCGCAGCTGCGGCCTTCACGCATGCAGTCGGCGCGGAAGAGCAGCTCGTCGGTGCCCGGGCGGAACTGGTACTCGTACAGCCAGTCCTTCACCGCGCGCGACTCGCCCTGCCCCAGCTGCCGCACGAAGAGCCGCCGCGTCACCTCCGGCAGCTCGATCCGGCCGGTGTACGCCAGCGACTTGCCGTCGGGAGAGAACAGGAAGTTCGGCGAGCGCCGCTGCAGGAGCTTGGGCTGACCGTCGGGCAGCTGCAGGAGGTACAGATCGCCCACCTTTTCGGTGCGTCGCTCTTCGGGCTTCGCGTCGCGCCCGCCCAGCAGCAGCTCCTCGAACCGCTCCCGGTAAATGAGCCAGCCCGACTCCGACGAGAATTCGAAGTCCTTGACCTGATCGCCCAGCTTGGTGGGCGTGCCGTTGGGCAGCTCCGCCAGCCACAGCTCGCCGATGTCGGCCTGAATGTTCTTCGACGTGAGCGCCCGCCAGGCCACGTACTTGCCGTCGCGGCTGACGCGGAAGCGCGCCGCGTCGTCGGTCAGCTTGCGCGCCGCCAGGCTCGCCACGTCGACGGCGTAGAGCTGGAACTGCACACCGGCCGGCCGTTCCCGCGCCTGGGCCACCACGTGCTTGCCGCTCTTGAGCACCGTGTAGTCGCCCACGTAGTCGACGATGCGTTTGGGTTGCGCGCGGTCCTGCGTCAGCGACACCTGGAACAAGCCGCCGGCGGCGTCGAACTTGCGCCGGAAGTAGAGGTACTTCGCGTCTGGCGCGAAGGACGCGGTGGCGACTTCGCCGGCGACCTGCCGGAACGGGCCTTTGGGCAGCGGCCCGACGTGGAGCACTCCCTGCTGCACGTACGCCAGCTGCGCTCCGTCGTCGGAAAGGACGAAGTAGCTCGCCGTCGCGGCCACGCGCTCGGGCTCCGCGCTCAAGTCCGACGTGTCCTTGACCAGAATGGAGCCGGTCTGCTGCGTGGGATCCGTCCCCGCCGCGACCACGAGCCAGCGGCCGTCGGCGCTGAACAGCCAGCCTCCCGGAGAGTTGACGACGCCGTGCGCGACCCGCGTCGCCTGGCCGGTCTGCGCGTTCGCGGCCCAGAGGTCGCCCAGCTTCAGCGTCGGCGGCGCACCGGGGATCTGCGGGGTCTCGGCGTTGATGAGCACCGTCACGAAGCGGCCGTCGGCTGACGTGCGGAGCTCGGACGGGTTGCCTTCGACCAGCCGCTTGCCCAGCACCGGCAGCCGCGGCGCCGACTTCTCCGCTTCGACTTTCTTGCGCACCGAGCCGGTGGACTGGAGCTTCGGACCGTCAGGCTTCTTGCAGCCGATGAACGCGACCGCCACGCCCACCACGCCGAGCACCGCTGCCTTCGACCACCTCGGCGAACCGCTTCGCATCAAGCCTCCACGCGCTGGCTCCATGACCCCCCATCGCTCGCTCGCAGGCTCGATGCAACTCCCACGGCGCACCCAGTCGGACACCGGCCGAGGGTTCGCGTTCCCTCCGAGGGCCACCAGCCCCACTGGGGGAGGCCTGCCGATTGGGCTGGTGGGGACGACGGAGGGTCCGTGCAGACGTGCATCGGGCGCCGAAGGACCGCGCCGCCGAAGGACGCGCCGAAGAAGGCCCGCGCCGGTGAAACCCGCGCCGGTGCAGGCCCACGCCGGTAAGGCCCGCGTCGGCTCAGGCTGCCAGCGCTCTGCAGGAGGTCTCCTTCGAGAGGCTTGACGGAGACTGGACCATGCCCCGCGGCGCTAGGCCGACGCGATCGGCGCCCGCTCGCGGAGTGGGTCGGCCGGGCGTGGTGTTCAGGCGGTCGCCGAAGCGTCAGGCTGGGCGGCGACGACCGCGGGAGGCGCGCTCACCTCGTGCGGCGCGTTCGGGGCCCACGCGGTCAGATCCGCGCGACCGCGGCTCAAATACGCAGCCTTGCGATCGAACTTCTTCGTGCGCTCCGGCAGCGGCGTGAAGAGCGCGTGCACGACGTTGGTGGGCTGATACGGCGCACCTTCGGGGTGTGCCTCGCCGGTCACGTGCCGGTACAGCGCGCCCAACGACGTCGTCCCCGGCGGTGCGACGAACTGCCCACCGGTCAGCGCAGCGTGCACCGAGAGCGCCGTGAGGTACCCGCAGGCGGTCGACTCGACGTAGCCCTCGACGCCGGCGATCTGGCCCGCGAAGAACAGCCGCGGCTCGGCCTTCAGCCGCAGCCCCGGCCCCAAGAGCCGCGGCCCGTCGATGAACGTGTTTCGGTGGATCTGCCCCATGCGCACCCAGTCGGCATGGCCGAGCCCCGGGATCTTCCCGAAGATCCGCTTCTGCTCGGGCCACGTCAGCCGCGTCTGGAAGCCGACCAAGTTGTACGCCGTGCCCGCCCGGTCCTCCATGCGCAGCTGCACCACCGCGTATGGGCGCTTCCCAGTGCGGGGATCGCGCAGACCCACCGGCTTCATCGGCCCGAACGCGAGCACCTTCTCCCCGCGCTCGGCCATGACCTCGATCGGCAGGCACCCTTCGAAGTACTTCGGCTCTTCGAACGCGTGCGGCGTCACCTTCTGGCCGGTCTTCAGATCGTCGACGAACTGCCGGTACTGCACCTCGTCGAGGGGCAAGTTCACGTAGTCCGCGCCGTCGCCCTTGTCGTAGCGGCTCTGCTTCCACGCCACCGACCAGTCCAACGACTCGGCGGCCACGATCGGCGCGATCGCGTCGTAGAAATAGAGCTTCTCGCCCGTGTACGCCCCCAGCGCCTGCGTCAGCGCCGCGGAAGTCAGCGGGCCCGTCGCCACCACCACGACGCCTTCCGGCAGCGCCGTCACCTCGCCCGTCTCCAGCCGCACGCGCCCGCTCTGCTCCAGCCCCTCGCGCACCCGGCGACTGAACGCGTCCCGGTCCACGGCCAGGGCGGAGCCCGCCGGCACGCGCGCGAAGTCCGCCGCCGACAAGATCAGCGAGCCGACGCGGCGCAGCTCCTCGTGCAGCAGCCCGACCGCGGTGTGGGGATCATCACTACGCAGCGAGTTGGAGCAAACCAACTCCGCCACGTCGTCGCGCACGTGCGCTTCCGAGCGTTTGAGCGGCTTCTGCTCACGCAAGGTGACGTCGTGGCCCAGGCGCGCGAGCTGAAACGCGCACTCCGAGCCTGCCAGCCCAGCGCCGATCACCGTGACGGCTGCGCGGCTCACGCGTGGCCGTCAGTCGTCCTTGGCGATCACGACGAACCGGAAGTTCTCCAGCTCGTTCTGCCCGGCCGTGTAGAGCACCGCGCTGAGCAGATCGTACGGAATGCGCTTGTCGCCGATGACGGACACTTCCTTGAGGAAGGGCGCCGCCGGGTTGCGCTCGGCGATGTACTTGATCTTCTCGACTTCCTTCTTCAGCGCCTCGTCCAGCGGGCCGATCAGCTTCCCCGCCATGGCCTGCTCCGGCACCTTCATGCCCGGCAGCAGCTCCAGCTTCTTCTTGTCGTTCACCAGAATGAAGCGCGGCGTCACGGTGATCGCGACGGTGTCCTTCGGCGTCAGCCGCGTCGTCGACACCGGCGGCCGAATGTCTTCCGACGCCGTCACGGTCACCGACGAAGCCGAATAAGACTTGATGAGGAACACCAGGATGATGGTCATCATGTCCATCATCGCGGTGATGTTGAGTTCCTTGATCTCGCCTTCGGCCTCGCGCTCCTTGCGCTTCTTCCGCGCCATGGCCTTGCGAAAGCGCATGCGCTGAATGTCGTCTTCCGACAGTTCGTGGTGACCTGGTTTGGCGGGGGTCGCGGCCATGCGGGGTCTCGGGTTCCTAGAAGCTCGCCAGCGTCACGTCGGGGAAGAGCAGCTTGTGGTCGACGGTCTCGCGCGTGGCGTCCATGGTGCCGACGATGATCTCGTACGCCGTGTCCGGATCCGCGGCCAAGATCACCTTCGACTCGTTGGGGAAGGCGGCCTTGATCTCCTTCATCTTCTCGGTGAGCGCGACGTAGTCGTACGTGCCGTCGCCCTTCACCGGAATCGTCGGAGGCGCGTCGGCCGCCTGGCCTTCCGGCGCCGGAGCGGCTTCCGCCTGACCCGGGAGCACCCCGCCAGACGCCGCCAGGAAGAAGCCCTTCTTGGAGATCGCGCACGTGAGCAGCAGCGGCTTGGTCTCGTCTGCTCCGCCCCCGCCGCCACCGCCGAACGCCGGTGCCGAGATATTGAGCACGCCAAACGTGGCCAGCCCCGTCATCGACAGCAGCATGAAGATGATGAGGTTCATGAGGATGTCGAGGTACGGGACGATGTTGAGCTCGCCCATCTCCTCTTCTTCCTTCGGCTTCAGCTTTCGCTTGGCGACGTGAAAGGCCATGTCAGCTCACCGGCTCCAACCGACAACCGCGGGGTGGGTGGGTTCCCTCATCCTCGTTGGAACGGTCAGGACGCCTTCTCGAAGTCCATGGCGCTGGTCTCGCCCGCGTTCTTCCGCGCGAGCATGTTCTCCAGCTTCATGGCGTTGAGCTCGACCACTTCCACCATGCGCCGCGCATACGCGGTGAGGAAGAGGTGGGCGATGATGCAGGTCACGGCAATGCCCAGCCCGAAGGCGGTGTTGTTCATGGCTTCGGAAATACCCTTCGAGAGCAGCGCCTGCTTCTGCTCCGGGGGCACGTTGCCGAGCGACTTGAACGTACCGATGAGGCCGACGATCGTGCCGATGAGGCCGAAGAGCGTGGCGACGTTGGCCAGCGACCACAGCCACTGAATGCGCGCCGAGACGTGCGGGCTGTTCTCGAGGATCGACTCTTCGATCGCCTTGGCGACCTCGATCTCGCCGCGGTTGGCGCGGTTCAGGCCGGACCGAATCACCTTGGCCAGTGGCGCGTTCGGCGCGGCGCCACACAGCTTGACCGCGCGATCGACGTTGCCCGTCAGCACGAGCTTGGTGATCTGCTCCATGAACGGGCCGGCGTTCAGGTTGTAGCGGAACATGAGCGTCACGACGCGCTCGATCATGATCGCCACGGCGCAGGCCAGCCAGAAGATGTTGATGAACATGAACGGACCACCTTCCTGGAAGAAGGCGACGATCGTGTCCTTGAAGCTCTCTTGCTTGGCGGGCTCGGTGGCCAACACCAACTCGGCGAGGTGGTGCACCATGACGCTGGCAGACATGTCGGACTGGTTCCTTTCAACACCGCGAATCAACACCGCGAAAAATGGCGGGGACGAAGCGAGCGGGGTTTCTAGTGTGCGCCCCCCCCACCGTCAACAAAGGAGATCACTGACTTCATTGGGTTCTTCGGCGCCAGGCGGAGCGGGCAACCGCGCGTAGCGCCGCCCTCTGGCGACGCTCACGTACCCCTGGAGCTCCAGTTCGAGCAGCGCGCTCTGGACCTGCCCGGACGAGGCCGCCACCGCCGCCGCGACGACGTCGAATTCCCGCGGGTGCAGATCGAGCGCGTCGAGCACCGCGCGCTGCACCGGATCCGACGGAGGCTCGCTCGGGGCCCACTTCCGCTGCGGCTGTCGTTCGTCGACGACCAGGCCCAGCGCCGAGAACACGTCCTTCGGTCTCGAACAGGGCTTGGCGCCGTCAGCCAAGAGCGCGTGACACCCTTCGGCGTGGTCGTCCCACGGCGCGCCCGGACAGGCGAGCAGAGGCCGGTGCTGCGCCTGCGCTCGTCGCGCCGTGTGAAGCGCCCCCGAGCCCTTGGGCGCGCGTCCGACGACGGTGACGTCGGCACAGCCCGAGATGATCCGGTTTCTTCGCACGAACGTCGCCGGCTCCGGTCGGCCGCCCGGCGGCAGCTCGCTGAGCACCGAGCCACCCTGCTCGGCGATTCGGCGCAGCACCTGCCGCTGATGCGGGTCAACCTGCTCGATCGCGCACCCGAGCACCGCCCACGTCTGGCCGCCCGCGTCGAGCGCGCCCAGGTGCGCGGCCGTGTCGCAGCCCTCGGCGGCCCCGGACACCACCGTCACCCCGGCTGCGGCGATCGCTTCGGCCAGCTCGCGAAACCACTTCGCGAAGTCCGGCATGGGCTGCCGCGTGCCGACCATGGCGACGCGAGGCGCGGGACCGCGGCTGGCCACCTCGCCCCAGGCAAAGAGCACTCTGGGCGGGTCGGCGATCGCTTCGAGCGCGGGCGGGTACGCGTCGTCTCCGGGGAAGTGCACGTTGTACTTGCAGCTGGCCAGCTTGGCCTCGAGCGCACTCGCGGCGTCTTCGAGACGGGCAAAGCCACGCAGCCCTTCCTTCGCCGGCGCGTGGCGCTGCACGCTGCCCAACCACTCGGCGATCGGCACGGTGAGCAGGGCGCCCAAGGGTCCGTGCACGCGCTCGAGCTCGTCGATGAACTTGGGGCCGACGCCGCGCACGGACCACAACGCTGCCACGGCTCGCTGGTTGGGATCGCGCATGACCCCAAGCGTTCTACCCGTGGGGGCTGACACGCTCCCGGCGTCGGGCAGAACACGCGCACGGCGACGCTACTGGCGGTCGAGCCAGGTGAGCAGATCCGCCGGCCGATCCAACACGACCTCCGCGCCCGCGCTCAGCAGCTCGTCCCGCCCGCGAAAGCCCCAGGCCACGCCCACCGCCCGCATCCCCGCGGCCTTCGCGGTCCCCATGTCGATCGCGGTGTCGCCGACGAAGACCACGCGGCTGGGACTCACGCCGAGCAGCAGCGCCAGCTCGTACGCCGCCGTCGGGTCCGGCTTGCGCGGAACCCCTTCGCGCTCGCCACGCACGTCGACGAAGGGCACGTCGGCGAGCTTGGCCTTCACCAGGTGCTGCGTGAAGTCGTCCCGCTTGTTGGACAGCACGGCGAGCCGACAGCCGCGACGAACGAGCTCGGCGAGCAGTTCTCGCACGCCGGGGTACACCGTCGAGGCCGCATGGCCCTGCGCCGCGTAGGCCGCGCGGTAGTCGACCGTGAGCTGGGCCGCGGTCAGCGTCGCCCCCGCCGGCAACGCCCGCTGCGCGAGCACGTCGGCGCCTTCGCCCACCATCAACCGGTAGGCGTCGATCGGGTGGGCCGGCAGCCCATGCTTCGAAAGCGCCGTGTTCATCGCCGTGCCGATCTCGGTGAGCGAGTCGGCCAGCGTTCCGTCGAGATCGAAGATGAACGCGTGCAGGGACATGGCGGCGCCACTTTTCGCACGACCGAATCCACGCCGCGAGCGTTGCCAAGCCACTGGGGGCTCTGGCATTCGCCCCCACACAGCCATGACCCGCCCGCCGCCCCGAAGACACCCCGCCCTCGTCGCGTTCCTCGCGATCCTCGCGCTGGCTGGGTACTGGCTCGGAGGCTCGCCCTCGACGGGCGAGGTGTCGGCGCCCCAGCCGGCGCCGCGACAGGGAACCCTTCCTGAAGCAGCGCCCGCCCCGAGTCCCCGGCCCCGCGCAGCGCCCACGCAGGGCCTGCCGCCCGAGGCGCTTCAGACGATCGCCCTCATCAAGGCCGGGGGCCCGTTCCCGTACGAGAAGGACGGCACCGAGTTTCGCAACCGCGAAGGCCGCCTGCCAGCGCGCGGGCGAGGCCACTACCGGGAGTACACCGTGCCGACGCCGGGCGCTTCCACCCGGGGCGCCCGCAGGATCGTCACCGGCGCCGACGGCGAGTTCTTCTACACCGACGATCACTACGAGACGTTCCGCGCGCTGGACGCGGCCGAGCTCGACGCGACCGCGCCACGCCGATGACCCTGCGCGTGGACGCTGGGCGCAGAGCGCAACGGACCGACCTCCGCCACCAGCGGCCCATGCAGGCGCGGCGACCTCGTCTCCAGCAACGGTCACGACGAGACGTTCCGCCCGCCGGACGCGGCCGAGCCTCGACGCTTCAGCGCCACGCCGATGACACCCGCCGCGTGCACGCTGGGCGCAGGCCCCAGCAGGCCGACCTCGACCATCAACGCGCCGTGCAGCCGCAGCGAGTTCTTCTCCACCGACGATCACGACGAGACGTTCCGCGTACTGAAGGCAGCGAGCCTCGACGCTCCAGAGCCACGCCGATGACACCCGCCGCGCGCACGCTGGGCGCAGGCCCCGACAGGCCGACCTCCACCATCAACGCGCCGTGCAGCCGCACCGAGTTCTTCTCCACCGACGATCACGACGAGACGTTCCAAGCGCTGGACGCGACCGAGCCTCGACGCTCCAGCGCCACGCCGATGACCCTGCGCGTGGACGCTGGGCGCAGAGCCCAACGGGCCGACCTCCACCACCGACGCGCCGCGCAGCCACAATGAGCGCTTCTCCACCGACGATCACGACGAGACGTTCCAAGCGCTGGACGCGACCGAGCCTCGACGCACCAGCGCCACGCTGATGACACCCGCCGCGTGCGCGCTGGGCGTAGGCCCCAACAGGCCCACCTCCACCATCAATTCGCCGTGCAGCCGCGGCGAACCCTTCTCCACCGACGATCACGACGAGACGTTCCGCGCGCTGGACGCGCCGAGCTCGACGCTACCGAGCCACCCCGATGACCCTGCGCGTGCGCGCTGGGCGCAGGCCCCAACAGGCCGACCTCCACCACCGACCCGCCGTGCAGCCGCCGCGAACCCTTCTCCACCGACTTCACGACGAGACGTTCCTCACGCTGGACTTAGCGAGCCTCGACGCTCCAGCGCCACGCCGATGACACCCGCCGCGTGCGCGCTGGGCGCAGGCCCCTACAGGCCGACCTCCACCATCAATGCGCCGTGCAGCCGCAGCGAGCTCTTCTCCACCGACGATCACGACGAGACGTTCCGCGTGCTGAACACAGCGAGCCTCGACGCTACAGCGCCACGCCGATGACACCCGCCGCATGCACGCTGGGCGAAGGCCCCAACAGGCCGACCTCCACCATCAGCGCGCCGTGCAGCCGCAGTGAGCTCCACCCGCCCGTCCAGCGCCCCCACTCGAGGCCTCCGGACGCGCGCAGCGACAGCTCGCCGTAGCTCACGCCCGGAGACAGCGGCGCGGACGGCTTGCGCCTGGCCGCCCCGCCCACGCCCAGCTGGCCGTAGAACGTCTGAGTGAGCCGTGTGCTGCCGCCGCTGAAGGCCGTACCGGACAGCCAGGCGACCCGTGCCAGCGCGTGCGCGCTCAGCCCTTCGCCACAGAACGTCACGCCGGCGCAAGCGGCGCCCGTCCACCGCGTGTAGCCGAGCTGCGCGCCGGGGAGAAACGCCACCCCGCTGACGTCCTTCGCGCCGGGGCTGGCCACCTGCGGCGTCCCCAGCACCCCGAACGCCGCGCCTTCGACCGCCGTGAACAGCGACGTGCCGGCGCCCAGCACCAGGTTGAGCTGACCGGTGAGCGGAAACCACCGCGGCGCGGCCGCAGCCTGAGGCGTTGACGTCGCCACGGGCGCCGGCGCCGCGGGCTGGGGCGGCGGCG
>JALHOS010000082.1 GCA_022842905.1 Myxococcaceae bacterium | reverse complement strand
GTTCCATGCGCCACCTCCGTGAGGTGGCGAACTGATCACGCGGCCCACTCCGGCGTCGATCGCCCGCGCAAGCGATCGACTTTCCTCGGGCGGAAACCTGATCGGCGCTCTAGGCTACGAGCTGAAGACCACGGCGAGGCCGCCCAAGGTCGCAGGGCTGGTGAAGACGCTCGAGGACCGCGTCCGCGCGCTGGGAGGAAAGAGGGTCTACGTCGCGCACGAGGCTGACGGCGCGACGGCGAGCTTCAGGACGCCGCTGGGCAAGTCGGAACGGTGGATCCAGCTCGAGGTCGCCCAGAGCGCCGAGCGCTTCAGCCTGAAGATCGTCGAGGTCGTCGCGCCCGAGCAGAAGGTGGAGCGGACCGCGGCCGAGCTGAAGTCGGCGCTGTCCCTCGACGAGCCCGTCGCGCTCTACGGCATCGTCTTCGAGCCCGAGAAGGACGCACTCAAACCCGAATCACAGCCGCTGCTCGCGGAGCTGACGGCGCTGCTGAAGGGCAACCCGGGCGTTTCGATTCTCCTCGAAGGCCACGTGCACGGCGGCGGCGGGCCCATGCTCAACCAGTTCCTCGCGCAGCGGCGAGCGGACGCTGTGAAGAAGCACCTGCTGGGTCAGGGCGTCGCGGCGGAGCGAGTGGAGACGCGCGGCGTGGGCGAAGGCGGGGCGGTGCAGACGGCGGGCGCGGACGACGGGGCCGTGCAGCGCTGGTGGCTCGAGGTGCGCCGGCTGTAGAAGGCGCTCATGACTTTTTCGAGCGACAAGGCCGAAGAGACGAAGCCCACCCCAGCCGCGACGACGACGAACCGTGACGCGCCGCCGCCGGCGCTCGTGAAGTTCATGATGACCGAGTGGCGGCCTCAGTCGACGAGCGCCGTCGAGCCGATTCCGAACGCGCGGGTGCACGCCGAGCGCCGAGGCCGGGTGGCGGCCCTGTTCCCCAACGACGTGTTGGTGATTCCGACCGGGCACGAGCAGTGCCGCGCGAACGACACGTACTTTCGCTTTCGTGCCGGCAGCGACTTCTTCTACCTGACGGGGAACCAGGAGCCGGACTGCGTGCTGGTGCTGGTGCCGGGGCCTCGAGGCCACGCCGCGCACCTCTTCGTCGAACCGAACCCCGGTCGCGCGAGCGAGACGTTCTATACGGACCGGAAGAAGGGCGAGCTGTGGGTCGGGCCTCGGCTGGGTGTGGAGCAGAGCCGCGCGCGGTACGGCGTCGACGCGGCGCACCCACTCGGCGAGCTCAAGTCGTTCCTCGAAAGCAAGCCACGCGCGCGAACGCTGCGCGGGCTTTCGGGCCAGTTGGATGCGCTCCTACCGCCGGCCACCGATGAGTCTGGGAAGGCGTGGGACGCGGAGCTGGGAACGGCGCTGTCGGAGCTGCGGCTGTTCAAAGACGCGCTGGAGCTCGCCGAGCTCGAGAAGGTGATCGCGGCGACGAAGCGCGGATTCGAAGACGTGCTGGCAGCGATGAAGCCGGGCCTGACCGAGCGGCACGTCGAAGGGCTGTTCGGGCTGCGAGCGCGTGTCGAAGGGAACGACGTCGGCTACGGGACCATCGCCGCGAGCGGCGCGCACGCCTGCACATTGCACTGGACGCGCAACGACGGCGCGCTGGTGGACGGTGAGCTGCTGCTCTTGGACGCCGGCGTCGAAGGCCACCAGCTCTACACCGCGGACATCACGCGGACGGTGCCGATCTCCGGGCGGTTCAGCGACGAACAGCGGGAGATCTACGCGCTGGTGTGGGAGGCGCAGCAGGCGGCGCTGAGTGCCGTGAAGCCGGGGAACGACTTCATGGAGCCGAACCGCCGGGCCATGGCCGTGCTCGCGGCTGGGCTGCACCGGCTGGGGATTCTCAGGACGTCCGTCGAGGACGCGCTCAAGGACGAGCACCAGTTCTACAAGCGCTACTCCCTGCACAACGTCAGTCACATGCTCGGGCTGGACGTGCACGACTGCGCAAAGGCGAGGCAGGAGAACTACAAGTGGGGGCCGCTGAAGGTCGGCATGGTGCTGACGGTGGAGCCGGGGCTGTACTTTCAGGTGGACGATCTGACGGTGCCGGAGAAGTACCGGGGCATCGGCGTGCGGATCGAGGACGACGTGGTGGTGACGCCGGACGGTATGCGGAACCTGTCCGCGGACATTCCCAGCGAGGCCAGTGCGGTCGAGCGGTGGGTGAAGGCGCAGCGGGCGGGCTGACGAGCCGCAGCTCCAAACCCGTCACTTCCTCCCGCACATCGCTACCGCGGTTGATCGCGCGGCGTCGACCCCCGCCGAAGGCTGGCCACAGACGCCCGGCTCCCAAGTTGGGCACCTCGTCCGAGCGCTCGGCGCGCACGAGCAGGCCTGACGCTCAGCGCAGCCTGCGCCACTCCACGGCCGCGAGCCCACCGACGAACACCGCTTCGCCCAGCAAGTGCGCCCACCCGAAGGCGGTGGCCTGCGCCCCGAAGGGCACGAGCAGCGCGACACACACCACCGCCCACGCCCCGTTCGCGGCGATGAGCCCGCTCACCCGCCACCGCGCCGGCCACTGCCCGCGGGCCGCGCCGACGGCCATGGCGCCGCTCCACGCCGCGTACGCCAGGTTCACGGCCCCCATGCCGAGGAGCAGCGACTCGGGCACCCGCTCGAGCGCGCTCAACCACCCAGCCAGCGCGATCATCACCACGCCGGCCGCCGCGCCAGCACCACAGTCGAGCCACAGCAGCCGTCGCGCCTGCGCGTTCACGCCACGCCCCCACGCAGCGCCGCCGCCACCTGCGCCAGATCCGCCAGTGAGTGCGCGTCGCTCGAGAGTTCCTGCACCCGAGTGAGCTCGACCCCGGCCTCGACGCCCCTCGCAAACGCCTCGAGCCGCTCCGATTCCAAGCGCGCGACCGACCGCGCGTCACGCCACGTCTGCGAGAGCCACGCACGCACCGCGTCGTCAGCCTTCACCTGTTCGATCATCCGCGCCGCCGCCTCCTCCGACACCTCGAGCGGCCCGGGCAGCGCGTGGACTCGGTTGGCGATGACCGCCTCGAGCGGCGCGCCCGCCTCCCGAAGCCCGGCCTCCAGCTCCGCCGCCCCGGCCAACTCCGGCGCCGTCGGCGCGACGACGAGCACGAACGCGGTCCCCGGGCCCGTCAGCAGCTCCCGGCCGCGCTCGGCCCGAGCCCGCAGATCTCCGAACATGGCGTCGAGCAGCGTGAAGAACGCCGACACGTCCCGCAGCGTCTTCGTCCCCAGCGCGCGCTCGAGCTGGCCGACCAGGAAGCGCGCCCCGCTCGTCACCGCCTTGAGCGCACCACCCCCGCCGCCCTTCTTCCCCAGAATCCACCGCGACACCTCCGGCGCGAGCAACGCCTCGAGCCGCTGCGGCGCGCGCAGGAAGTCGATCGCCCGACCGGACGGCGGCGTGTCGATGATGATCAGGTCGTACGCCCGGCTCTCATCCAGCCGGCACAGCTCCTCGATCGCCATGAACTCCGTCGCCCCGGCGAAGGACGTCGACACCCGCTGGTAGAACGGGTTGGCGAGCATGGCGTCGCGCGCCTGTTCGCTGGGCGCGTGGCGTTCGATGAAGGCGTCCCACGAGCCTTTGAGATCGAGCATGCCCGCATGGAGCAGCCCGGCCGGCGCGACGCCCTGCGTGTCCACCGGCTCCCCCACGCGCCCCAGGCTCGCGAGCCCGAGCGCCCGCGCGAGCTGCCGCGCCGGATCGATCGTCAGCACCATCGTCCGTCGGCCCAGCTGCGCCGCGAGCAGGCCGAGCGCCGCCGCCGTCGTCGTCTTCCCGACCCCGCCGGTGCCGACGCAGACGATCGCCCGGTGCGACGCGAGCAACTCCACCAGCGCCTTCACGACGTCACCTCCCCCGCAATCAGCTCCGAGAGCTGATCCACCTCCGCGCGTCCGAAGGCCGGCCCGAGCAGCCGAGGCAAGCGCAGCGCCGGCTTCCGCACGCGGGCTTCCAGACGCGCCACGCCCTGCTCCTGCACCGCACTCCACCCGAGCGCTCGCTCCGCCGCGGCGCGCAGCGACTGACCCAGCGGATCCGTCAGGCTCAGGGTGTCGATCACCTGGCTCGCGCCGTTCGGCGGCACCGCCCAGCACTGGTTCACCACCAGCCGGCCCACGGGCAGGTTCCGCTCGCGCAGCCGCTCGATCGTCTCCCCGGCTTCCTCGAGCGGCATGACCTCGGGCCGGGCGACGACGTGCACGGCGGTGGTATTTGGATCCTCGAGCGTGGCCGCGACCTTCGTCGCTTCTCTGTGTGCGAGCCCGCTCGCGAAGGTCCTCGCGGTGGCCGCTGGCATGCCGAGCAGCTGCAGCGCGTGCCCCGACGCGCCGGCGTCGACCACGACCAAGTCCCACGGCGGAGCGCCCGTCGACAGCCCGAGCAGCTCGTCACGGACCTTGCCGATCGCCATCAACTCCCGCACGCCCGGGCCCGCGGACACGAACGCACGGTAGAGCGGGTGTCCGAAGAAGGGCTTCAGCCGTGCCCCAAACGGCACGTTCCGGACGATGAACTCCGCGAGCGCCGCTTCGCCGTCGAACCAGCTGTGCGCCAGGCCCCGGGCCACCGGGACGATCGCCCCCGGCTCGCCGCGAGCGACCCCGAGCAGCCCACTCAGCCCAGCCGACTCACTCAGCTCGATCGCCAGCACCTGCTTGCCGCGCCGCGACGCCGCGACCGCGAGGGCTGCCGCGACGGTCGACTTCCCCACCCCGCCCTTGCCGGTGACGATCTGCAGCGGAGGGTGCACCTGCGTCACACGGAGCATGGAGGCCCTTTGCTCCTCTCCTCGATCCCGGCGCCGACCCGTCCACCGAGGCCCTCCGCCGTCACCGTCGGCCTCACGTATGGACTCCAGGAAGCTCCGCCAGCGGCTCGTGCAGCGCAGCGTCGTGCGCGGGGAACGTCCGCAGGCCCAGCACGTGGGGCCGTGCGCCACTGACGACCAGCCCCGCCAGGTGCTGCACCTTCCACCGGAGCGGCAGCCCTGACGGAACGACAGCGCTGGGCAACCCTTCGACCACACGCCAGCCCAGCGCACCGTACGCGCGCCCGAGCAACATCACTCCGTGGCGATAGCGCAGCGGCACGGTCGCAAGGCCATCCTCGGCGCTTCGGTAATAGCGATCCGCGAGCCGCGCCACCCCACGCAGCACTGGCCGCAGCCGCGGATCGTCCGGCCGGCGCAGCACCTCGTCAGGACCCAGGCCGTGCTCGGCGAGCCGCGTCGCGGGCAGATACACCCTGCCCTTGCGAGCATCCTCGGCCACGCCCAACAGCACGTTGCTCAGCTGAAGCCCGATCCCCAGATCGATCACCCGCCACGTCGCCTCGACGCCGCGCGCGCCCAAGAGCGGCGCCAGCATGAGGCCCACCGACGAGCTGACCTGATACGCGTAGCGAAGCAGCGCTCTGTCGTCCGCCACCCGCACCGGCTCGAGATCCGACGCCATGCCGTCGAGCAAATGCCCGGCGCTCTCGAGCGACAGGCCGGTCTGCTTCGCGCCAGCGAGGAACGCGGCGATCAGGGGACGCGCCGGAGCTCTTCCGCTCAGCTCCGAGCGCCACTGCTCGAGCGCCAGCCGCGCCACCGCGACGCTCGGGGCTTCGTCCACGGCGTCGTCCAGCCGCCGGCAAAAGCAATACAGCAGGCCAATGTCGTCGCGATCGACCGGAGGGATCACCTCGGGCACCAGCCAGAAGCGCTTGGCGACGCGCTCGAACTCCTCGCGGCTGGCGTCGACGGTGTCGGCCCAGGGTGCGTAGCCCGGCCAGGCAGGCATCGCGCAGCTCCTTCTACCTTCCCGCGCCCAGCTCGCTGACGGGGCGCACATCGACGACGCCCCACAGCATGGACCGGTCCGACGCGGCGCGGTTCCACGGCGAAGTCCCCTGCGGCTCCCCGAAGCTGCGCAGCACGACCTTCGCGCCCGGCCGCGCTGCCCGCTGAACCGCCGCGAAGAGTCGAGCCCGGTACGCCGGCGCCGCCCCGTCGAGGATGTTGGACAGCGTGAAGCCGTCGAAGCTCTGCGCCGGCTGCGACTCCAGGTACGAGGCCGCGTCGGCATGCACCAACTCCACGCGCTGCGCCTCCGTGGGCGGCGCCTCCGTCGACAGCTCCCCCAAGAACAGCGCGCGGGCCCAGGGGTTGGACCGGTTGGGGCTGCTGCAGACGCCGCGGGCCAGGCGGGCGTGGAAGACGGCCCCGAGCCGCCGCGGCAGGAAGTCGAGGAAGCGCGGCGTGTAGACCGCGCGGAGCGCCGAGAACGAGAACGCCAGCCCGAGCGCCGCCCGCAGCCGCCACGTGTCGAGGTGCTGCCGCCAGTACGCCTGCTGCTGGCCTGGATCGTCGAGCGCCAAGAACGCGCGCACCTTCGCGGGCCACCACCCGAGCAGCGGCGCGAAGAACCGGCCGAAGTCCATCACCCGCTCGGCCTTGCCACGCACGGAGGGCGCCCCGGCGAAGCGCTGCCACGCGTAGGCCAGCTGCACCGGGTTGATGTCGACGGCCACGACGTCGTGCGCCGGCGCGAGGGCCATGGCCATGCACCCAGCCGAGGCGATGCAGAACACCCGGCCCTTCCCAGCGAACGCCTCCCGCTCGATGCCCCAGTCCTCGTACATGCGCCCGAAGAGGATCTGCCGGCCGCTGACCTTTTCGTCGAAGCTCCCGGCGACCCAGGGCGTCTCGGCTTGGCTGGTTCCGACGGCGGTCATGACGCCTCCTTCAGGCTCGCCGCGACCCACGCGAGCACGAGCAGCGCGAAGTTCTTCACCACCATGCCGGCCGGATCGTGAATGTACTTGCGCGACCAGAGCAGCCCGTTGGCGTTGAGCGTCACCAGCAGCACCGTCTGCGCGATCGCACACTCGACCGGCCAGCGCCCCCAGAGCACCCACGCCCCCAGCGCCGTCTCGACCACGCCGAGCGTCATCAGGAACGGAAGGCCCAGCGTCGGCCCGAAGCGCGGCACCGCGGTGACGATGGTGCGCTGGTTGGGATCGCCGCCGAGCAACTTGCACCACAGCCCTTCGTACAGCCACACCAGGGCCACCGCCCCTCGCACGAGCCACGCCGGCGGCAGAAGCTCGATCACGCCGACGCCTGCCCCGCGAGCGACGGCGGCGCTTCTGCGTGCCGGCGCATCTCCCGCAGAATGTGGCGGTGGAACATGTGGCAGACGGTCGCCTCCACCTTCGACCAGACCCACCGCGGCCGCTTGGGGCTGACGTACCGGGTGACGGCCTCGACCTGCGTCTTGCCTTCGGCGGTGGGCGTCAGCGTGTACGCGCCTCCCGCCAGCCGCATGCCGCCGCCGACGTCGAGGTCCTGCTTCACCACCGAGAACCCGTAGTGCTTGCCCGGGTCGACGCTGGTGATCCGCTTCACGAGGCTGCCACCTTCGTACAGGCACAGCGCTTCGTCACCGACCCGCTCCTTGGAGCCTTCGGTGCGAATGGGCACGGGGAGCAGCAAGCGCAGGTGGAGCGGCGGCTTGGACTCGAGCTGCTCGTAGAAGAGCAACGTCTGCCAGGCCCGCTCGGGCGGCGCGTTGAAGGTCAGCGAGGTGACGACAACGTCCGGGGTCAGCTCAGGCTCGTTCGGCGCGGCGGGGGCGGTCATGGGCGTCCTTTCGACCAGCGCTGTTAGACCTCTGGGTTCTCCTGAAACTTGATCCAGATCATGGCCCGCAGGTGACGAGGGCCTCGAGCGCCCCGGGGCGCCCGTTCGCCAGCGTGCAGTCCAGCCCGTGGATCAGCAGCTCGCCGTTGCCGCGATCGGTCCAGCGCCAGCCCGCGTCGCCGGTCACATCGAACGGGATCCGCCCACCGTCACGCGTGACGACGATGGAGCCCTGGGCGTTGGGCACGGAGCTGGTCAGGTACGAGCACTGGCTGACCTGATCGCGAATGGCGGCGAAGGCACGCTGGAGCTCGCTGCGTGAGGTGGCCGCGTAGTACCGCTTGGCGCCGGCCTGTGGCCGCGTCCCGGCGAGCGCCATGGCGTTGAGCGCGTCGACGAAGAGCTGCTCCGAAGTGGCCTCGAGCCCGATCACGTACGTCGGCATGCCGGCGTCGGCCGCGCGCGCGATCGCCGCGCTCGTCTCGTCGAGGTCCAGACACAGCACGCTGCGGCACGGCGGCTGGCCCAGGCAGGTGCAGGTGCGCGGATCCAAGTTCCCGTTGCAGATTGGCGCGCCGTCGGTGGCCAGGACCAGCGCCTTGGCGGTGCTCGCGGTGCGCCGGGCGCGCAGGTGGAGCGCGGCCATGTCGATCGCCGCGGCGGTGGGCGTGCCGCCGACGGGGCTGCCGGCGTCGAGGAGCTCGAGGATTCGCTGCACCTGCCCCGTCGCCGGCGGCACGTTGAAGGACGCGAAGGGCACACATTCCTGGGTGGAGCTCACTGGGAACAGCAGCAGGCCCAGCTGCATGGTCTGGTCGACGGCCGGGAGCGTCGCGCCCAGCGCGCCCCGCAGCGCGTCCCACTTCGAGACGCCGTCGGGGAACGGGTCGCCCATGGAGCCGGAGCGATCGAGCACGAGACCCACGACGGGCACGGCGGGCGTCAGCCCAAACCGCCCGACGATGCAGGGCTTGTCCCCGCCGTCGACTGGCCCCGCATCCACGCCCGCATCGATGCCCGCGTCTCGGCCCGCGTCTGGGCCCGCATCGGCGCCGCCGGCGTCGCGGCCAGCGTCGGGCACGGGCAGCGGCTCGGCGTCGAGGCGAACGACCTCGGTGCGGCCGCACGCCCAGGCGAGCAGCGCAGCGACGATCAGCGTTCGGCTCGAGCGGGTGCGCACGGTCAGGAGCCGGTGGCCTTAGCAGGAAGCGCCTGCGCCGTGTTTGTGGTCGATCTCCATGGTCGGCTTGGGTAGACCTCGGCCCCCAATGGCCGCCGACTCACGCCCGTCCGCGCCTTTCAAGGTTCGCCCCGCACGTCGCGGCGACGCGTCGCCGATCGTTGCGCTGCTCGCCGAGGTGAAGGCCAAGGCAGACACCGCGACGGTCACCTGGATCCTGAGCCACCCGGAGATGGAAGTGCTCGTCGCCGCGGACCTGCTCGACAAGGTCGTGGGGTTCGTCACGCTGTCTCACCGCCCGCTGCTGAAGACGGGGGGCCGCGCCGCGACGCTGGACGAGCTGTTGGTGACCGAGAGCTGGCGCAAGAAGGGCGTGGGCCAGGAGCTGCTCAAGCGCGCGGTGGAGCGCGCGAAGGTGCTGGGCGTGAAGCGGCTCGAAATCCAGAGCTTCGACTCACCGAGCCCCGAGCAGGTCCGCTTCTTCGCGCGCTGCGGATTCGATCAAGCGAACGTGGGCGTGTTCCGGCTGCGCGGCTGACGAGAGCGGCGGCCTTGGGCAATGCATTTCGCAGGGGAGGTGGCACGTGGAGCTCGAGCTCACGGGGTTTGGCGAATTCGAAGGGGTGGAGCTGCTGCAGAAGCTGCACCTGTTCCGCAAGCTGACGTTCGACGAGACGACGCGGCTGGGCAGCATCATTCAGTACGTCGACGTGCCGAAGGACACCCTCGTCATCGAGCAGAACGCGCTGGGCGACGCGCTGTACGTCATCGCCAAGGGCGAGGTCCGCGTGACACGGGACTCGAACGACGACGGCAAGCATGACGGCAGCGAGGAGATCGGCCGGCTCAAGGAGGGTGAGCTGTTCGGTGAGATGTCGCTGATCGACGACGTGCTGACGAGCGCGCGCGTGTCGACGGTGGTGGACAGCCGGCTCCTCAAGCTGCCGCGGGCAGCCTTCGAAGGGCTCTTGGCCAGCGACGACAAGCTGGGCATCAAGGTCTACCGGAGCTTCTGCAGCACGCTGTCGGATCGGCTGCGTCGCACGACGGCGCTGCTGGCGAAGTCCCAGGCAATGGCCGTCGGCATGCGCTGACGCGGCGGCGTCTCTCTTTCTTCCCTCGTCGAAACCCACGAGCTCGACCCCATGGAACTTCCTACGTTCAACCAATTCCTGGCCGCCGCGGTGAAGAACGGCGCGTCGGACGTGCACTTCAAGGTCGGCAGCTCGCCGGCGCTGCGTGTGAATGGGCAGCTGTTGCCCGTGAAGGTACCGGCGCTCCAGCCCGAGGACACGGTGCGCATCGCCAAGCACCTGCTCACGTCGAGCCGGTACAAGGGCACGCTGGACGATCTGCAGGACTGGGACACGAGCTACGCGCTCGAAGGCGTGGGCCGTTTCCGCGCGAACATCTACCGGAACAAGGGGCACTTGGGCGCGATCCTGCGGTCGATTCCGCTCAACGTTCCGGACTTCGGGAAGCTCGGCCTGCCGAAGGTGCTGGAGAAGATGTCGCAGGAAGATCGCGGGCTGATCCTCGTCACCGGCGTCACCGGCTCGGGCAAGTCGTCGACGCTCGCGGCGATGGTGAACTACATCAACGCGCACTACCGCAAGCACATCGTCACGATCGAAGACCCGATCGAGTTCGTGCACGAAGACCGCTTCAGCCGGGTGATGCAGCGGGAGATCGGCCCGGACACGCCGGACTTCTCGAAGGCGCTCCGCGCGGCGCTGCGCCAGGACCCGGACGTGATCTTGGTCGGCGAAATGCGCGACAGCGAGACGATCGAGATCGCTCTCAAGGCCGCCGAGACGGGGCACTTGGTGCTGTCGACGGTGCACACGACGGACTGCTACCGGACGATCGGCCGCATCATCAGCGTCTTCCCGCCCGAAGCGCAGAACAACGTGCGCAACCGGCTCGCGGAGAACCTGAAGGGGACGATCAGCCAACGGTTGTTGCCGCACGCGTCAGGCAAGGGCCGTGTCGTCGCCGCGGAGATCATGGTGTCGACGCTATCGGTGGTGGAGTTCATCAAGGACTCCAACCGCACCCACGAGATCAAGGACTACCTCGAGCGCAACCACGACATTCTGGGGACGCAGAGCTTCGACATGCACCTGGTGAACCTGCTCAAGCAGGGGCAGCTCACCGCCGAGGTGGCGAAGGAAGCGGCGTCGAACCCCAGCGACTTCGAACGGGCGATGGCGTTCGAGTGAGCCGCCGATCGTTCACTTCACCTCGCTGGGAGACCAGCTGATCGTCTCCATCAAGCTCTTCGACCGCTTCTTCACGTCGGCGTCCAAGAACTTCACGGCCTCGTCCAGCTTGTCCATGAGCCGGAAGTGCTTCCGGCGGCTGACCTTGAGCTGCATGAGCGCGTGGACGAGCCAGGGGAACACGGCGGTCACGTCGGTGTGGCAGTAGACGGAGCCGGTCTCCACCGCGTCGGCGCTGACCTTGCCCCAGGTGTGGCCTTCGCCGGCGGGGCAGCTGGACAGCGCGCCGTTGTCCACCGGGTCGACGCAGAACTGCACGTCGATGTCGAAGCCCTGGGTGGGCACGGAGAGGATCTGGTCGAGCAACGGCTCGCCCTGGAGCGTGTAGTTCTTCGGCACGCCGCCGCCCAAGATCCACACCGCCATGCGCTCGTCGAAGTGGTGCCGGCAGTAGTGCTGCACCGCGGCCATGGCGTACACGTCGTCGTTGATGTCGAGCTCGAACTTGAACTCCGCCCCGAGCAGCTTCTTGAGCTTCACGACGTTCAAGAAGATCGACCCGTCTTGCACGGCGCCGACGAAGATCGGCACGGCGCGGCGATAGGCGGTGGACAACAGCGACGGCTGCTCGACGCCTAGCTCGTTCTCGATCGCGTCGATGTGCTTGCCGAGCAGGTAGTGGAACTCCGGCGTGGTCATTTTCCGCTGGAAGTCCGGGCCGCGAATGATCGCCGAGAACAGCCGGTCGGTGTCGAGCAGCGCCTCTTCCCAGAAGCCGAGATCGTAGATGCGAATGACACGCGCCAGCCGGTACTGGAGGTCACCCGCGTTGGGGTTGATCTCGCGGATCTGGTGGCGAATGACGCGGTGGGCGTCGTGGTACAGGTTCGCGCCGGTCGTGGTGATGCAGGAGATCACCCCCGACTCGATCAGCGGGAGGATGCAGCTCTGGTGCAGGCCGGCCGGCGTCATGGCCCCGGACAAGGTGAGGAACACCGCGGCGTTCTCGTCCAGTGAGCGGCGCATCAGCTCGAAGGCGGTGCGTTCTTGCCGGCCGACGTAGGCCGGGAACGCGTGGGCGAGGAGCTCGACGGCCGACTCCTTCCCGGTGATTGGGAGGGGGTTCACCCGCTTGGTCTGGGCGTACGCCGCACGAAGTTTCGCCTGGGTCTTGGTGGCCATGAGGGCGGGCGGTATACACCGAAGCCCTAACGGCCGACCCACTGGAGTTTTTTCTTGAGACCATTTCGTTCGCTGTTCGTTGCTGCGGTGAGTGTCGCGGCGTTTGTCGGGTGTGACTGCGGCGGGACGAAGCCGCCACCAGCGGCGATCGTGCTGGAGCCCAAGCCGGCGACGCTCGCCTTCGTCGCCTGCCCGCAGGTCGACGCCATGGGGCGGCCGGTGCCCGAGGTCTTCCCCGATCAGAAGTCCCTCAAGCTGCTGAACAACTCGCGGCGCGGCGCCACGCTGGGGTTCAAGTTCAACCCGCCGAGCGACGCGTACACGTTGACGTGGGGTGACGCGGGCGCGCCGACGTTCCTCGACGCGTTTCAGGAGATCGAGGTGCCGGTCGCGTTTGGTCCCAAGATGACGGGCATCAGCAACACGACGCTCGAGATCGCCGACGGCGAGGACGGCGGCGCCAAGATCCCGCTGACCGGCGAGGCAATCGCCCGGGCCGCCACCGCCACCATCGCCACCAAGCCGCAGGACGAAGCCGGCACCTTCCAGGACTGCGGCGACCGCAGCGCGCCGCTGAGCCCGAACTGCACCGCGGCGTTCCCGGGCACGCTGTTCGGCGAGACGAGCGAGCGGAGCATCAAGATCCGCAACCTCGGCTGCCCGACGCTGAAGATCACCGGCCTGGTGCTCGAGGCGCTGGGCGGCAACGCGCTGGACTTCGAGATCATCGAGCCTTCACAGCTCCCGACGGCGACGGCGCCGATCGAGCTCAACCCGGCGATCGGCACGGAGGAGATCACGATCAAGCTGCGCTTCAAGCCGGTGGACGACGGGTCGGGCAACTTGGGCCGCGACGCGACGCTGAAGATCGTGTCGAACGACCCGGTCAACGGCGCGGGGAACGGGCAGCCGTCGAACCTGGCGATCTCCGCGACGGCGCTCAAGCCGGCGCTGATCGTCACGCCGAGCAACTGCGACTTCTCGGCGTCGTCCGACAACTGCGGCTACCCCAGCCGCATGGCGAACCAGGGCAAGTTCGTGCTGACCAACGACGGCAACGTGCCGGTGCGCATCGACAGCGTGCAGCTGACGCCGGGCCCGGAGGCGGCCAACCGCTTCAACATCACCATGAACCCCAACGGGCAGACGCTCGGCGTCGGACAGTCGGCGGACCTGCTGGTCTCGCACATGGATCAGTCGCTGTACGTCAGCGGGCGAATCGTAGTGTCCGGGAGCTTGATGGGCCAAGCCGCGGGATCCGGCGGGCGCGCGGCGGTGCAGCTGTACGGCGGCGTGCGGCCGTGCCTTGAGACGGAACCGGCGAACACGCTCGCCATCGAGAACCCGATGACCGTGACCAGCGCTGCGCCGTTCAAGATCAAGAACCGCATGGGCTGCGGGACGCTGGTCATCAACTCGGTCACGGTCGATCAGAGCCAGTTCTTCAGGTTGGGCGACCCGATGATCCCCGCGAACCACCGGCTGGCCGGTGGCGAGGAGATCACCGGCTCCATCGTCTACACGAAGCCCGTGTCGGGCGGCACGCAGCTGGGCACGCTGCGAATCAAGACCAACGACTCGAGCTTTGGCGCTGACGGGAAGCAGATCCTCCTGCAGGGGAACTCGCCGCTCGACGAGCTCCCGATCGCCGCGATGACGGTCTGCCGGCCGAGCATGCTGACCGGCGATCCCGACTGCCGCATGGGCAGCGCCGGCGGCAGCACCTCCGTGCGCCTCCAGGACGTCACCGCGGCGATGGATGGGAAGAAGTACCTGACGATCTCCGGCATCAACAGCTACGACCCTGTCCCGGGTATGGCGGGCCAGACCCGCCCCGCCACGAAGTACCTCTTCCGGCTGCAGAGCTTTCCGATGGGCCAGAGCACGGCGCTCCTGCAGAACCACGGTGTCCAGATCACCACGCCCACGACGAAGCTCGAGCTGGCGACGATCGGCGTTTACACGGTCCAGCTGCGCGTCTTCGACAGCGCCAGCCAGGGCTCCGGCACGTACAGCATGGTCATCAACGTCGTGCAGTGATCGCTCGAACTGCCTGACGTCACGTCTTCACCGCTCGCCCGACCACCGGCGAGCGGTGCACCAGGCTCCGCATCGCCAGCTTGTCGAGCCGCGTGGCGCGGTACACCTCGAGCATGCGCTCCTGACCGCTGCGCCACACGCTGAACAACGTGCACGCGCCGGTGAACCGGCACCCGTCGTGATCGCGATCGGTGCACACGTTCACCCGCACCGGGCCCTCCACCGCCTCGATCACATCCAAGAACGAGATCGACGACGCCGGCCGAGCCAACCCGTACCCGCCGCGAGCGCCGCGCGTCGACTTCACCAGCTTCGCCTTCACCAACGTCTTGAGGATCTTCGCCAGGTACTCCTCGGGAATGTCCATGTGCCCGGCGATCTCCCGAAAGCTCGTGGTCATGCCCTCGGGCAACGACGCGAGGAACGCCATGGCGCGGGTGCCGTACTCAATCTTCCGGCTGATCTGCAGGGCGTGCTGCATGGCTTAGGCTCGGTGGAGCAGCTAAGGCACCTAGCATGATCGACCTGCACTCGCACACGACGGCCTCCGACGGGCAGCACACGCCCGCCGAGCTGCTGGCGATCGCCCAGGCCGCGGGCGTCACGGTGCTCGGCGTCACCGATCACGACACCGTGTCCGGCCTGGCCGACTGTCAGAAGGAAGCCGACGCACGAGGCCTCCGCTTGGTGCCGGGCATCGAGATCTCCATTCGCTTCGGCGGCCGCGAAGTCCACATTCTGGGCCACTTCATCGACCCCACCGAACCCGCGCTGGCGCGCTTCGGCGAGCACCTGCGCACGGTCCGCGAAGAGCGCATGGGGCAAATGGTCGAGAAGATCCGCGCGCTGGGCTTCCCCGTCACGCTCGAGCAGGTCAAGGGCCTGGCCGGCGACGGTCACCTCGCGCGGCCGCACCTCGCCCGCGTCCTGGTCGAGCTGAACTACTGCTCGTCGACCAAGGAGGCCTTCGACCGCTTCCTGGGCGACGGCAAGCCGGCGCACGTCGAGCGCTTCGACGTCACGCTCGAGCAGGCGATCGCCCTCATCCACGGCGCGGGCGGCACCGCCACCGTCGCCCACCCCGGCGCCACCCGCATCGAGCGGCACGAGCTCGTCCAGCTCGCCCAGGCCGGCCTCGACGGCGTCGAGGTCGATCACACCGATCACCCGCCGTCCAAGCGCGAGCAGCTCCTCAAGTGGACTCAGGAGCTGAAGCTGGTCGCCACCGCCGGCACCGACTTCCACGGCGAGGCCGTCGCGCCCAACCGCCGCTTCGGCAAGATCGCCATGCCCGCCGAGCGCCTGGCCGCCCTCGAGGCCCGCCGGCCGCACCGCTGAACACCTGCGCACCAAAACCTTGCGTCTGCACGGCCGTTCAGGGACACTCCTGAACGTTCGTTCCCGATCGGGTTTGGAGGCGCCATGGAAGAGATGACCGACAGGCAGAAGCAGATCCTCAGCTTCATCGTGAAGACGAGCGAGGAGCGCGGCTTCCCGCCCACGATCCGGGAGATCTGCGAGGAAATGGACATCGCCTCGACCAACGGCGTGAACGACCACCTCAAAGCGCTGGAGCGCAAGGGCTTCGTGACCCGCGGTGAGCAGCAGTCCCGCAGCCTGGTCGCCACCAAGCGCGCGCGCATGGTGCTGGGCCTGGGCGCCAAGCGCGCCGACCCGACGATGATCGACGTGCCGGTGCTCGGCCGCGTCGCCGCAGGCGCGCCGATCCTCGCCGCCGAGAACATCGAAGACTCGGTGCGTATCGACAGCTTCCTGCTGGGCAAGGACGGCCGCGAAGTCTTCGCGCTGCGCGTCAAAGGCCAGTCGATGATCGAAGACGGCATTCACGACGGCGACTACCTGTTCGTGAAGAAGGCCCCGTCGGCGAACTCCGGCGACATCGTGGTCGCGCTCATCGAGGACGAGGCGACCTGCAAGCGCTACTACCCCGAGGGCGATCGCATTCGATTCCAGCCCGCCAACCGCGACATGCAGCCGATCTACGTGTCCAAGAGCCAGTTCCGCCAGACGATGATCCTGGGGAAGGTCGTCGGCGTGTACCGGAAGATGGCGCTGTAGACGAAGGACGCCTTCAGCGCGGGCACTTTCTGCCGGGCTCGAGCGCAGACACCCGGGCGCAGGCCTGCGTGAGCGCGTCGGCGTCCTTGAGCTCCTTGGCGAGCGTGGCGGTCTCGAGTTGCACCCGCACGTCCTTGGCGGAGTCCGGCTCCGACGCCACCGTCTTGTAGAGCGCCAGCGCGTCGGCCTTTCGGCCCACCGACGCGAGGAGCGACGCGAGCTCGGTGACCTCGCGCGACTCCGAGCCGGACGCCGTCTCGAGCGCTTTGTCCAGCTCGGCCTTGAGGCACACGTCGTCCTTCTTGCGCTGGCACAGCCGCGCGAGGGCCACGTGCACCACGCCGCGGTTCTCGACCGCCAGCGACGCCTGGAACGACTTCTCGGCGTCCGCGTCGCGGCCCTGCGCCACCTGCAGCTCGCCGACGATCTCCCAGAGCGTCGGGTCTTTCGGATCCACCTTCGCCGCCTTCACGTACTGCGCTTCGGCCTCGGCCAGCTGCTTGCGCGCGGCGAGCTGATCACCCAGCTCCGTGTACACCTCGGCCGCGTCGACGCCCTTGGCGATCGCCCGCTCGAGTACGTCGACCACGCCCGCATCGGCTGGCTGCTTCTTGAGCAGCGCCACCGCCTTGAGCACCAGCTCCCCCTGCCCTTGTTTGGGCGCGAACTCCGCGGCGAGCAGCCAGTGCTCCGACGCCTGCGCCGCGTCCCCCTGCTTGGCGAACAGCTCCGCCAGCACCTCGTGGGCGTTGAAGTCCTTCGGGTTGAGCCCCAGCGCCTTGTCGAGCGCGTCCTTCGCCTTCGCCCGCTCGCCCTTGAGGCTGTACAGCGAACCCAGCCGGCTCCACGTGGTGCCGCGCTTCGGATCCGCCGCGGCGGCCGCTTCGAAAGCGCCCCGGGCCTCCTCGAGCTTGCCTTCGGACAGCAGCAGCTCGCCGAACGCCGCGTTGAGCCGCGGGTCGGCCGGGTTCAGCTTCTTCGCTTCGTCGAGCTGCTTGTGCGCTTCGGCGAAGTCGCCCTTCAGATACGCCGCCTGGCCCGCCACGTAGTGCCCGTCGGCGCGGACCTTCGGGTCCACCGTGTCTTCCGGGTTCTTGGGGCAGGCAGCCAACAGCAGCGCCACCCCGAGCCCCCGCCACGCCCTGCCCTTGCCCAGTTCCATGGCTCTTCAGTCCTTCGACGTCATGCGCAGCACTTCTTCGAACGACGTGATGCCCTGGGCCAGCTTGCGCACCGCGGCTTCCCGCAGGTTCCGCATGCCCTGCTGCCGTGCCTGCACGAGCAGCACCTCGTACGACGCCTTCTTGGCGATCGCCGCCCGGAGCTCCGGCGTGACGGAGAAGATCTCGAACACGGCGGTGCGGCCCCGGTAGCCCGTTCCACGGCACTTCACGCAGCCCTGGCCCTGGCGAATCTGCACGCCACCGGGAATCAGCGGCAGCGGCACCCCGAGCGCCACGAGCTGCTCTTCCACCAGCTGCACCGGCTGCGCGCAGTCACCGCACACCTTGCGGAGCAGACGCTGCGCCATGACGCCCAGCAGCGACGACGCCAACAGGAACGACGGCACCTCGAGGTCTTCGAGCCGGCCGATCGCCCCGAGCGAGTCGTTCGTGTGGAGCGTCGACAACACCAAGTGGCCGGTGAGCGCCGACTGGATCGCGTTCTCCGCCGTCTCGGGGTCGCGGATCTCACCGACCATGATGATGTCGGGGTCCTGCCGGAGAATGTGGCGCAGCGCGCTGGCGAAGGTCAGCTCGATCTTCGGCTGCACCTGCACCTGGTTGAAGCCGTCCCACACCATTTCGATCGGGTCTTCGATCGTCGTGACGTTCACGTCGGGGCCGGCCAGCGCCTTGAGCGCGGAGTACAGCGTGGTCGTCTTGCCGGAGCCCGTCGGGCCGGTGACCAAGATGAGCCCGTGGGGCTGGGCGATCCACGACTCGAACAGGTACTTCTCGTCAGGCTCGAAGCCCAGCCGGGCGATGTCCACGACCAACGTCTCGGGGTCGAAGATGCGCAGCACCATCTTCTCGCCGAAGGCGGTGGGCAGCGAGGACACGCGGATCTCGACCTCTCGGCCGTCGCGATCGACCTTGATGCGGCCGTCCTGCGGGCGCCGCTTCTCGGAGATGTCGAGGCGGCTGATCATCTTCACGCGCGCGACGATCGGCAGGTGGACCTGCGGCGGCAGTTGGTAGACGTCGTGCAGGACGCCGTCGATCCGCAGGCGCACGACGGACCGCTCACGCTTGGGTTCGATGTGAATGTCGCTGGCCCGGTTGTCGAACGCGTAGCGGAGCAGGTAGTCGACGGCCTGAATGATCGGCCGGTCTTCGGCCTCGAGCTCCTGCGCGTTCGACAGCGAGACGAGCTGCTCGAAGTTCGACACCCCGGCGCCCGCTTCGGAGTGCTCGTCGGCGGCGGCGGCCAGCGTGCGCTTGAAGCCGTAGACGTCGGCGATGCCCTTGAGAATGTCCTGCTTGGCGGACAACACCGGCTCGATGCCGGTCAGGCCGGTGGCGCGGCGCAGGCCCTGCAGCAGGTCGTGTTCGAACGGGTTGGCGACGGCGACGATCAGCGGCAGCCCGCCGGTGCCGCCCTCGAGCGCGAGAATGCAGTGTTTGGTCGCGTACGCCTTGGAGACCGTCTTGGCCGCCAAGTTCATGTCCAGCTTGAGCGGGTCGATCTTCCGGTACCGAAGCCCAGCGTGCTTCGCCACCGCCTCGGTGATGCGGTCTTGATCGAGCACCTCACCCGGGCGGCCCACCAGCGGCACCTGGAAGACCGCCACCAGCTCGACGGGCGACGGTTGGTACTTGTCGTTGCCGGCCTGCTTGAGCACCCGAACCTTGGCCTGCGCTTCTTTGGTCAGCAGGTCCTTCGCCTGGCCGGCGGTGAGCAGCTTCTCGGCGACCAGCGCGTCGGTGACGAACTTGATCGTGAAGTCATGGGCGCGTCGGGTCTCGAGCGCAGGCGCGGCGACGGACATGGGCTTTGGCATTGTCGCAGCTTTTTGGGGGCCGCGAACGACTCCGTTTGCTGGGCAGCCCTCAGCTCCGGCGACCGCGCCGACGCCCCAGGTTGAGCACGAAGGCCAACAGTCCGAGCGCCCCGAGGTGCGCCGCGGGCGATCCGCCGGCGTCAGGCCCGGACAGACAGCCGCAGCCGCCGTCGCCGCCCACCGCGCCCGTGCCACCGTCGCGCCGGTTGGTCACCTGCATGCCGGCGTCGGTCACACACGGCGGCACGATGCAACCCGGCTCTGGGACGTCGACGGGGTCGTAACACTCACCCGCGACACAGGTTTGCCCCAAGGGGCACGGGTCGACGGCGTTGCACGAAGGCACGCAGGCGCGGACCCCACCGACGACGCCACAGCGGCGCTCCGACGGGCAGCTCCCCGCGCCGGTGCAAGTCAGCACGCAGTAGGTACCCCCGCCGGGCACCGAGACACAGGCCGTCCCCGACGGGCAGGTCGTGCAGCCGCTCGAGCAGGATTCGACGCACAGTCGCCGCTCTGACGAGTCGACGCGTATGCAGCTCTGCCCCGCCCCACAGTTGGCCGGCCCAGCGCAGAGGTCACCGATCTGCTGGCTGGTGTTCTGCTGCGAAATGCACAGGCCATCGCAGGAACGGCAGGTCATGCCCGTCGGACAGTCGGGGTCGCGGGTGCACTTGGGAATGCAGGTGTTGCTGGCGTTGGGGTCGCAGGCGTACTCGGGGCGGCAGTCGCCCATGCCCGGCCGGCAGTTCTTCAGGCAGTACTTGTCGCCGTGGCTCCCCGTCAGATCCAGGCAGGTCGAGTTCGGCGGGCAGGCAGGGTCGCCGTCGCGGCCGCAGCGCTGCGAGCAGTAGCCGTTCTGCCAAAACGGAAGCCTGGGCCCCAAGCAGAAGCCGTTGATCGGGTTCGCGCACTGGGTCTGGCCGAAGTTCTCCTGGCAGGCCTTGCCCACGTCAGTGATGTACGGCTTGGGCCAGACACACGCGCCGGTCGAGCCGGGAATGAGGCTCGTCGCCTCGCAGAGGAGGGGCGCCGGGCAGGTGCCCCCGCCCATCAGATCGCAGCCCTGGGCGCAGTACGGCTTGAGCCCGCCGTCCTGGATGGTCTGCATGAGGCAGCGGAACGCCGACCCGGGGGTGCACGGGGCGCCGGCGTCGACGTCGGGACACGGGCTGCCCGGGTTCCCTCGAACGGGGTTGGCCTGAATGAAGGCCTGGAGATCGTGGTTGCCGAGCGTCCACTGGCGAACGCCCGGGCGAATGTCGATCGCCATGATCTGCCCGTTGACGGTGCCCTGGTGGTGGTTGAGGCCCAGGCAGTGGCCGACCTCGTGGAGCATGATCGTCTGCACGTCGATCTTGTCCGGCGGCAGTGTCGTCTCGGTGCTGTACTGGTAGTCGGCCGCGTTGAGGAAGATGTCGCAGGTCTGCAGCACGCCTCGGTAGGCGACCGGCACCATGACGCTGGTGACGAACGGCGCGCGAATGTTCAGCTGGTACTCGGGCGAACTCGCGCTCACGACCCACGTCGGCGTGACGCTGTACACGTCGGTCGTGGAGCCCACGACGATGTTGCTGTTCCCGTTGGTGCCGCCGGCCCAGAAGCCCTTGGGCGCCGCGAGGCCCGCGGGAATGGCCATGGTCGCGCCCGCGTCGTTCCAGGTGGTCCACGCGGCGACGGCGTGACTCGTCGCCGTGGAGACCGCGACGCCCCCGGGCACCTGGGAGGTCGAGTTGTCCGTGTAGTACCGGAACGGGTTGTCCTGCGACGCCAGCATCTTGAACGGGAGGTAGGTGTACGTCTGCGCCCACGCGACCGACGCCGCGGCCAACGTCACCAGCGCCGCCCACTTGAGCGCCTTCATCGCCGCTCCTTGGGCGTGGCGACGGCGGCGAGCTCGGCCAACAGATCCGCCAACGGGCGCCGGGTCCACTGCTTGGTGAAGAGATCGTGCACGAGCGCGACGCCGTCTTCGATGGCGATCTTCCCTTCGCCCAGCGCGACCAAGCCGCAGTCGGCGGTCGACCGGCCACACTTGAGGAAGAGCAGGGCCGTCTCCCCGGTGCGGAACGTGGCGTCTCCGGGAATGTGGACGGACCAGCCCGCGTAGTCGCCGCCGACCTGCGTCACCGTCAGGTGCGCCTCGCCGGTGCCTTTCACGTCACGGCCGACCGCGACGGACACGACCGTGCGCAGCGAGCGCGGATCGCCCGCGGTCATCTCCACGCGGCTACCGAGCACCTGGCCCAGCACGACGCGGTCGGACTCTCGCGCACGGTCCACCAGCGTGTGCGGGACGATCGTCGTCGCCCACGCCGCGCAGCCGAAGAGCGCCGCGCCCACCACCCACCTCGTTCGAGTCATACGCCCAAGAGCTTAGCCAGAGAGCCACCCCGAGTAGAGCCCGCGTCGACTTGCGCTCAGGCGGGTTGCAGCGAGCGACGAAGCTCCACGACCGCTTCGTCGACCGACGCGCCCACTTCGATCGAACTCAAGCCCAGCGCCTGCGCCGACCGCTGGGCCTGCGCCCCCATCGCCACCACGACTGACGGCGGCTGCGTGAGGGCCGCGACGACGGCCACCTCGAACGCGCTGGCGACACACGCGGCGTCGAACTCCGTCACCTGGGGAGCGGCGCGGTGCTCCACCCAGGTGATCTCCGCGTCGTCGAGCTGCACGTCGAGCTCCGGGGTCCGCGGGGCGCGGCCGATCGCCGCGACGCTCGCCCCTTCAGACAGCGGCCCCGCTTCCGGCCAGCCCAGCACCTGCAGCGCCAGCTTGGCCGACG
>JALHOS010000081.1 GCA_022842905.1 Myxococcaceae bacterium | reverse complement strand
GGTAGAAGCCGGCGCCGTGCTCGACCGTCGCCTGTTGGAGCTGCTGGCCTGTCCACAGGACAAGGGGCCGCTGGAGCTGCTCGACGGCGGCTTGCTGCGCAACCCTCGGCTCAAGGTGGTCTACCCGGTCGAAGGCGGCGTGCCGCAGTTGGTGCAGGCCGCGGCTCGAGCTGCGACCGACGCGGAGCTGGCGCGCCCCACGCTGGCGGTGGGTCCCCGGTGATCGACACCCACTGCCACCTCGACGTGCCGCGCTTCGACGTGGACCGGGCGCAGGTGCTCGAGCGCGCCTGGGCGGCGGGCGTCGAGCGGCTGGTGGTCCCCGCGATCGGTCCGGGCGCGTGGGAAGCGCTCCTCGACTGGCCCGCCCGCGAGCCCCGGGTCCAGGTGGCCCTGGGCATTCACCCCCAGCTGCTCCCCGAGCTGCCGGCCACCGACGACGACCGCCACTTGAGTCGGCTCGACGAGCTGCTCGGGCGTGGGGTGGCCTGCGCCGTGGGTGAGTGTGGCCTCGACGGGCCGAGCGCAGAGCGCGCGCCGATGGATCGGCAGCTCGCGGTGCTCAAGGCACACTTTGAGCTCGCAAAGAAGCACGCGCTGCCGGTGCTGGTGCATTGCCTGAGAGCCCACCCACCGCTCGAGCGGTTGCTCAAGGCCGAAGGTCCTCCGCCGCGGGGCGTGTTGTTGCACAGCTACAGCGGCAGCCATGAGCTGGTGAAGACGTACGCGAAGCTGGGGTGTTGGTTCTCGTTCACCGGCCCGGTGACGTTCGCCGAGGCGCGGCGCCCGTTGGATGCGGTGCGGGCGGTACCGATCGATCGACTGCTGGTCGAGTCCGACGCGCCGGACCAGGCGCCGGTGCCACACCGTGGGCAGCGCAACGAGCCGGCGTACCTGGGGCGGGTGATCGAGGCGATGGCGAAGGCGTTGGATCGCCCGGCGGCCGAGCTCACAGCGCAGCTCGTCGAGAACACCCAGCGGTTCTTCGGCTGGCGGAGGTAGAGCGCGCGAGGGCTGAAAAGCCCTCTATGCTGCCGACCATGTTTCGCCTCGTCGCCCTCCTGGCGCTCACGTCGAGCGTCGCCTTCGGCCAAGTGCCGGCGAAGATCGGCTACCAGGGCTTCCTCCGTGCGCTGGACGGAGGCCCGGTGGACCAGCTCAAGGAGCTCACGTTCTCGCTGTACGACTCTCCGGAGGGCGGCGCTCCCCGCTGGACCGAGACGCAGCGCGTGCTCTTCTCGCAGGGCCACTACGCGGTGTTCCTGGGCGACGCGTCGGGGTGTGAGGCTGGCCCGTGCCGTGGGCTGCCGCCTGAGCTCTTTCGGCAAGGCGGCGAGCTGTTCCTGGAGCTGACGGTCGACGGCGCGCCGTTCCGCCCGCGGCAGCGGCTTTCGTCGTCGCCCTTCGCGCTGATGTCGCAGACGGCGTACGACGTGCGAGGGGGCGTCGCGGAGGTGGGCAGCGTCGACGCCGGCAACGTACGCACCGACACCCTCACCTGCGGCGCCGTCCAAGCCGGTTCCGTGAGCGCCTCGAGCGTGCAGACGGGGTCGCTGTCGGTCGGAGGCGTGCAGAGCTTCGGCTCGCGGCCGGGCCAGCACATCAACCTCTTCGGGGCGGGTTACGGCCTGGGCGTGCAGGCGAGCACCACGTACCTGCGGACCGGCGGCGGCCTCGCGGTGCATCGCGGCGGCACGCACAACGATGCGGCGGTGAACCCCGGCGGAGGCACCGTGCTGATGAGCGTGGACCAGGCCGGCGCGTTGACCACGGCGGGTGGAGTCACGGCGAACGGCGCGGCCAGCGCCACGAGCTACGCGGTGCAGGGGACGACCGTCATCGATAACGCGAGGAACTTCATCGGCCGAAGGCAGCTCGTGTACGACTGCTCGCCGCCGCGTACGAGTCACTCGAGCTGCACGCTGGAGAGCACGTGTACGGGGCAGCTGACGACGCGCGCGACGTGTACGTACGCGGTCGGGACCGCCTGTACGGTGACGACCCAGAACTGCGTGCGGACCGGGTACATCCTCGACTTCTAGAGTCGACCGCAGCCCCCCGTTGCGAGGACGCCCGCCCCTCGTGCATGTAGCGCCCCCATGCAGCCCCAGCCGCTCGTCGCCACCCCGCCCGCCCTTGGGCCTGAAGGTCCGTCACCGTCCAAGCCGTGGAAGCTCCACCGGCGCTTCGATCGCACCGGCCGGCTGATCGGCGATCCCGGCATGCAGCGGCTGTCCCGCGCGCGAGTGCTCGTCTTCGGCCTGGGCGGCGTCGGCAGCTACGCCGTCGAAGGCCTCGTCCGCAGCGGCGTGGGCCACCTCACGCTCGTCGACTTCGACGTCGTCTGCGTCACCAACAGCAACCGCCAGCTCCACGCCACCGTCAGCACCGTTGGCAAGCCGAAGGCCGAGCTGCTCGCGCAGCGCTGCAAGGCGATCAACCCCGACTGCGACGTGGTCCCGGTGGTCGACTTCTACCGGGCCGATGCGGCCGACCAGCTGCTCGCGGGCCAGTGGGACTACGTCGTCGACGCGATCGACAACGTCAAAGCCAAGCTGCACCTGCTGCACGAGTGCCTGACGCGCAAGCTGCCGGTCGTCAGCTCCATGGGCGCCGCTGGCCGGCTCGATCCGACGTACCTGCGCGTGGACGATCTGTGCGAGACGCACATGGATCCCTTCGCGAAGGACATTCGCAAGCTGCTCAAGCGGAAGTACGGCATCGAGACGAACCAGCCGACCGGGATCACCGCGGTCTATTCCATCGAGCCGCGGCGCGATCCGCAGGAGCTCGCGTACGACGCCGCGAGCGAGGGCTTCCAGTGCGTGTGCCCGCACGGCGAGAACGAGTTCCATTCCTGCGAGCACCGCAACCAGATCGACGGCAGCGTGGCCTTCGTCACGTCCGTCTTCGGCATGCACATGGCTGGCGTCGTGGTGCGGCGCGTCGCCCAGGGTCGTTGAAGACCGGCGGCTCCGTCCGGCTCTGCATCGACCTCGGTCGAGGGCGCTTCTGGCCTGACCGCGCTCAAGCCTCAGGAGTGGGTCGGTACCGACTCAGTTGCCGCCCTTGGAACGCCCACTACCGTGCCGGCGCGTTCCGACGCAGAACGGAGGCCTCCATGAGAGTGATCGCCAGATCCCTGTCCGCATCAGGCAGTCGTTTGTTGCTCGCGATCCTGGCGCTCGGCTGGGCCGGTTGTGGACAAGGCCAAGCGCTCCCATCGGACCGCGGCTCACTCCGCGTCGCAGCGGACGCGGGTGCGCTGCGTGCATGCACGCTGAGTGGCGGCTGCGATGAGTCCGAGGTGTGCGCAGAGCTGGACCTCGCACAAGGTCAGGTCCTGCGCTGCGTCTCACGGAACGGCGACCTGTGCGGACAGCAGCTGGCTTGCGATCCGGGCTTTCACTGCTTCGCCTTCGCGAGCCACCCGCCCAAGTACTTCTGCGGGAAGCTGGTACCCAAAGACGCCGGCCCGTAGGACACAGAGCTCCGCCGCCGAGCGTGTCGAGTTCCGGTCGCGCCAGGCCCAACCGACTCGCGCAGCGTTCGGGTCGTACGCGCTGCGCCGGACAGCCAACGCCGCGATCACGAGTGTCCAGGCGAACCGCAGGAGCTCGCCTACTAGGCCGCGAGCGAGGGCTTCCTTTGCGTCTGCCCGCACGGCGAGAACGAGTTCCATTCCTGCGAGCACCGCAACCAGATCGACGGCAGCGTGGCCTTCGTTACGTCCGTCTTCGGCATGCACATGGCCGGCGTCGTGGTGCGGCGGATCGCGCAGGGGCGCTGAAGCTCCGCGCGAGCCAAGCGCCCCGGTCAGCTCGCCCGACGCTGCGGCGCGGCTACCCTCGGCAGCTTCACGCGAACGGTCGTGCCCTTCCCCAGCTCGCTCTCGATCGCCACCGTGCCGTGGGCCTGATCCACGTGCTGCTTCACCACACACAACCCCAACCCCGTCCCTCGCCCCGGCGTGCGCGTCGTGAAGAACGGCTCGAAGCACCGCGCCTTCGTCTCCCCGTCCATCCCTTCGCCGGTGTCGACGACGACCAGCTCTACCGACGTCTCGCTCGCCACCAAAGAGATCGTCACGATCCCGCTGGCGACCACCCGGCAGGCGTCGGCGGCGTTCGCCAGCACGTTCATCACCACCTGCTCGGCGGCCATGGGCGTCAGCGGCACCCACACGGGCTCGGGCGGCTCCGACACGTGCACCTTCAGGTGCTTCGTCTTCCCGACCGCCTGCAGCATGGACGTCGTCCGCGACACCGCCTCGGTCAGCTCACACGCGGGAGAGCTGACCCCTTCACCTTGTGAGAGCCGCAGCAGCGCGGCGGCGTGGGACTTGAGCCGATTGAAGACGTGGCGCACGTCGTCCACCAACTCCGGGCCGTCGGCCGCGCCCCGCGTCAGCTCCGTGAAGGGCCCGACGGTCGTCCCGAGCACCGCGGCCAGGTTGTTCAGCTCGTGGCCCACCCCGCCCATGAGCGTTCCCAGCGCCGCGACCCGCTCGGCCTGCAGCAGCTGCTCTCGGGTCGCCTTCAGATCGTTGTGCGCCTGATCTCGCTCGAGCAGCAGCGCGTCGGAGTACTGCTTGAGCCGCAGCAGGTTCGTCACGCGCGCGCGCAAGATCGACAGATCGAACGGCTTGTGCAGGAAGTCGTCGACGCCGGCTTCGGCCGCCCTCGCCAACATCGCGTGTTCGTCGAGGCCGGTGATCATCACCGCGGGGACGAAGCGACCGCCCAGCCGCGTGCGGGCCTCCGTCACGAGCGCCAGGCCGTTCTTCCCAGGCAGCCCGAAGTCGAACACCAACAGATCGGGTCCGAGCGGCAAGCCCTTCTCGAGGAAGGCCTCGGCCGAGCTGAACTCGTCGATCGTGACCTTCATCGGCTTGAGCGCGGCGGCCAACGTGCGCAGCACACTCTCGTCGTCATCGACCAGGGCAACGCGCATGGTGGGGAACGTCGCGGTGCGAAAGGGCATGAGCTTCTCGTGTCTAGCGGACCGCGGCGCCCTCCGCACGGGTGTCAGCGCGCCGACGCAGGGGGCCGGGTCACCAGCTACCCACCGAGGGCCGCCAGCGCGCCGCCCAGATCCGGCACGACGCTGAGCACCGGAGCCAGCGGATCGCCCTGGGCCTCGAGCCGAGCGAGCGCGTTGCGGATCGTCCACTGCCGTGGAGACAGCCCCGGCACGACCTCGTCCCAGCGCAGCGGCATGGACACGGGCGCGGTCCGCACGGCGCGCACGGCGAACGGCGCGACGATCAGCTTCCCCTGCCCGTTGGACGACGTGTCGACGTACACCTTGCCCTGGCGCTTGTTCACGACCCGCTCGAGCGTGGCGAGGGACGAACAGCGCTGCACGAGCAGCGTCGCCAGCACGTCCGCCAGCTGCCGCGCGCCGGTGTGATCGAGCTGCCCGCCCAGCGGCACCAGCACGTGCAGCCCGGCCTGACCGCTCGTCTTCACGAAGCACGGCAGCCGCGCCTCGTCGCACAGCGCCTTGAGCGCCAGCGCCAGCGTGACGACGTGGGCGAACGGCGCTTCCTTCGGATCGAAGTCGATCACCGCCCAGTCCGCGCGCTGCAGGCTCTCGACGCGGCCCGCGGGAATGTGCAGCGGGATCGTCCCCATGGCAGCGCACCATCGGAGCGTCTCCAGATCGCCGCCGACGAGCTGGTCGATCTCCTTGGCCTCGTCTTCGTTGTGCACTCGGACCGTGCGCAGGAACGCCGGCGCCTTGGGCGGCTTGGCTTTCTGGAAAAAGGACTTGCCGTGAATGCCGTCGGGGAACCGCGTCATCATCAGCGGCCGGTCGACCAGGTACGGAAGGAGCCACGGCGAGACCGCCTCGTAGTACGCGACGACCTGCGCCTTGGTGATGCCGTCGTCCGGAAAGTAGAGCTTGTCCGGGTTCGAGAGCGGCTTGGTCTTGCCTGCCGGCCGCGGGCTCGGCGAGGAGGACGAGGACTCCGGGTTGGTAGCGGGAGGGGCAGCGACAGCCCACGGCGGCGGCGGACACTCTTCGATCGTCTTGTCGTCGCGAAAGCGCAGGAAGACGGGCTCCCGCGGCGCGAGGCCAGTGGGCCAGTTCTTGTACCGGACCTCCACGACGAGCGACGGCTCACACCAGCGCGCTTCAGGATCCGCCGGCGGCGTGCCGATGAAGGGCGGCTTCTCCAGCCGGGCGCCCTCGAGCAAGTGGGAGACCGGGGCGGCGACCTTCGGGTTGAAGCCCGCGCCGACCTTGCCGGCGTACACGAGCTGGCTGCCGTTCCAGGTCGCCAAGTAGAGCGCGCCGTATTCCTCCGCGTAACCGACGACGGCGAAGTCGCCGACCTGCGTGAGCGCCACCTTGAGCCACGAGGGCCCTCGGCCGCCGCGATACGGCGCGTCCAGGCGCTTGCACATGACCCCTTCGAGGCCCTGCTGCTTGACCAACGCCAGCAGCGCTTCACCTTCGCGCTCGAGGTGATCGAGCCGGTGGACGCGGCCTTCCTTGGGCACGAGGCCTTCGAGCAGCACCTTGCGCTGCGCCAGCGGCAGCCCGCGCAGGTCCTTCCCATCGAGCATGAGGACGTCGAAGGCGAAGTAGACCGCCGGGTCCGACGCGGCGAGGGCGGCCACGTCCCGCGGGTTCGTCACCGTGCTCCGCTTGAGCAGCCGCTGAAAGATCGGGTGGCCCTGCGCGTCTTGAATGCACAGCTCGCCGTCCAAGATGAAGTCCGGTCCAGGCACCGCCCGGGCCGCCTCGGCCACCTCGGGGAAATACGACGTCGCCTCGCGGCCTCGCCGGAGCACCAGCCGCACCACGCCGCCGATCCGCTCCACGAGCAGCCGAAAGCCGTCCAGCTTGAGCTCGAAGATCCACCCGTCCTGGGTGAACGCCTGCTGCCGAGGCTCGGCGAGTTGCAGCTCGATGTCGTCGGCGCGCAGCACGGAAGGAAGAGAGCGGCATTCTTCCCACGCCCGAGGCCCGGCCGTAAGTTCAAACCCATGACCGCGCGCGCAATGGGCAGTGGCGTCATCAGCTTCGGGCTCGTCAACATTCCGGTGAAGGTGTTCTCGGCGACGGACTCGTCGGGGAAGATCTCCTTCAACCAGCTCCACGCGGAGAAGAAGATCCGCCTCAAGCAGCAAATGATCGACCCCGAGACCGGCGAGGCCGTGCCGAAGGAGAAGATCGTCAAGGGCTACGAGTACGCGAAGGATCAGTACCTGGTCATCGACGAGGCCGAGCTCGAGAAGCTGGAGCTGGCCACGAGCCGGTCCATGGACATCACCGAGTTCGTGCCGCTGGCCGACGTCGACCCGCTGTTCTTCGAGTCCGGCTACTACCTGGGCCCCGACAAGGGCGCCGAGCGGGCGTACCGGCTGCTCGCGGCCGCGCTCGAAGACATGAAGTACGTCGCCGTCGCCAAGTACGTGAAGAGCGGCAAGCAGCACCTGATCGCCCTGCGCCCCATGAAGGGCGCGCTGGTCATGCAGCAGCTGCGCTACCAGGACGAGGTCAAGCCGCTCTCGGAGATCCCGATCCCCGACGCGACGGTGAGCGAGGCGGAGCTCGGCCTGGCGCGGCAGTTCATCGAGAGCTTGAAGAAGCCCAGCTTCGACGTCGGCCAGTACAAGGACGAGTACCGCGTGAGGCTGCGTGAGTACTTGGACCGGAAGGTGAAGGGCGAGGCGGTGAACTTGGAGCCCGCGCCGGCCCCCGTTGCCAAGGTCGTCGACCTCATGGAGGCGCTCAAGGCGAGCCTGGCGAAGAGCTCGACGATCGCCCCGGCCCCGGCGCCTGTCGCTGTCCCCGCCGCGCCCGCAGCACCCGCCGAAGCCCCAGCCGCCGACGCCGAGCGCAAGCCACCCAAGCGCGCCGCGCGCAGCGAGGGCGGGAAGAAGAAGAAGACCGCCGGGGAGTGAGCGCGGCGTTGTAGGCCCGAAATTCCCTCGTCATTTCCAAGGCTTCGACATACAAAACCGTGCGTCGCCCAAGGCGTGTCAGCCCCCGGTGATAGACCTTCAGGCCATGAGCTCCACGTTCACCCTCCTCCAGCTCGCCCAGCAGCTCGGCGTCAGCACGGCGTCGGCGGCGGCGCTGTGTGAGCTGGTGTTCGGCGAGGCGCGCGACGTCTTCACGGCCGACGACGTGGCGCACTTCGCGTCGGTGCAGGCGCAGCTCACGCAGCGACGGAAGAAGAGCCGGGTCAGCCCCGCCGCGCAGGACGCGTTCGACTTCGCGCCTCCGCTGGCGACCGTCACCCCGCTGTTCCCGGCGACCTCGAAGCGCGACGCGGAGTCGGCCTTCTCGCTGGGGCTGCAGCTGGAAGAGACGAACGCGCCGGCGGCGGTCGAGGCGTACGAAGACGCGGTCGCCGCGGATCCGTACCACGGCGACGCCCACGTCAACTTGGGGCGGCTGCTGCACCAGCGCGGGCGGCTACCGGAGGCCGAAGCGCACTACGTCGCGGCCCTGGTCGCGCGGCCCACGGACGCAACCGCATGCTTCAACCTGGCCGTCGTGCTGGAGGACCAAGGCCGGCTCGATGACGCGATCGCGCGGTACCGCGAGGCGCTCGAGCTCGACCCGCGCAACGCCGACGCCTGCTTCAACCTGGCGCGCCTGTACGAGAAGAAAGGCGAGAAGGTCGCCGCCATTCGCCACCTCAAGGATCTCCGCCGGCTGACCCGGGGCGCCTGAGCCGGGCCCGAGTTCGGTCCGCGTCGGGTCCGAGTCGGGTCCGAGTGAGGTCCGAGTGAGGTCCGAGTGAGGTCAAGGAGTTGCGGTCACGTCCGCAAGCCCTGTAGACGGCCTGGCATGTCCGTCAAGCACCCGCCCAAGCCGCGCCTGTGCATCTTCGTGATCGCGTACTACGCGGAGGAGACGCTCAAGTCGGTCCTCGAGCGAATCCCCGAGGAGATCTTCCAGCGCTACCACTGCGAGATCCTCGTGGTGGACGACGCGAGTGAAGACCGGACGTACGCGATCGGCCGCGAGTGGAAGACGGCGCACCCCGAGAAGCACATGACGGTGCTGCGCAACGCGTACAACCAGGGTTACGGCGGCAACCAGAAGGTCGGCTACACGTACGCGATCAACGAAGGCTTCGACTACGTGGCCATGGTGCACGGCGACGGGCAGTACGCCCCCGAGCAGCTGCCCCGGCTGCTGCAGCCGCTGCTGATCGGCGAGGCCGACGCGGTGTTCGGCAGCCGCATGATGACGTGGACCGGCGCGCTCAAGGGCGGCATGCCGCTCTACAAGTACGTCGGCAACCGGATCCTCACCACCGCGCAGAACGCCTTGCTCGGCAGCAAACTGTCCGAGTTCCATTCCGGCTACCGGGTGTACTCGACCAAGGCGCTCGCGCAGATCGCCTACAAGATCAACTCGAACGACTTCCACTTCGACACCGAGATCATCATTCAGCTGCTCAACGCGAAGCTGCGGATCGTCGAGCTGCCGATCCCCACGTATTACGGCGACGAGATCAGCCGCGTGAACGGCATGAAGTACGCCAAGGACGTCATGGTGGCGACGACGCAGAACGCCCTGCACCGCCTCGGCGTGCTGTTCCAGCGGCGCTTCGATCCGCTGCCGAGCGAAGACCACGGCAACGAGCACTACGATCTGAAGCTGGGCTACGCGTCGAGCCACCAGTTCGCGATCGACGCGGTGCCTGAGGGCGCGCGGGTCATGGACATCGGCGCGGGCCCCGGTGGCATCGCGCAGCAGCTCAAGCAGAAGGGCTGCGACGTGGCAGTCGTCGACCGCTACGCGCCCAAGCACGCGCCGGACGGCATCAAGGTCGTGCTGCAGGACCTCGACGAGCCGCCGCACTTCGACGTGTCCGACTACAAGTACCTGCTCATGCTCGACGTGATCGAGCACCTCAAGAGTCCCGAGGCCTTCCTGGCCACGCTCCGCACGCAGTTCACCCACGAGCCCAAGACGCTGGTGCTCACCACGCCGAACATCGCCTTCATCGTGCAGCGGGGCATGCTGCTGCTCGGCCAGTTCAACTACGGCAAGGCCGGCATCCTCGATCAGACGCACACGCGGCTGTTCACCTTCGCGTCGCTGCGGCGGCTCTTGCGCGACGCGGGCTACCGCATCAAAGAAGTGCGCGGCGTGCCGGCGCCGTTCCCCAAGGTCTTCGGCAACGGGGTGCTCGGACAGGGGCTGCTCAAGCTCAACGAGCTGGGGCTCAAGGTTTCGAAGACGCTCTTCGCGTACCAGATCTTCGTCGTGGCCGAGTCCACGCCCGACGTCGACTTCGTGCTGGCGGACACGCGGGATCGTTCGGTGGAGAAGGCCGCGCGCTCGGAGCACGACGCCAAGCCGGCTCGGGCCCACGGGCGGGCACGGTCGCGCTCCAACGCCGCCCAGAGCTAAAGAGGGCCGCCGCCCCCCATGGCCGCCAAGAAGCGGGCTGCCGGCGAAAAGTCGCCCGTCGTGGCCCGAGCCGAAGCGCTCAAGCCGACGCTGCGCAGCGCGCTCCTCGGCTGGTTCGACCGCGAGCAGCGGCCGCTGCCGTGGCGCGCCTCGAGAGACCCCTACGCGATCTGGGTCAGCGAGGTGATGTTGCAGCAGACGCAGGTCGAGCGTGTGAAGGGCTACTGGAGCCGGTTCATCGCCCGCTTCCCCACCGTGCAGGCCCTCGCCGACGCCGAGCTGCCGGACGTGCTCGGGCTGTGGCGGGGGCTGGGCTACTACGGCCGCGCGCGGAACCTCCACAAGGCCGCCAAGGTGATCGTCGAGCGGCACGCCGGGCGACTCCCGGACGATGTCGCGGCGCTGGGCGAGCTGCCGGGGTTTGGGCGGTACACGACGGGGGCGGTGGCGTCGATCGCCTTCGGCACCGCGGCGCCGCTCGTCGACGGGAACGTGGCCCGCGTGTTCAGCCGCCTCTTCGAGCTCGGCGGGAAGCCGGGAGAAAAGCAGCGCGAGGCGGAGCTGTGGGACGTCGCTCAGGGCCTCGTCGAGGGCGGTCGACCCGGCGATTGGAACCAGGCGCTCATGGAGCTGGGCGCGACGGTCTGCACGCCGAGCAACCCGCTGTGCCTGATCTGCCCGGCCCGGCAAGCCTGTGGGGCGTTGGCGAGCGGCCGCGTCGACGCGTTCCCCCCACCTCGGCCGCAGCCCAAGCGCAAGGCGCTGGAGCTCGCCGTCGCCGTCGCCTTCACCAAGGGCAAGGTGCTGCTGGCCCGGCGCAGCGACGCCGATCGACTCTTCGGCGGCCTCTGGGAGCTCCCGGCCTTCACCATCGAGCGCGGGCTGCGCGGCGCTGACGTGCTGGAGCGAGCGCTGGGGAAGAAAGCGTCGATCGGCGCGGAGCTGGCGGTCATTCAGCGCACGCTGACACACCGAGATCTGACGCTGCGGCTCCACCCGGTGCGAATGCCGCCGGGGCGCCCCAAGCCCACCGACGCGCACGTGGAGTGGCGGTGGATCGTCCCGGCTGACGCCGAGGCGCTGGGTATGAGCAGCGCCATGCAGCGGGCGCTGGAGGCGGCCGTGCCTTCAGGCAGGTGAGGCATCGGGGGGCCTCGGTCCCGCTCGTCAGGTCTCCCAGCGCAGCGCCAGCCACTCCTGCTTGAGCTTGCCGCCCTCGACGACGGCGTGGCCCACCTTGCGGCCGTCGGCGTCGAAGTAGGTCAAGCGTGGCCGGGGGTCCTTCGTCACCTGCTGCTCTTCGTCGGACAGGGGGTTCCAGGGGCCGTGCTCGACCACGCCTTCGGGCTGGTAGCGGGCGAAGAACTGCCGGCCTTCGAACTGGAAGCCGTAGTCCGGCGTCTTGGGGCCGGCCTCGGCGCGGATCCGCTCGGGGATCGCGGCCTTGTCGACCAACTGCGCCTTGAGCTCGGCCGCGCCCAGGCGCGCGGCAGGGAACGCCGCGAGGAACGCCTTCCCCAGGCGTCCCGTGAACGCCTCCTCGGCGGGGCTGGGGCGAACGATCAGCTCCGACTCGTGAAGCTCGTACTTGGCGACCTGCTTGCCCTTGCCGTCGAGCACCTGCTGGTACGTCACGCCGTCGCGCCGGGAGCGGTTGTCGTCGGACGAGACCACGAAATAGTCCTTCCCCTTGAAGGTGCGGTGCTCGACCGTCGCGTGGACACCCCGTTCCTTGCGCAGCTCGGCGGCCACCTTGCGCACCGCCGCGGGCATGGCTGCTTCCTTCGTCTTCAGCACCTTCCCGTAGACGAACGCCTCGCGGGCCTGGCGAACGGCGGGCTCGGTGATGGGCGTGGGCGCGATGAGGGGCGCGGTGGTGCGGGTCGACGACGCGGGGCGGATTGGGCTCATGGGCCGCTCGTTCTACCGCACCACCGGCAGCAGGCGCCCCAGCCGCACCAGGTGCTTCGCCCCGCTCTTCACTTCGACGCTTGACGCAGGCTCGGAGGGCTCAGCCGACTGGAACACCTCGACGTGAATCGCCGAGAAGTCGGGCGCGGTGTCCTTCACGCCCAGGCTCATACCTTCGACGACCTCCAGCGGGTGCCGAATGCGCACGTGCACCGCGACGGACAGCCCGCCGTCCGCCGCCCGGAAGTCCTCGCGCAGCGACAGCTTGGAGCCGACCACCGTGTTGGGCAGGGGCGCGCCCCCCAACGACAGCTCGAGCGCCCGCGTCGCCATGCGCACGAGCCGGTCCTTGAGCGCCGCGGCCTCCGCGTCGTCGAGTCGGCCGTCGTGATCGACGTCGGCTGCGCTGCGCAGCAACAGCGCCCGCTCCCCGGCGTCCATGTCCATCACCACGAGGGCTTCGATCTCGTACTTGCTCGCGGTGATCGTCAGCCGCTTGTGGAAGCCGGCTTGGTGCGCGTGGGCGACGGACGCAAACCCCAGCACCGCGCCGAGCACCAGCCCGCGCCGCACGGCGTCACTCCAGGTCCGCATGGAGTGACTGAAAGAGCTTGGTGACGTCGGGGATCATCCGCGGGCGCCACGGCTCGCTGGCGCTGACCGGCGTGACGCGCGGCGTGGCCACCAGCCCCTGCCGAGCGACGCGGTTGACCCAGATGGGGTTGGTGAAGGCGTACGGCTTGACCTGCTGCTGCTGCTGCGGCTGGTACTTGCCGAACGTGTTCCCGAAGCCAAACGCACCGCCGATGACGCCGACGGCGTCGGAGATCTGCAGCGAAGGCACTTCGTACGGCGTGTACACCGGCCAGAGGCTCTTCTCGCCGAACACCTCGGCGATCACGAAGGAGCCGTCGGGCAGGTTCGCGTAGGACTTGGTCACGTCGAGGCGCACCAGCGCCTGCGTCGGCGCGACCGTGAACGTGTCGAGCACGGCCGGGGCCTTGCCCTGATCCTTCCCTCCCCGGCGCAGGACCACCTTCGTCACGTCGACCCAGGGCGCCGCGCGCACGACCAGCTTCACCTCGATGCGCCCGTCAGGCACCACCACGGTCCGCCCGAGCCCTTCACCGTTGACGCGCAGGTCGATCAGCGGCCCGTTCGTCGCCACGGCCTTGCCGGCCTTGAGCGCGGCGTAGAGGCCGTCGGTGTCCAGCGCGCGCATGCTGCCGTCCGCGCTCGCGCCCACTTCAAGGTAGGTGCGCGGGAGCCCGGCCTCGGCCGACGCGCCGTGGCTGTCGCTGTTGCCCGTCGCGGTGATCTTCCGGCCCTGCGCCAACAAGGTGAACCAGTCGTCCTGCGCGCCGGGGAACGCGGGCTGGAGCTGATACCGATCCGCCTCGCCGGCCTTGGACACCTTCACCGGCCGCTCGATCACCTCGCCGGGCGCGGGCAAACAGTCCTGCGTCGTCGGCCCCGTCGCCGGGCACGCCGGGAGGTTCGGCTCCGGTCCCTCGAGCGGGCTCGTCGGGACGCGGTAGTTGAACATCACGTCCGGGCGCTTGCCGTTGAAGACCTCGAGCGCCTCGAAGTCGAGGCTGAAGCGGTCCGGGTGGTACGGCGACTGCTCTCCGTTGGGCAGCGGCGACGTGTCGAGCGCGACGAGCGACGACGGCGGGATCGGCGCGCCGGAGTACGTGCCGATGTTGAACGCGTTGAAGTAGCCCAGCACCGTGTCCCGCGGGTGGTTCACCTGCACCACGACCTTCGAAGGGTCCTTCCCCAACCCGCGCAGCTGGGCGAACAGATCGCCCGGAGGCGAGAGGAACCACTTGAAGACACCGTGCTGCACCGGCCCCGGGTTCACCTGCAAGGGGAAGCCGTTGAAGTGGCCCATCTCCAGGCTGGTCAGCTCCAAGCCCACGTCGGCGCGCAGCCAGTCGGACAGTGAGAGCGCGTCGATCGTCGGCTGCAGATCGGTGACGTAGTTGTGATCCGTCGCGGTGAGGAAGTCGACGCCCTCCACCGCGAAGCTCACCACGCGGTCCGTCAGCTCCATGTCCGAGTCCACCGACTTGACGGAGTGGACGTGGAAGTCCGCCGACACCCAGCCGGGCGTGGGCAGCAGGTGCTCGAGCGTGAAGTACAGCGTGCTCGTCTTCCCGGCTTCGATCGTCACCTTCGCCTGGCCCAGCGAGTACTCCGGCCCGCGCGACGCGTAGACCGTGTACTGCCCGGGCCGGATCGCCTTGAGCCCGCTGCCCTGCGCCAAGAAGAACACCCGCTCCAGGTACCGCCGCGTCGAAGGCTCGGCGCCGTCGGGGTCGAGATCCGACACGCGGTAGCGCTCCCCGGCCTTCAAGTCGTACAGGAAGCGGCGCGGCGGCTCGGCCCCGGTGTGTGAGTACACGCCCTCGACGGAGATCTTCGACGGCAGCGGCCGCCCCTGCTTGTCGACCACGACGACCTGGAGCTCCCCCGGCTCCTCCAACGTCACGTCGAGCCGCGCGCTCTGCCCGTCGGCCACCTCCGCGGTCCCTTCACTCGAGGCGGCGCTCCGTGTGCGATCGGACGCGAACGCCCGGTACTTCCCCGGAGGCACGGGCGCCGACCACTGGCCGCCCGGCTGCGTGGTCGCTTGGCTCTGGAAGTTGCCCTGCTCGTCCTTGAGCACGACGGAGACGCCGGCCAGCGCCCGGCCCGTCTTCGCCTCGCGCACGATCCCGCTGATCCACCCGTGCGGCGTGCGATCTTTGAGCAGGAACTCGCGGCCGTTGGGGCGCACGAACGTGTCCTTCAGCTCGTAGGCGATCTTCTGCACGCTGGCGACGTCACCCGAGCCGACCGCGAGGTAGCCGGTGAACGACAGGCTGCCGCCCTTGGGCACGCCGTCCGTCGGCGACTTCGCCCAGAACGTCCCCAAGAAGCTCGAGGAGGCGATCGGGATCAGCAGCGAGTCCGCCTTCGCCGTCGGGTAGTAGGTCGGCTTGTTCTCCAGGTAGCTCTTGTCCAACGAGCGGCCGGCGACCAGCGCGTAGGACACGCCGTCACCCTCCGTCGTCCACATGCTGGTCACCTCACCGGGGAGCGCGTCGATCGCCGCGGCGCGCTTGTAGACCGACTCTTCCAAGTGAAAGCGCATGTCGAAGCCGGCCTGCCCTGGCACGAAGAGCCGCTGCCCTTCGCCCAAGAGCGTGACGAAGCCGAAGGGGATCGTGATGGGGAAGTTCGCGGGCTGCGGCTGGGTGTTGGTCAGCGTGACGACGATCTTCACGTACTGCTTGCCCGGCTCGAGGACGTAGTCGCAGGTGTAGTCGAGCGGCCGCTCCGGCAGCACGACGCTGGTGATGGGCTTGGTCAACGACAGGAAGTTCGCGCCCTGCCCCGACACGCGAATGATCGCCGCTCCGCCCTCGCTGCCGTCTTGCAATACGGCCACCTTCGACGGCTCGATCGCTTGGAGGAAGAACGCGGGGAACATCTCCGTGAAGTAGTCGTTGCCCGTCGTCCCGGTGGTCGGGCTCCCGGGGTTGCCCCGCACCAGATCCACGTCGATCAGCGAGCCGCCGAACGCGCCGAAGCCGCGCGAGAAGCCCACGTCCTGAACGATCGCCTGCACGAGGCCGTTGCTCAGCTTGTAGTCGCCGACCTCGCCCAGGGCGCGCTTGCCGCCGATCAACTCCGTGCGGCTGCCGATCTTGAACGCCCGCGCGGGCGGCTGGGTGCGCTGACACGCCGCGCCCACGCCTACGGCGAGCACCAAAGCCCACGCCGAGTTCGTCGCGCCGCGCATCACCACACCGCGTGCAGCATCAGGTCGACGCTGTCGTTCATGAAGGCGACGTTCGCCTCTTCCCCGCGGTGCGTGTACTGGATCAGCAGGCGCGCCGGAGAGCCGACCGGCTTCCACCCGACCATGCCGGCGATCTCCAGCGCCTGATCGGCCACTTGCGCCGTCGACGGCTCGTACCAGGCGCCGCGCGCCGCGAACTCCAGGCCCGTCGGCTCGTGGAAGTAGCGGACCTGGCCGAGCACGCCGAACGCGTCTTCGACCGGCAGCCCAGCGAAGCTGAAGCGCGAGTTCTTGCCGAGGAAGGACAGGAGCACCGACAGACCGCGGTGCCGGCCTTCGACGTCGAGCCCGTAGGACAGCGCGTTCGTGTACAGCCGGTTGGGTCGCGCGCCGCTGGCCGTCACGTTGAACAGGCCGTTGAGCCCGAAGGTGACCTTCTCGAACAGATCCACCTCGATGCGCGCGGTCGGCATGGGCAGGTTGTTGTCGTTGAACAGCTGGTTCTGCCCGTTCCCGTTGAAGAGCCCCACCGCGTACTTGAAGCCGACGACGCGGCTGCCCTTGCGCTTGGAGAACGCCGCGAGGCCGAGCTGCCGATCCGGCGCGAGCGCCTGCCGTGGGCCGTACGCGTCTGGCGGCGCGGCCCCCTGCGAGAGGATCGACCGCCCCACGAAGGGCACCAGACCGTCGGACAACAGCAGCTCCGCGAAGAAGTGCGGCCGGAACTGGCCGACGCGAACCTGCAGCCAGTCGTGCGCGTCCCAGTCCACGTAGCCGTCGCGCAGGTCGACGAAACGGTGGCCGACGAGCGGATCGTCGACGCTGGCCACCGGCGCCGCGAACTCGACGCTCGCGAAGACGGTGAAGCGCTCTTGCGGCTTGAACTCCACCGACAGGCGGAAGTCCGCCATGCGGAAGCCGCCGTTGCCGCCGACGAGCTGCTCCTGCGTGGGAGGCAACGTGTAGAAGAGCCCCAGGCGCGCGAAGCCGCCGACGGTGATGCGCTGGTACCACGGCGGGCTCTGCGGCGGCGGCGGGACCGCGGCTGGCGGTGGAGCTGGAACCTGCGCGGCGACCCGAACCGCGTTCGGCGGCGGCGGCGGCACCGGCGGTGGACCGGGTGGCACCGGGCGCGGATCGCTCGGGGCGACCTCCGGCTGGGCTTCGGGTGGACGGGCAGACGGTTCAGGCGCGGGCACCTGAGCCTGTGCCACCCACAACGTGAGCGCGACGGTGGTGAGGATCATCGAGGTTTGGCTCCAGGTCCGGACAGCGACACGACGGCGTCGAGCACTTCCCCCTGCGCAGCCGGTGGCGGGGGCACGCCGAGCAGGAAGGCGAGCGTGGGCGCGAGATCGATCGTGCGGGCGCGCAGGCTGCGGCCCCTGCCGACGCCGGGGCCGAAGAAGATCGCCGGCACGAGGCGGTCGTAGTTGTAGTGCGTGGAGTGCGCCGTCGGATCGCCCACGCCGTAGATCCAATGAGGCTTGGTCTGAATGATGAGGTCCGGGCTGCGACCAGCCACGTAGCCCCGCTTGAGCGAGTCGCCGAACTCACCGGCGAACCCGTTGAAGACCTCGTCCGACGTCCACAGCGCGGCGACGCCCGGCTGCGCGAGCGCGACGGCCCGCAGCCGCTCGATCGCCGAGAAGAGCTTGGGCTTGAGCGGCTGGTTGACGCTGAAGCCAGGGGCCTTCGCCGCCAGCAGCCAGTCCTTCGCGCCGAGCGCGGCGTCGGCTTCCTTCTCGAGCAACTCCCGCAGCGCCTTGGTGTCGACGTAGCCGGCGCTGGCGCCCACCTTCTGCAGCGCGGTCGGCAGGGGTGCGACGCCGTGATCCGCGGAAAGCACCAGCACGTACTTCCCCTTGCCCACGGCCTTGTCGAGGCCGTCGAGCAGTCGCCCCAGCTCTTTGTCGGTGTTCTCGAACTCGGCCAGCGACTCCAGGGCGGTCGGCCCGAACGCGTGGCCGACGCGATCGTGCCCCGAAAAGCTGATCGTCAGCAGGTCGGGCACCTCGTCCCGGCCCAGGCCTAGCTCTTTGACGGCGGCCAGCGCGACATCGACCTCCGCGCGATCGATGGCACCCTGGATCGACGGATCGTCCGCCGGGTACTCACCGTCCTTCTTCGGCGGCTGCTTCCCCATGCCCGGCCAGCGGAACGTGCCCTTCATGACCGCGAGCGTGAGCGCTTCGTTGGCCGGCGCGAGAAACGTCGGCAGCGTCTTCGCGTAGTAGGTGCTGGTCACGAACATGGGCCGGTCGGTGTCGAACCAGACGACGGCGTCGGCCACGTGCCCGGCGGACATGATCGCCGAGCGATCTTTGCCCGACACCGTCACCGCTTTGGCCTTGGCGTCGTGGAGCTTCACCGTCTCGCCCAGCGTCGGCGCGCGCAGGAGCGTCGGCGCCGTGCCGTCGCGCTTGCCTGGGTCGCGGCCGAGGATCTGAAACGCGGGGTCTTCGCCCGGCAGCCGCATCTGCCCCAGCTCGGCGTCGTACCACTCGTTCCCGACGATCCCGTGCACCGAGGGCTGCGCGCCGGTCAGCAGCGTGGCGTGACCGACGGCCGTCACCGTGGGCGCCGCGTCGTAGATCGCGTCTTGAACGTGGTGCCCTTCAGCCACCAGCCGCTTGAAGCCGAAGCGGGCGCTGGGCAGCCGCGCGCGGAAGTCGGCGGCGCTGAGCTGATCGATCACCACGAAGACGCCGAGCTTGGGGCGGTCGGCCGCGAAGCCCAGCGCGCTGAACAACCCGAGTGCGACGGCCAGCACGCGGGGACCATGCACCAGCCGGCGCGGCCGGGCGGTAACGCTTGCGTCACGAGGGGACATGAGCGGGCGACATAGCTCATGCCGCTTCAGCCTGGGGCGGCTTCACTGCCGACGACGGAGCACACGCTTGGCGACGGCGCTCGCTTGCGGCACGCGGAGGAGCAGCGCCACCAGCCCGTAGACGACACCGAAGCTGCCCAAGACGAGCGGCGCGACGAGCAGCGGCGAGGCCAGCGGAGGCAGCGGCAACGAGCCACCCCACTCTCCTGGCGCCTGCGCGTCGAAGCCGCGCCACGCCCCCAACGCCCACTTCACGCCGAGGCCGACGGCGGCGGCGATCACCGCCGCGACGCCGACCTTGGCCACGATCGGCCCGGGGTTCGGGAGGCGGCCCAGCCGCTGGGCGAGCGCGCGGCGCAGGAGCACCATCTCGAGCCACGCCGTCACGCCGGTGGTCGCGGTGATCGCCGCCACGCCCAGCTCGGCGCCGAGCCCCAACTGCGCGGGCAGCACGCGCACCGCGTAGTACCCAAGGCCAATGCCCAGCGTCACGCGCAGCACCGCGAAGCGCAGCGGCGTCTTCGTGTCCTTGAGCGCGTAGAAGGCCGACGAATAGAGCCGGCCAGACGTCTGGGCGAACAGCGCGATCCCCGCCCCCATGAGAATGAACCACGCCAGCCGACTGTCGACGGACGTGAAGCGCCCGCCTTGGAGCAACACGGCGGCGATCACGTCTCCCAGCGCGACGAAGGCCACCGCAGAGGGCACCACGAAGAACGCGAGCCGGCCCAGGCCCGCCTCGAGCCGCACGAACAACGCCTGGTTTCGTTCGGCCTCGGCCTTCTCGGCGTCGGCGGACATGTCCGGCAGCTCCGCGGCGGAGATCGCCATGCCGAAGAGGCTCACCGGGAGCAGCGCGATCGTCTGCGCGTAGGACAGCGCCGAGACGGCGCGCTCGGTGAGGAGCGTGGCGAAGGCCGTGTCCACGTACGCCGACACCTGCACCACGCCGCGCGCCGCGACCGCAGGGACGAAGCCGCGGAGCACCTCCGACACACCGGGCGCCGACAGGCTGGGCCTGGGATCGATGCGGCCGAGCAGCCGGAAGACCGCGGGGAGCTGCACGGCGAACTGCAGCGCGCTGCCGAGCACCGTCGCCCAGGCGACGGCGTGGATCAGCCGCTCCGCGTCGACGTCTCGCAGGGCCACGAGCACCACCAAGATCGCCCCGTTCCAAACGACCGGCGCCGCGTAGGACAGGAAGAAGCGCTTGTGGCTGTTGAGCACCCCCAGACACCACGCGCTGAGGACCAGCACGCCCGTGCCCGGGAAGATGACGCGGACCAGCGCGATCGTCAGCGCGCGCGCTCCACCCTGGTAGCCGGGCGCGATCAGGCTGACCAGCAGCGGCGCGGCGAGTAGGCCCACAGCGACCACGAGCCCCACCAAGAGCGCGAGCAGGCCGAAGATCGCCCCGGCGAGCGCCTTGGCGTCGGCCTCACGGCCCTTCGCGCGCAGCCCGGCGTAAGTGGGAATGAAGGACGCCGAGAGCACTCCTTCACCCAGCAGGTTCTGCAGCACGTTGGGGATGCGGGTCGCCGCCGCGAACGCCGCCGCTTCGAGCCCGTTGCCCAGGTAGTGCGCGAACAGCTTCTGGCGCACCAAGCCCATGAGCCGCGAGGCGAGAATGCCCAAGGCCACGAGGCTGGCGTTCTTCGCGCTGGAAGCCGGTCCGCTCACGGGGAAGTGTGACCTCTACTCCAGGCGGCTTCGGGAGCAAGCGGCGCACGCGGCTTGACCCGCTGCGGGCGGTGGGTCATGCCCTGCCCCGTGTCCCGCGTCCTGATCGTCGACGACGAAGTCAACCTGCGCAAAGTGCTCGCGGCCATGCTCCGCAAGGAAGGCTACGAGGTGTCCGTGGCCGCCGACGGTGAGCAGGCGTTGGCCGAGCTCGACAAGAACGGCGCCGACGTCGTGATCAGCGATCTGGTCATGCCCAAGGTCGGCGGCATGGAGATCCTCACCCACGTCCGCGAGAAGAACCCCGACGTCCCGGTGATCATCATCACCGCGCACGGCACGGTGGACTCGGCGGTCGAAGCGATCAAGCGCGGGGCGTTCGACTACATCACCAAGCCCTTCGAACAGGCCGAGCTGCGCGCCGTCGTCGCCAAGGCCGCCAAGACGCAGGAGGCTCGCCACGGCCACGTCGCCGCCGACGGCCGCGCTCGGTCGAACCTGATCGGCGCGTCGCAGCAGATGGCGGAGATCTTCAAGATCATCGACCGCGTCGCCGACACGCCTTCGACGGTGCTGATCACCGGCGAGTCCGGTACCGGCAAGGAGCTGATCGCGACCGCGCTGCACGACGGCTCGAGCCGCCGCGAGAAGCCGCTGGTGAAGATCAACTGCGCGGCGATCCCGAAGGACCTGATGGAGTCGGAGCTGTTCGGCTACGAGCGCGGCGCCTTCACCGGCGCGGTGACGAGCAAGCCCGGCCGCTTCGAGTTGGCCGACACCGGCACGCTGTTCCTCGACGAGATCGGCGAGATCCCCCTGGAAATGCAGGTGAAGCTCCTGCGCGTGCTCCAGGAGAGCGAGTTCGAGCGCGTCGGCGGCATCAAGACGACGCGGGTCGACGTGCGGCTCATCGCCGCGACCAACCGCGACCTCGAGAAGGAGATCGAAGCGGGGCGTTTCCGCAAGGATCTCTTCTACCGACTCAACGTGGTGCCCGTGCACCTGTCGCCCTTGCGCGAGCGCAGCGGTGACGTGCCCGAGCTGTGTCGGCACTTCATCCAGAAGTACAACAAGCGCCTCAACAAGAAGTGCGAGGGCATCTCCGACGAGGCGCTCGAGCAGCTCAAGGCGTACCCCTGGCCCGGCAACATCCGCGAGCTGGAGAACTTGATGGAGCGCGTGCTGCTCTTCGCCGACGGCCCGCGGATCGAGCTGTCGGACCTGCCCGAGGCCGTGCGCGCGGGCATGCCTGGGCCAGTGTCCACGGGCCCCGGCGCGACGCCAGAGCCCGGCGAGACGCCGCTCAAGGACTTCCTCAAGCAGAAGCAGTCCGAGATCGAGAAGAGCTTCATCATTCAGGCGCTGGCGAAGACCGAAGGCAACGTCACCCGCGCCGCCAAGCTGCTGCAGATCAGCCGCAAGTCCCTCCAGACGAAGATGAAGGAGCTGGGCCTGCGCGACGAGTCCCCCGAAGAGTGAGGAACGAACGGATGAGCCCGAAGTCGAATCAGTCAGAGCTGACGGAGATCGCGCGCGCCCACGGCCTGAGCCCTGAGCAGCTGCGCGGCGTCGAAGCGGTGCTGCGCGCCACCGAGGCCAGGCGCTCGCGCCAGCGCGCACGGTGGCTCGGGCTTTGCGCCGTGGCGGTCGCGACGGTGCTGACCGG
>JALHOS010000080.1 GCA_022842905.1 Myxococcaceae bacterium | reverse complement strand
GACTGGCGCCACCGGTGCGCAGGGCATCGCCGGCGCGACTGGCGCCACGGGCGCGCAGGGCATCGCCGGCGTGACTGGCGCCACCGGAGCGACGGGGCCCACCGGTCAGACCGTCGGCACGGGCATGCCGCTGGGCACGCTCGGCGCGCCGTCCATCTCCTACGCTGGCGACCTCGACACCGGCATCTTCTCGCCGGGCGCGGGGCTCATCTCCCTCGTGTCCGACGGCGCGCTGCTGCTGCACACCTCTCCCTCAATCGCCAGCAACAACCTCGGCGTCGGGCGCAACGCGCTGGCCGTCGCCACCGGTGGCTTCAACACCGCCGTCGGCGCGTCGGCCGGCCCGGCGGTCACCACCGGCATCTTCAACAGCGCGCTCGGCTCGCTGGCGCTGCTCACCAACAGCGGTGGCTCGCAGAACACCGCCATCGGCTCCCAGGCGCTGGTGAACAACTCCTTGGCCGACAACAACACCGGGGTCGGCTTCACCGCGCTGCGCAACAACCTCTTCGGCGTCGAGAACACCGCGGTCGGCTCCCGCGCGCTGACCAACACGACGGCCAACGGCAACACCGCCGTCGGCTTCAGCGCCGCGAACGCCGTGACGGGCAACTCCGGCATCACCGCCATCGGCTGGAGCGCGCTCACCCTCGCCACCGGCGGCGGCAACACGGCCGTCGGCTTCCGCGCCGCCACCAGCACCACCACCGGCGTCGGCAACACCGCCTTGGGCTTCGACGCGCTGACCAGCCACTCCGTCGGTGACAGCAACGTCGCCGTCGGCCGCCTCGCGCTTGGCAGCTTCCCGCAGAACTCCGGCAACACCGCGCTCGGCGCGAACGCCGACGTGTCCGCCGACAACCTCACCAACGCCACCGCCATCGGCTTCAACGCCGTCGTCAACGCCAGCAACAAGATTCGCCTCGGCGACGCCAACGTCACCGTCATCGAAGGGCAGGTGGCGTACACGTTCCCCTCCGACGGTCGCTTCAAGACGAACGTGAGCGACCGCGACGTGCGCGGCCTGGACTTCATCAAGCGGCTGCGCCCCGTCGTGTACAACTTCGAGACCTACGCCTTCGAAGACTTCACCAGCCGCAACCTCTCCCCGGCCGCGCGCGCCGCGCACCTGGCCAAGGTGTCGGCCACCATCAACCCCACGCGGCAGAGCGGCTTCATCGCCCAGGAAGTCGAAGCCGCGGCGCTGGCGTCTGGCTACACCTTCGACGGCGTGGTGCGCCCCGCCGGAGAGACCGGCCACTACTCGCTGGCGTACGAACTCTTCGTCGTGCCGCTCGTCAAGGGCATGCAGGAGCAGCAAGCCACCATCGAAGCGCAGCAGCAGCAGCTCTCGGCCCTTGCCGACGAGCGTGAGCGCGCCGCGGCGGAGCTCAAGCGGCTGGCCGTCGCGAACGAAGGCTTGCTGCAGCGCCTCGAGCGCATCGAGGCGGCGCTGGCCACCCCGCACCCCGTCTTGCAGTCGAAGGTGCCCGCGCCGAAGCCCAGCTGGCGCTGACCGGGTCCGTCTCTAAGCCGACCGCCGACCCGCCCCGCGCACGAAGCACACGCGCTTGGGGTACGGCGCCACCTTGGGCGGACTGCCGGCGAGCAGCCCGTCTTTCACCTCGTTCCAGTGCCGCGCCGTGAAGAGCCCGGGGTGCGTCTTCTCGAGCGCCGCCTGCACCTGCGGCGTCGTGTACAGGAAGGGCCGCCATTCCTCGGGGAACACGTCGCGCGGGCCGACGGAGAACCACGCCTCACCGCGCGTCTCGTCTTCGTCGAAGGACGGCGTGGGCACCTGCCGAAAGCTCATGCTCGTGACGGGTTCGATCTCGTCGTAGTCGTAGAAGACGACGCGCCCCAGCCGCGTGACGCCGAAGTTCTTGTAGAGCAAATCCCCGGCGAAGACGTTGGACGCCGCGAGCTCCTGCAGGCAGCGCCCGAAGTCGTCCACCACCGCCTCCAGCGCCTCGCCGCTGACCGTCTTCAGGTACAGGTCCAGCGGCTTGAGCCGCCGCTCGATGTACAGGTGCTTGAGGATGACGGTGTCGGAGTCTTCGCCCAGCAGGCTCGGCACCTCGGCGCGCAGCTCATCGAGCAACGCCTTCGACAGCCGCGCCTTGGGGAACGGCACGTCGGCGTACTCGAGCGTGTCCGCCATGCGCCCGGCGCGCACCGAGCGCTTCACGAAGTGGTAGCGCTCCTTCACCGTCTTCGGATCCACGTCCTTCGGCGGCTTCGCCTTGTCGCGAATGACCTTGAAGACGTACGGAAACGACGGCAGCGCGAAGACGAGCATCACCAGACCGGCGGTGCCCGGCGCGAGGTCGAACAGGTCCTTCGAGTGCCGCAGGTGGTGCAGGAAGTCCCGGTAGAAGAGCGCCTTGGACGCCTTGCCGAAGCCCAGCAGCGCGTACAGCTCCCAGGCCGGCTTGTTCGGCAGCAGCCGCTGGAGGAACGCCACCCACGTCGCCGGCACGTCGATGTCGGCGATGAAGTAGTGCCGCGTCGACGAGAACAGGCTGCCGATGACGCCGGCCTCGAGAATGACGCCGTCCAGCACCAGCCGCCCGGCCTCGTCGAAGACGATGGGCACGACGAAGGGCACCTGCGTCAGCCCGTTGAGCGCCAGGCCCACCACGTAGGCCTCTTCCCCGCGGAAGAGCAGCGCGTCGAGCACCTGGAGCTGGAAGTTCGGCTCGATGACGAGGGGCCGCGGCAGCGCCTTGCGCAGCGCGCGCACCACCAGGCCCACGTCGCGCGGCAAGTCCGCGAAGGGCACGCTCAGCCGAAAGTCGCTGACCACCTGCGCCAGCGTCGAGCGCAGCCCGTGGCTGGCCGGGTAGTAACAGCGGTAGCTGGGCTCCTCGAGGTCCAGGAAGGCCGTGGACACCGTGGGCCTGACGAACATGAAGCGGTTCTGGAAGTAGCGGCGCTCCAGCACGCGGGTGGTGACGGAGTTGAAGAAGACCTCGGCCAGGTCCGGCTGGCGGTGGTCCAGCAGCAGGCCGATGTACTCGAGCTTCACCTGGCCCCAGTGCACCTCGCTGAGCAGCTCCGCGCCGAAGCTCGCTCGGAGCGCGGCCACACACTCGCTGACGCGCGCGTCGTACCAGTCGATGCGGTCCACCTGGAGCTGCCGGAGCGCGTCGAAGCCCCGGCGCTCGAACAGTCCCTGCGCGCTGCGGCCCGCCGCGGCCATGCGCGCGAAGTGCCGTTCGAAGCCGTCGAGGAGGGCGCGGGCGAGATCCGCCGGCTTCGCGTGGGGTGCCATGCGGCGCTTTTGCCGCGTTGCTGCGTGCCGCGCTACGGGCCGACGGACAGGGTGGCCGCGTAGTCGACGAGGTTGCCCCACAGCAGCTCGTGCGCGGCGTTGGTGACGGCGGCCGAGTACATGAGCGAGAGGTTGTCGTTGACCTGCAGCACGACGCCGCTGCCCAGTGGCATGGACAGCAGCGCGGGCTCGAAGAGCACGCCGTTCTGAAGGCTCGCCAACGTCGTGACCCCCAAGATGGGGGTGAGCCCAAGGATGCTGCCGAGCTCGATGGGCTGCGGCGCCGCGGTCCCACGGGTGAGGGTCGCCGGGGCAGCGCCGGTGAAATGGAGGAGTGAGGCTTGCCGCAGGGCGGCAGTGCCGCCGCCGCCGCCGCGCGTGGCCGGGGTGGCGGCGAAGAGGAATGCCGTGTTCGAGGTGGTCGACGCGTCTTCGGTGCGAATGAGCGTTCCTCCCGCGTTCACATAGCGGAGCAAGTCTCGGTCTGCGCTGTTCGTCACGAGCGGCGCTTCGATGAGCACGACGACGTCGGGCGCTCCGGGGACACCGGTTGCTGAGACCGCCGTCGGACGCGGGAGCACCGTCACGAGCCGCCCGGCGGCTTGCAGCGACGCCTGAAGCCCCAGCGCCGCGACGGAACCATTCGAGAACGGCAAGGGCGTGTCGTACAGGAGGACGCTCACAGGTCGGCACCCTCCATCGACGGCGGGCCACACCTGTCCGGGAGGGCAGGCCAGGCCGCCCGTACCGCCGCTCCCCGCGCTCCCTCCGTCGGTGCCTCCACTTCCTCCACCGCCGTCCGTACTTCCTCCGTCGCTGCCCGCCCCGCCGCCGCCCGCACTCCCTCCGCCGACGCCCGCACTTCCTCCGCCGCCGCCCGCACTTCCTCCGCCGACGCCCGCACTCCCTCCGCCGCCGCCCGCACTTCCTCCGCTCCCCCCGGCCCCCGCATCACGCCCCGCGTCAACCTGAGCCGCGCACGGCTCGCCAGCGAAGCAGTCGTTCGGCCCGAGCTGGACACACTGGCAGGCCGCCGCTTGTGCGAAGAGGAGCAGCAGGCCGAGTCGGGACGTCACGCGGCGCGGAGTGTCGCAGAGGCGCAGGACGCCCGTCACGTTCCAGGCAACGCCCGGCGCGCCGCCTGCTTGCCGATGACGTACACGGCCCGCAGCGCGTCCTTCCAGCCAATCTTCTTCCCTTCGTCGTACGTGCGCCCGAAGTAGTTGATGGGCACTTCGTACACGCGCACCTGCAGCCGCGCGGCTTGGGCGGTGAGCTCGGGCTCGATGCCGAAGCGCGACTCGCTCAGCGTCATGCGCAAGAGCACCTCGCGGCGGAACGCTTTGTAACAAGTCTCCATGTCCGTCAGGTTGAGCCCGGTGGCCATGTTCGACAGCGTCGTCAGCCACCAGTTGGCGACCGCGTGCCAGTAGTAGAGGACGCGGCGCGTCTCGCCGATGAAGCGGCTGCCGAACACCACGTCGGCGTCCCCCTGCACGATGGGGGCGATGACGCGCGGAATCTGATGCGGGTCGTACTCGAGGTCCGCGTCCTGAATGATGACGATGTCCCCGCTCGCGTGGCTGAAGCCCAAGCGCAGCGCGGCGCCCTTGCCCTGGTTGTGCGGCTGGAAGAGCACGTGCAGTGTCGTCCGGCCGACGGCGCTGACGTTCAGGCTCTCGAGCCCCGCGTGGGCGAGCGACTCGAGCTCCTCCCGCGTGCCGTCGGTGCTGCCGTCGTCCACCAGAATGACTTCTTTGTCGAAGTCGGCGGTGAGCAGCCGCTCCAGGCAGCGACGCCAGGTGCGCGCCTCGTTGAAGACGGGGACGACGACGGAGACGGTGGGCCGCTGCGGGGCTGGCATGACGCTCAGCACGCCCTTACCGCATGGCCGCCTCGCGGGCACTGCCGCCTTTGTGCGCCCCGGAAGGCCGTGTAAGGCGTGGCCCCGAATGACGTGGCCCGAGGAAATCGTCCAGGCGGTGTGGACGCTCGTGAAGGAGCGCTGGCTGTTCCTTGGGCTGGCGTCCACCGGCCTGGCGCTGTGGCTCCTCGTGCAGCCGGTGTTGCCTGCGCTCGCCCGCCGGCTCGTCGCACTGGTGGGCGTCACCGGGGCGCTCGGGTGGGGCCTCAAAGAAGCGTGGGCGGTGAAGTGGCTCGCCGACGACGCGTACATCTCCTTCGCCTTCTCCAAGCGCTTCGTCGAAGGCCACGGCTTCGTGCTCAACCCCGGCGAGTACGTCGAGGGCTACACCAACTTCCTGTGGGTCGCGCTGCTCGGCGTGGTGGGCAAGCTGGGCGGGCCGATTCCGGAGGCCGCGCTGCTGGGAAACCTCCTGTGCTTCGTCGCCCTGGTGCTCATCGCGTGGGAGCTGACGCAGGGGCCGCTCGAGCAGGACGCGAAGGCGAGCCTGCCCTTGGCCGCCATCGCCGTGGCGCTGAGCCGACCGTTCTTCACCTTCGCGACGAGCGGGCTCGAGTCCATCGTCTCCCTGACGCTCTGCGCGGGGGCGGCGCTGCTTTGGCGCAGAGGCTGGCTCGTCTGGTCCGGCGTCGTCTTCGGCCTGGGCGCCATGACTCGGCCGGACCACCTGCTGCTCGCGGGCGCCGCGTGGGCGGTGGTGGTGGTCGACACCTGGCTGACGCACCGCTCGCTCGAGCCCGCACTCAGGCCCCTGCTGCGGCTGGCGACACCGACGCTCGCCATCTTCACCGCGTACTGGGCGTGGCGCTGGAGCTACTACGGCCAGTTCTTCCCCAACACGTACTACGCGAAGTCCGGCGGCGGCTCGTACTTCAGCCAGGGCTACGTGTACCTGGTGCACGCCTTCCTCGTGTCGGGCGCCGTGCTCGCGGCTTTCGGGCTGCTCTGGGCGTTCCCGTGGGTGCTGCGCGACGAGAAGCGCCGGCCGCTGGTGCTCTACGCCTTCGCGGTGGCGGCGACGCACGGGCTGTACGTCACCAAGGTGGGCGGCGACTTCATGGAGTTCCGCTTCCTCTTGCCGACGCTCTTCTTCGTCGTCGTGGCGTGGGACGTGGTGACGCGGCGCCCGTCGTTGACCTGGCCGCGGTGGAGCGTCGCCGCCCTCGGCCTCCCGCTCGCGCTGTCGTGGGCCGTCCTGGCGCTCAACCCCAAGCCGATTGGGCCGTGGGAGAAGAAGTGGCACCTGGCCGCGGAGGAGACGTTCTACCAGCTGCGCAGCGGCTTCCCGGTGGACCACGGCAGCGACCTCGTCACGCTGGGCCGCACCGTCGAAGAGCAGTTCTTCGCCAAGGGCGTCGCGCCGAAGCTCGCCATCGGCTGCATCGGCATGGTGGGGTACTTCACGCACGTTCCGCTCATGGACACGTACGGGCTGGCGAACGCGCGGGTGGCCAAGCACGAAATCACCGCGCGCGGGCGGCCGGGCCACGAGAAGTTCGCCACGCTCGACGACATGCTGGCCGAGGGCGCGGGCTTCTCCGACGGCAACCCCTGGGGCGCCGAGCGGGAAGACGCGGTCGGCTTCCACGCGGGCGGCCGCAAGTTCTGGCTGGTGCGGTACGACGACGACATCGACGCGCTCGCGCGGAAGGAAAACTGGCCGTTCCCGTTCATCGAGCAGACCGTGGAGCGGTCGCTGCGCACGCTCTCCCGCCAGCAGCTCGATGCGGACCGCGCGTTCTTCGAGAAGTTCCTGACGGGCTCCAAGCGGAAGGACGAGGTCCTGGCTCGGCTCGACCGCTTCGCGAAGGGTGACGAGCTGCGCGCGGTGAACCCGCAGACGATTCCACCCGAGGAGCTGCCGAGCTGGCTGCGGCGCGCGGACAGCTTCGGCGCGCCCGAGTTGGTGCAGGCGCTCAGCTCGAGAGTGCTCGCGCGCTTCACGTTCGAAGACGACGTCGCGCCGGCGCGCACCGAAGGCGCCGTGTGGCCGCCGGTGGACGGCACGCAGCGCGAGCAGACGCAGGTCGTCGGCTACGTGGGTCGGCGCTTGCTCAACACGTACAAGGACGTCGATCGGACGACGGGCTCGGTGGAGCTGAAGCTGCCCGCGGGTGAAGGCCAGCGGGTGAATCTTCTCGTCGGCGGAGGCAACGAGTGCCAGGTCGTCTACGTGGCGCTCCTGGACGGTGAGCGCGAGGTGAGCCGGTGGTGTGGGCAGCGCGACGAGGTGCTGCGGCCGGTGGAGGCGAGCCTCGACGGCCTGGCGGCGCCGACGCTGCGCATCGTCGACGCGTCGGCCGGGGCGTGGGGGCACCTGCTGGTCGACGACGTGCTCGTCTACCGCGCCGTCCCCGCTGACGTGGGACCCAACCCATGAGCGCGCTCCTGGCCGAGGTCCCGGGCCAGGTGGTGCGCAACCGATGGCTCGGGTGGCTGAGGGTCGTCGTCGTCTCGGTGCCGGCGGTGCTGCTGCTGGCGTGGCACGCGAAGCAGTACTGGCCGTTCATGGCCGACGACGCGTTCATCTCTCTTCGGTACAGCGACCGGCTCCTCCATGGGCAGGGCCTGACGTGGTCGTCGGGGCCGCGCGTGGAGGGGTACACCAACCTGCTCTGGGTGCTGCTCTGCGCGGCGCTGGGGCTGGTGATGGACCTGGTCCACGCCGCGCGGGTGCTGGCCTTCGGGACGGCGGCGACGGTGCTCTTGGCCCTCACGTTTCAAGCGCGGCGCGGCGTCTGGGCGGCGGTCGCGTGCGGCGCCGTCGCCAGCGGCTTGGCGCTCAGCGGGCCTCTGGCGGTGTGGTCGGTCGGAGGGCTCGAGCAGCCGCTCCTCGTGGCGTGCTTGAGCGTCGCGGCCGTGTCGCTGTGGCGCGCCGCGGAGGCGCCGGAGGAGCTTGCGCGGCTGTGGCTGCCTGGGTTCGCGCTGGCGCTCGCCGTCCTCACCCGCCCAGACAGCCCGCTGTTCGTCGGCTGTGCCGCGCTTCAGGTGCTGGCGACGCACGGCCCGCGGCGCTGGAGCGCGGCGCTGCGGCTGTTGGCCTTGCCGGTCCTCGCCTTCGTGGCTCAGCTCGGGTTTCGCCTCGCCTACTACGGCGAGTGGGTGCCCAACACCGCGCGGCTGAAGACGACGCTCTCGTGGATGCGGGTCGAGGGTGGCTGGGCGTACGTCACGGACGGACTGTGGGTGCTCAGCCCGTTCCTCGTCGGAGCGCTGCTCGGCACGCTCGTGCTGCTCTTCTCGCCGCGCCGCCGGTGGATGGTGTTCACCCTGGTCAGCAGCGCGCTGTGGCTTGGGTACGTGGTGACGGTTGGCGGAGACATCTTCCCTGGCCGCCGGCACCTCCTGGCTCCCCTCGTCTTGCTGGCGCTGCACACTGCGCTGGGTGTTTGGACTTTGCTCGAGGCGGGACGCGGGAAGCGCGTGCTCGGTCTGGTGGGGGTGGTGGTTTTCCTCGCCGGCGCCGCGCGGGTCGGCCTGAAGGACCAGCGCAGCCTGGACGCCAAGGGAGAGCGCTGGGAGTGGATCGCCCAGACGACGGGACCTTTCTTGAGCCGCGCGTTTGAGGCTGAGCAGCCGACCGTCGGCATCGACGCGGCGGGCGCGCTGGGCTTCTTCATGAAGCTGCCCGCCATCGACATGCTCGCGCTGAACGACCACGACCTGCCGCGCCGGTTGCCGCCGCACTACGGGAACAGCGACCTGTCCCACGCGCTGCACGACGTCGGCAACCCGGACTCCATCCTCGAACGGAAGCCGGCCCTCATCGTCCCCTGCACGCCGCAGGGGTTTGCGAGCGCGTGCACCTTCATTCCCTGGACGAGCCGACTGTTCGCGCACCCAGACTTCCAGGCGAACTACGGGCCGATGGTGTTCGTCGCGGAGGGCCCCGAGGTCGTCGAGGGCACTGGCTGGCTGAGACGAGACAGCGCCATCGCCCGGGTGGCCGAAGGGGAAACGCTCCGGCTCAAGCCGGCCAGCCTCGCGCACGACGGCGGGAAGCTTCGATTCAAAGGGACGGAGCTCGTCGCGGAGCTCGCGGCGAAGGCCAGCGTCGAGGTTCGGGTCGAGCACAGCCGCGCTACGGCCGCCGAGGTCGACGCGCTGAGCCCCGGAGTCGCCGCCGTCGTCGCTGCCGAAGGTGACGGTGTCCGCGTGCTGGTGAAGAACGAGACCGAAGGCCCCATTGCCGTGCGCGGCGTCACGCTGCGCTGAAGGGCGCTGCGCTCACAGCGGCTCGTCGTAGCCCACCGTCCACACCTCGAGCGCCACCACGTGCTTGCTGGGCGGCCAGCCTTTGAGCTGTGGCAGGCGGCGAATAGCGCCGGACGTGTTACGTGCAGCTGACTATGCCACTCAGGCTGATACTCCTCGCGACTGTTCTCTCGGCGCTGGGCTGTGGCGATCCGACCTCGCCAACCGACGCAGGTTCCGAAGGTGGAGCCGCTGGTGGTTCCACAGGCGCTGGAGGTGGAACAGCCGGTGGCTCTGCGGGCGCTGGAGGTGGAACAGCGGGTGGCTCCGCGGGCGCTGGAGGTGGAACAGCGGGTGGCTCCGCGGGCGCTGGAGGTGGAACAGCGGGTGGCTCCGGGGGCGCTGGAGGTGGAACAGCCGGTGGCTCTGCGGGCGCTGGAGGTGGAACAGCGGGTGGCTCCGCGGGCGCTGGAGGTGGAACAGCCGGTGGCTCCGCGGGCGCTGGAGGTGGAACAGCGGGTGGCTCCGCGGGCGCTGGAGGTGGAACGGCGGGTGGCTCCGCAGGCGCTGGCGGCTCTGCAGGTGGCGTCGGTGGGGGCGCCGCGAATTCTGACGGTGGCATGGCGGTAACACCCGGGCGCGTCGTGGTTCGACTGCAATTGTTAAACACCAACGCCACGCTCTCCGAGCCGGTCGCAATTGAAATTGTTGATGCCGGAGTTGCTGCGCTGCACGCACCTCAAGGAGCGCTGCAGAGCGCGACCTACGAAACAGATGTCTTCCCCGGAACTTGGAACATCGACGTGAAGAACGGAGACAACCAACTTGTCGGCACCAGCAGCGTCACCGTTTCACCAACCGGAAGCATCACATCTCAGCCAGTTATTTCAATTATTGAAAACACACCGACGGTTATCAGACTCAACCGTCATAGCGGACTCGCGGGTGACACGGTGGTTGCGACGGGACAACACTTCAATCGCATTCGCAGCGCAGTCTTCATGAGCGCAACACAGACAACGCTCACAACGAATTCCTCGAGCAGCCTGACGTTTATCATACCCACCGGCGCAACGACTGGCCCGCTGGACTTCACCTATTTGTCGACCGCGGCGCGCGTTCAAGCGAGTGACTTTTTCACCATTCGACGAATCCACTACGTCCGTGCATGCCTTGCCGACGGTGGAAGCTGCCCACCAGATGGCGGCTCCGGCATCAGCTTTGACGATGCACTCAGCAGCGTTCCCGATAGGCTCACCGGTGTTCAGCCGGGGTCCGAGATATGGCTGACCGAGGGCACCTATGTCGTGCCTCGAACGCTCAGATTCTTCGGGACGAACGTCTTGGGTGGCTTTTCGGCGACCAACCCCCAGCATGATCCGTCTCTCAGAACACCGACAACCCATGTCACGACGCTGGATGGCAACAATAGCGTCGCGATTGCCGTGAGCGACGCTTTGTCGAACGTATCTATCGATGGAGTCGATTTCGCTCGTGGTGTGGGGCCTGCCAGTTCTCCGACGTCTACCAGTTTTGTCGGTGCTGCTTTGACAACAGCCGGGCCTCACACAATCACGAGGTCTTCGTTCTATGGGCATGTCAATCAGGTACTTGTGACGGAATCGCAACTCGTGGTGATGCGCGACTGCATCCTTCGCAACAACAGGGGCAGCGACAGCTTTAGTTCAACCCCTGGCAATCAACCGGCTGGAATACGCGTGGTGGGCGGAAGCCTCATGGCCGAGCGTTGCACGTTCACCCGCAATGTCGGCGCGAGCATGCTTTATGCCATCAACGTCATGGTTCAGCTGCGTGATTGCGTCTTCGACTCAAACAACGCAGCCACAGATCAGGCGACAGTGCTTGCAGGCCGCACTGCAACCATCGAACGAACCTTGTTCATAAATAACAACGTTGGGCCTGCGATCAGGGCGGTGCATGATTTGACGCTACGTAGTGTGGTGTTTGTGAGAAATGGCTTAGCCATGTGGGTTGATACCGGCACTGTCGTCGCCGCCAACGTCGTGTGGATTGGAACCAATTTCGGCCTTCAAACACTGATTAACCAGCTCGGCGGCTCGCTCTCGTTCTTGAACAACACCTTTATGCAAAACACGTCGGCCATCTCGTTCAGTGGCGGCACGCGAACGGTGACCAACAGCGTTTTCTTTCAAACGTCAAACCCGTTCAATTTGAGTGCGACCGCGAATTCTGAGGGTAATATCGATTTGCCCAACGGCTCCTTGTCGCCATTTTTGCGAACGTTTAGTTCGTTCGACATAGCCACGCTTTGGGGTCCTGACGCCATTTCGTTCACACGCGATGACGCCTACGTGCTGGTGCCCAGCAACGCCAACGAACTCATCGACAAAGGCGTCTCGACGGGCGCCCAGACTGACATTCACGGAACATCAAGGCCGTTCGACCACCCTGGCGTCACGTCCGGGCCGAATGGAACCACCTTTGATATCGGCGCCAGCGAAGCCTTGTAGTTGCAAAACTGTGCACCCGACTGCTGCGTCACCAGCCGACTGAAGTGCACAGCTATCAGCGTTCTGCCCAGCGGTGCCTCCATGCATATTTCCGCTCCCGGTGCGGAACACGCCGCCACAGCGAACGGCTGTCACCTCGCCCGTCTGCGTCAACTGCGCATCTGCCACGCTGAAGTGCGTAGGCAGCGAGGAGCGTCGCGAATACAAACCTGCGTCATGACCTCCTGAACTCCACCACCTCAGCGTCCTCGGATTGAGCCCGTAGCGGTCGCGACTCGGCTGCGGTCAGGCCGCTGCGCTTCCAGTAGCGAACTCGAACTCGGCTAGTGGCCTTCAGCTGCAAGGGGCGCGCGTGGTGCCCGTCGTGCACGACGCGTCGGGCACTGGCGCCACTCACAACGGCTCGTCGCCGAACAGCCGCTCCTTCAGGAAGTTGTGCGGCTCGGTGCCGCCGAGCGGTGGAGAGTCGTACCCCACCTTCCACACCTCGAGCGCCACCACGTGCTTGCTGGGCGGCCAGCCTTTGAGCTGCGGCAGCCGCCGCAGGTAGTCCCTCGTGTAGCGCCAGTGCTCTCTCTGGTGAACGAAGCGGCCGTGGAACTCACACCAGTGCTGGTTGGTGCCCCAGTACGGCGTGCGCCACGGCTCGAAGTCCGGCGGCTCCTCGGTGAGCACGTCGAGGTGGGTGCCGTCGGCGAGCGTCGCGTCCACCACCATGCGGTAGTCATTCGCCGGCGTCTCCGGCGCGAACATGCGCCAGCCTTGCCACAGGTCGAGGTACTCGATGGGCGCCGTCAGGAACGCGGAGCGCTGTTGGGGCTTGAGCTCCGGCGGCACCGCGAAGTTGTCGACGAGCACTTGGCTGCCGATCGCCACCGCGAGCCACACGGGGATGACGACCGCGGCGAGGCGGCCGAGTCGGTGGGTGAGGAGGACCGGCGGCAGCGCGGCGCGCGGCTCGAGCCTCGGCGCGGCGAACTCGGCGAACCGTCGGGCCAGCGCCAAGACGAGCGGCTTCTGCGCCGCCCACGTGAGCAGCCCGCCGAAGGGGAGCGCTCCGAGCACGGCGCCGAGCTGCTCGCTCGAAGGCAGGTGCCCCGGCGTGTGGACGAACGAGAGCACGCCGTCCGGAGCCAGCCGCGCCGCCACCCGCGCCCACAGCCGCTGCGCCGGCTGCTCCCAGTCCACGGGAACGGACAAGGGCTCCGAGCGGCGCGCCCACCGCGCCTCGAGCCAGTCCAGCAGCGACGGCGTCAGCAAGAGCGTGCCGAAGCACATCATCGCCCAGGAGAACGCGGCGAGCCGGCTGAGCGAGGAGATGCCGCCGTGCAGCCCGAGGATGAGCAGGAACGCGACGGGCCTCAGCCACCGCTGGAGCCACGGCGAGAGAATGAGCAGCGGGAGCACCCCTTCGACGACGAGCGTGCCCCAGCTCAGAATGGGGCTGAGCGTCGCCAGGCCGTGCGTGCGCAGCCACACCGCCAACGGCGTCGCGAGCCGATTCACCCACGCCAGGTCGTGCACCGCCGAGCCGTCGCGCCAGCTCGGCCCCGTCTTCTGCACGGTGTTGAAGAAGTAGATGACGGCGAACTGCAGACACAGCACGAAGAAGGCCACCGAGACGGTCGCCGAGCGCTTGCGCAAGTCTCGCCAGCGCGCTCGCGCGAGGTCCTCCACCGTCGCGTCGCCGCCGTGCCGCAGGGACTGAAGCCACGCGTCCACTGAGTAGCGTCGCCCCAGCGGGAGGAAGAGCGTCAACGCGGCCAGAATGTTCACCACCACCGCGCCGCCGTGCTGCACGACGAGGAAGCGGAAGTTGAGCGACTCGATGCACAGCAGCGCGAGCAGCTGCATCCACCGCGTCTTCCAGCCGACCAGGTACAGCACGTACACCAGCGCGATGAGCGCGAAGCCGACGGACACCTCGGCGGGCGTCGACAGGCCGAGCAGGAAGGACCAGTAGCCCGGCTGGAGTCGCAGGAAGAGGGCGTAGTGGTTCGGGAGGACGCCTTCGTTCGAATAGAAGCTCACCAGCCCGAAGTCGCTCGCCCGGTCGTAGAGGTTCGTGAGCAGCACCAGCCCGAAGGCGATGCGGAAGATGCCCAGCGCGCGGTGGTCGACGCTGAACCAGCGCTCGGCGAGGAAGTGGACGCCTCGCGCCCACAGGCTCGGCGTTGGAGCGCTCGGTGCGGCAGGGGCGACGGCTGGCTCCGTGGGCGGGCTCGACGGGGCCGCGACGTCCGACGCTTCACTCACCGAACACCTCCTTGGCATCGCGGCCCATGGGCGGGGCTCCATAGCGCACCGCGGCCGGCCGACGAACGCCGCCTTCCGGGCTCACGCTCGGTCCGTGCCAAGCGCTACCCTGCGCCGCCTATGCGACGACTCTGGGGGATGTGTGTCGGCGTGGCGCTGCTCGGGGCTGGCTGCCGCGACTTGAGCGGCAAGGACGGCGGCGTCGACGGTGGCTCCGCCATGGTGGGCCCGGACGATGCGGGCTTCGACGCGGGCGCCTCGACGGACGCCGGGCACGACGCGGGGGTGGACGCGGGCCTCTCCGTCGACGCGGGTCCTGACGGCGGCCTCGACGCGGGCGCTGACGCAGGCCCGGCCGATGCCGGTCCGTCGGACGCCGGCGCCGATGCGGGCATGCCCGACGCCGGCCCGGACGGCTTCCTCACCGACGGCGGCTGGTGGGTCTTCCCCGATGCGGGCTACGTGCGCTTCGCCGACGGCGGCACCGCGCTGCTCTTCGTCCCCACGCGGACCGCGCCGTGGCCTGGCACGTCCGTCGACGAGGTCCCGCTGCCCGACGGCGGCTCACCCCGCACGCTGCGCGCGTGGGCGGTGCGGGTGCCCGACGGCGGCGCGGGCTTCATGACGGGCGTCTTCATTCCGCTCGACGGCGGCCGCACGCGCGTGGAGACGCTCGGCCACCTCCACCTGACGACGCTCGACGGCGGCCGCCGCCCGCTGCGCACCGTCATCGCCAGCGGAGAGCCCGGCGACGGCACCCAGGCCGGCGTCGTGTCCGCCGACGTGGATGAGAGCGGCACCGTCACCCTTGAAGACGAGCTGTCGTCTTCCGGCCCGCTGCTCGACTTCGACCAAGACGGCTCGCCCGACTTCTTCGCGCGCCCCGTGGACGCGGGCTTCACCGGCACGCTGCGGCTGCCCGCGCCCACCGGCATGCCGCCCAGCCCCTACCGCCGTGAGCGCGTCACGTGGCGGGTGCTGCCCTTCGGCGGCCTCGACGGCGGCCCGCGCAACGACGGCGGCTTCGTCTGGGACGGAGGGCTGACCGACGGCGGCTGGCCCGACGTGCCCGTCGGCTTCCTGTGTGTTGAGCCGGGCAGCGGCGCCAGCGTCGAGCGGGTGCGGCAGGAAGACGACACCGCGCAGCCCGGCGCGCCCGAGCACTCGCTGCTCCAGTCGTACTTCGGCATCTGCGGGCCCCGGCTGGCGAGGCCGCCAGGCCCCGCGCAGACGAGCGGCGCGCACCCGTACGCGAAGCTGCTCGCGCTGTGGGCGGTGCAGCCCGGCGGCTTGCCGGTGTGTCGGCTGTGCACCTCGGCCGTGCTGAGCAACCCCGACCTCGTCGGCGCCTTCCCTGGCCTGCGGCCGCTGCCTGCCTTCGACCCTGCCAACGTGCGCGCGGAGGTCGTCCCGGCGTGCAACCCGTGCCTCGTCGGGCAGCCGTCGACGGCGTCCGTCCGCGTGTCCACGACGGACCCCAACGCCATCATCTGGCTGACCGCCGCCGAGTTCTCCGCGCAGGAGCCGCTGCAGCTCGCCGCGCCCGTGCGCAGCGCGCTGGTGCCCCGGGACATCACCGCGGCGCAGGTGGCGAGCGCCGGCATCAGCTTCACCTGCACCCGCCGAGGCACCGCGGAGCTGTCCGCGCACGTCTTCGGGCGTGTCTTCATCACCGCGAAGAAGAACGTGCAGTGTGAGCGCCGAGGCCTCCGCCGCGGGAAGGACGCCATCTTCCTCGCCGACGTGACCCGCATCGTGAAGAACGGCACCGGCTGGACGAGCATGGGCACCGGCGTGACGGCGAACGTCATCTCCCCGACGGCCCCGGTGGAAGCGCAGTTCTCTCCGGTGACGAATGACTCGGTGCTGTACGAGGGCGTGACGGCGTTCAACAGCATCGCCGGGCTCTCGCCCCTCACGCTGCGCAGCGGCCGGCAGACCGCCACCGCCACCTTCACCGCGGGGCGCTACGCCATCACCGGGCTGGTGGGACAGCCCGCCTTCAACACGTCAGACACCTTCACCGTGGAGGCCATGCGCATGGGCAGCCCGGTGTCGCTCAGCGTCCCCGCGCCGCCGCCGCTGCCCGCGCCCGCGCAGCTCTTCGGCCCCCGCGCTGGGCTGCGCACCGAGGTGCGGCTGCCCGACGGCAGCTTCGACACGCTGTACACCTTCGTCGTCGCGACGAGCCCACGCGGAGGCTTCGCCGGGCTCAACCGGTTGGTCGCCGCGGCGGACCTGCCGCTCGTCATGGGCAACCGCGTCTCGCCGCTGTTCTCGGAGGACGACGTCGCCACGCTGACGACGTGGGGGTTGACCGTGACGAGCGTCTACGTCGCGGCGCTGCGGGAAGTCGACGGCAGCACGTTCTTCCCGGGCACGGAGACGCCGCTCCAGGCTGGGCGCATGGTGCAGGCCACGCTCGCGGACTTCGCGCCGTAGTGAAAGCTGTTGTGCGTATTTACACACAACGGCGCTAACTGACTGAAAGAACGGAGCATCTCCGTCGTGGTGCGCAGTCAACCGGTGCGCTGACTCAGTCGACACTCTCTGTCGACTCGTCCTCTTTGAGCCAGCCACTTTCATGACCGTCGACGTCCTCCGCACCCCCCGACGCTCCGCGCTCGTCACGTCCGGTCCTGCGTCGATGCCGGCGGTGGGCCGAACGCCTCCGCCTGCGCGCCGCACGGTGCACCGCGACACGTTCGAAACGGCGAGCGCCAAGGCGCCGGCCGAGCTTCGGCAGGTGGCGGGCACCGACGCCGCGCGCGACGTCCGCGTGAAGGGCTTCATCGTCGAAGGGCCCAACGCCTTCACCCCCGGCCTCGCCGAGAAGGCGACGGGCAACGACACGCTGACGCGCGCGGCGCTGTCCTTCACCTACCAGCAGCCGGCGACGCTGGGCTTGCCGAAGCTCCGCGGGGCCGACGTCGAAGCGCTGACTCGCCCGGGTCCCAACGGCGAGGCGCCCAAGCTCCAGCCGGGCGACTTCATCGTCACCGGCCGCGACGGCAAGGGCACCCACCTGGCCATCTACGTCGGGCCCGACGCGCGCGCTGGCGCCCCTTCCATCGTTCACGCCATGGCGACGCAGCACGAGAACATGAACGCCGCGTGGAACGCGTTCGAGGTGGGCCGGCTGTTGACGACGGGCCACGCGAAGACGGGCGTGCTGCGCGAAGGGCTGGCCGAGTACTTCGACCGCGCCGGGCAGGACAGCGTCTACGTCGTCCGCGACCCGAAGATGACGCCGGCCATGCGCGAGCGCGGGCTCGAACGGCTCCAGGGGCTGCTCGGCAAGCCGTACGACTACAACCTCACCTTCGGCGACGACGCGCTGTACTGCAGCGAGACCGCCGTGGAGTTCCTCAAGGCGGCCTACGCGGGCAGCGGCGAGCGGCTACCGTGGATCGGCACCGCGCGCGTCGACGAGTCGCGGCTGGGCGGCTGGGCGGCCATCAAGCAGTGGGTGGCGCGGCCGGAGAACTTCGGCGCGTCACCGGACTTGGCGTTGACGGCCACGCTGGGCAAGGGCGACGCCGCGTACAAGGCCGTGAACGAGAAGTACGTCAGCGGCGCCCGCCGCGAGGGCTGACGACGCTCGATTCGGGGCTCGAGCGCGCTGCGTCCGAGTTGATCTGCACGTGCGCTTTTGGGGCCCGTCTGCTCTAGCGTGCGTCGTCGCCGCTCGCCCCATGCCCCGTCCTTCCTGCTCGCCCTCGCTCGAGCTCCTCCGTGGAGGACGCCTGCCTTGAGCCTCACCGGCGCCACCGTGTTCGGGAAGTACGCGGTGTCCCACCGGCTCGCCGTGGGCGGCATGAGCGAGGTGTACTTCGCGACGGACGGCAGTCGGCCGGTGGTGCTCAAGGTGTTGCTCCCGGAGCTCGCGCGGCAGGACGGCTTCGTGCAGCAGTTCCTCGACGAGGCGAAGCTCGCCGCGCGGCTGGACCACCCCAACGTCGTCGCCCTGGCGGAGGTGGGCGTCTGGGACGGCGCGTACGTCATCGCCATGGAGTACGTGCACGGCCGCGACGTGGCCGACGTGCTTCGCCTGAGCCACGCGCAGGGGCGCAGCGTGCCGGTGCCGGTCGCGCTCCGCATCGCCGCCGACGTCGCCGCTGGCTTGGGGCACGCCCACGGCCTGAAGGACGAGACGGGCGCTCCGCTCAATGTCGTGCACCGCGACATGAGCCCTCAGAACGTCATGGTGCGCGAGGACGGCGTCGCCAAGGTGGTGGACTTCGGCATCGCGCGCGCGTCGAACCGCAGCACGCGCACGGCCACCGGCGTCATCAAGGGAAAGCTCGCGTACATGGCCCCGGAGCAGGTCCAGGGCGCCGCGCTGACCGGCCACACCGACCAGTTCGCGCTGGGTCTGGTGCTGTGGGAGCTGCTGACCGGGCGCCGCGCCTACCGCGCGGACGGTGACATCGCTCTGCTCAAGCTGGTCCTCGAGGCGGACCTTCCGCCACCCAGTCACTGGCGCAAGGACGTGCCTGCGAAGGTCGACGCGCTCGTCGCGCGCTTGTTGGCCAAGCTGCCCGCGGGGCGTTTTCCGAGCTGCGGGGCGGCGGCTGAGGCCCTGGAGGCGCTGGTGGCAGCGAACGCGCGTCAGCAGGTCGCGGACTACCTGACGAGCCTGGGCACGGAGGACCTCGCCAAGCGGACTCGCCCGCCGGCGCCGCAGCTGAGCAACGTCGTCATCGCGGTGGGGAAGGGCGCGGCGCCGCGGCCGTCTGGGTCGCACGCCGCGGCGCGCACCGAGGAGTTGGTCACGCCGCAAGCGCGGAGCGCAGCGGGCTCTTCGCCCGGCGCTCCACGACCGAGTGCCCCCCAGTCGGGGCAGCACACGCCCGCGCCGCGCCCGTCGACGCCGACGGCCTTTGGCGCTTCGCAGGTGAGCTCGCCGCCGTTGGAGGCGACGCTGAGTACACCCGCGCCAGCCGCTTCGGCCCCGTCTTCGCGCCGCGCTTCGCACACCGACTCGTCGTCGGCGGATCCGCTGCGGACGCCCGCGGCGCCGTCGGACACGCTGCTCCGAACGCCGTCGCCCTCCGCGCACCGCAACCCGGCGGCGGCAGAGGGTCCGCTGCGGACGCCCGCGACGCCGTCGGACGCCCCGCTCCGTACGCCCGCACCGTCGCCTTCGGCGCCGTCCACGCACCGTCCTTCACACGCGCGCGCGAACTCGGCAGAGACTCCACAGCGAGCCTCCGCGCCGCCGCCGGAGCCGCCCGTGGCTCCGCCTTCGAGGCCTGCGTCCGTCAGCGCCGCTTCGCTGCAGGCGTCGTCGAACCCAGCTGCACGGGCGTCGACGAACTCAGGCCCGGCCACCCCGCCGCCCGACGCGCCGCTGCAAACGCCCGTGGACATCGGCCACCCGACGCGCTGGCTCGACTTCGAGAACGCCGGCACCTACGTCAACGCCATCGCCACCGAGCTCGTCGCCGCGGGCATGATGCCGGCCTTGCTCGCCCGAGTCGGTCCGCTCGTGCGCGAAGGCCTCGAGCAGCCGCTCTCTCGCAAGTGGTGGCCCGGGGCCGTCATCGGCGAGTCGAACGAGCTCGTCGTCGCCAGGTTTGGCGCCCCTGCGCTCGAGCGCGTCGTCTTGGCCGCGCTGAACAATCGCATGGGGGTCGTGGTGGGGCCGCTGGTCAAGGTGACGGTGTCCTTGAGCGGCATGAAGCCCGGTACGCTCTTCGCCGGCGCGCCACGGGTCTTCGCCGCTGGCGTCCGCGGACTGACGGTCGACTGGACCGCCGACGGTGCTTCGGGCGGGCTCTTCCGCATCGGCTACCCGAGCCCCGTGACCGCGTCCTTCGTCGCTCACTTTCGGGCCATCGCCCACTACATTCTGTCGCTCGCGCAGCGGAAGGGTGAGGTGAAGGGAGCGCTGTCCGCTGACCACCGCGCCGTGGAGCTCCACGTGCGCTGGCCCTGACCACCCCGGACGACGGCCTGAGCTGCGCGCAGAGGCTCTTGCCCACGCACTTCCTCGCCGGTTTCCGCGTACGGTTCGCGTCCCTTCCACCCAGGAGACTCTTCATATGCGCAGCCTCGTCGCCGCCCTGTTGCTCTCGTCCGCCGTCAGCGTCGCTGCCGAGCCACCCACCGCCGCGGAGCTCAAGCGCTTCCTCGACTACGAGGAGAACGGGAAGGACCTGGGGCCGGTGCTGCTCGACGCGGTGCCCTGCCTCAAAGTGGACACCACCAAGGGCAGCCCCACGGCCTTCACCTGCATCGAACCCGTCACCGGCCCGGTGAAGAAGGGCACCGTCGTGCACTTGTGGATGTTGTGGTTCTGCCCCAAGGGCGGGAAGTACGAGGACATCACCGTGCAGTTCGCCGCCGACGGGAAGCCGCAGACGCCGCAGGCCGTCAGCGTCGAAGGGCAGGGGCGCACGCGCAGCTGGAAGGCGCAGGGCATGAAGACGGCGGGGAAGTGGACGGCGGCGGTGCTGCGCGGCGGCAAGGAGCTCGCGCAGGTCTCCATCACGGTCGAGAACTGAGCGACGCGTCGAACGGGCTGAGCAGCCGCCCTTCGGCGTCGCGCGGCACCAGGCACCACAGCACCGCGACCAGCGCCGCCAAGAGCAGCGCGCTGGCGTTGGTGAAGTGCACCTCCCAGGGCGTCTCCTTCACGGTCAGGTACTGCGCGGCGCACAAGGCCAGGCACCAGGACCACACCGCCACGCGCCGGCGCGCCTCGACGGCGTCGCCCACTTCGTTTCGTCGCTCCGGCGTCAGCAGCGGCAGCAGGAAGACGCAGTGCAGGTAGTAGTTGGCGGGGTTGGCCAGCACCGGAATGAGGCACAGGCCCAGCACCGGCGCGGTGAAGGTCGGCCGAATGCGCGCCGCCCACGCCGCCAGGCAGACGAAGACGCCGATGACGAAGAGGGTGAAGGGCGTGCGCTCGGCCAGCACCTGCGGCTGGTCGAGCTGCGCGCCGCCCACCATGGTCGCCAGGGACACGTGGTTGACGTGCGGTGTCGCGGTGAAGTTCGACACCTTCGCCGCCCACAGTGTCCACGCGTCTGTCCCCAGCACGAGGGACGAGAGCAGCAGCGCCCCGGCGGTGAAGAGCGCCGCGCCCACCACCACGTCGACGGACCAGCGCTGCGTGGCCAGGAAGCTCCGCGGTGAGGGCCAGCGGCCCGCGCTGCGCCGCGCGTCGAAGTACGCCCAGGCCACCGGCAGCCCCAGCGCGGCGAGCGTCAGCGCGGGGAAGGCGCGAATGAGCGCGGCGAAGGCCAGCGCTGCCCCGGCCCAGCGGTGCCTTCCTGTGGCCAGCGCCACCACGCCCAGCCCGACGCACACCATCCAGTCGTTGCGCAGCGTCGCGCCGCCCCAGTTGCTACCGAACATCGAGAAGTCGTTCGCGCCGAAGACGATGAGGGTCAGCAGGGCCGTGCGCGCGCCGAAGACGCGCCACACCGCGAAGGCGAGGACGAGGAGCAGGAGCGGATCCAACGCCGCCGTGGCCAGCAGCGACGCCTCCGACGCGCTCGTGGGGGCGAAGAAGACGAGCGCCACCGTCAGCCAGACGGGCGTCGCGTTGCCGCCGTGGTCCGACATGCTCCTGAGGTACGCGGGCGTCCCCATGGCTTCCCAGAAGTAGCGCATGTCGGCGACGAAGGCCGCCCAGCGCTCCTTCGAGAAGCGGCGCTTCACCGCTTCGACCTGTTCGCGGACCTCGCTGACGGGCCGCATCACGTGGGTGCGCAGGTCGCGCAGCTCGGCGCCGGCGAGCTCGGGGTCGTCCAGGCCTCCGTGGCCGTCCGCCCAGGCCGCGACGCTCGCCAAGTACACGCCGTCGTACTTGAGCTCCGTGAAGTACTTGGCCACCGGGTAGTAAACGCGCAGGTCGTAGTGGTGCACCGCCGACGGGCGCCCGCGCTTGGCGTCGAAGAACTGCGGCTGGCCCAGGTTGAAGAACGCCAGCAGGCTCAAGCCCGCGCACGCGCCGAGCACCCCCACGTTCAGTCGCGGGTCGTGAGGGACCGCCGCGGGCCCGAAGGCCTCGCGCAGCACGACCGCGAGCGCCACCACCGCCACCGCGCCGCGCACCAAGGACACTTCCACCAAGCCGACCGGCGCGCCGTCACTCCACGCGCGCAGGGCAAGCCAGAAGCCCACTGCCGCGGCCGCGCCGAGGGCGCCGTTCCACCACCGAGGCGCCCGCGTCGACCACAGCAGCACGAGCAGCACCCACAGCGCCGTCGCGACCAACGCGGCGCTGCGGAAGCTCGTGCCCGCGTCGAGTGCGCTGACCTCGCGCAGCGGCGGCGGGAGGACGGGCTGCGCGGACGAGAAGAGGACGAGCTCGGCGACGCTCAGCGACGCGTCGCCTTCCACGCCGCGCACGCGGACGAAGCGCGCGGTGCCGCTCAGCGAGTTGGCGCTGCGCCACTGCATGCCCGACGAGGCCGCGGGCGGGGCGACCCACAGCGGCGCCCAGGTGCTGCCGTCGACCGAGCCGGACACCTCGTAGCGGTCGTTGTTGTCCGCCAGCAGCGCCGCCGCGCCGAGCGCCGTCGCGGCGCCCAGGTCGTACTCCACGA
>JALHOS010000079.1 GCA_022842905.1 Myxococcaceae bacterium | reverse complement strand
ACGCCGGCCCGGTCGTCGGCTGCGAGCGCGTCGAGCCACGGCCGCGCCCCGTCCGGTGCCCAGCGCCCCAGGACTTCGAGCGGCACCACCCCCAGCTGCAAGAGCGCGTCGTGCAGCTCTTCGGCGTCGCGCACGGTGGGCTGGGCGTCTTCGACGACCTGACGAATCGCCGCCGCGTCCAGCGCGCCGAACTCCTTCGCCTCGGCGTCGGGCAAGGCGCGGCGCACCGAGACCGCGCGCGCCCGGCGCTCCTCCAGCGGAGCGTCGTCCAGGTACGTGTACGGGGCGCTGTTGAGCAGCTGGTGCGCGAAGACGCTGGGCTCGGGCAAGTCGACCGCCACCGTCTTGATGTCGCCGCGCTTCATGCCTTCGAGCACGCGCACCAGGCCGCCCACGTCCATCAGGTCGTGCAGACAGTCCTTCAAGCTCTCGGAGACGAGCGGGTGATCCGGCGGCTCGATCTCCTGCCCGCCGTGGTTGTCTTGGCAGCCGACCTGCTCGGGGAAGACGGCGGCGATGAGGTCCTCCGCCCGCGCCCGCTGAATCGGTGGCGGCACGCGCTTGCCGTTCTGCAGCCGGCTGAGCGCCAGGGCCCGCCCCGCCGCCCAGCGAAAGCGCGTGCCGAACATGGGCCCCTGCAGCACCGCCTGCACGAGCACCCGCTCGGCCGTGAACGGCGAGACGAACTTGAAGATGTCGGCGAGCGGGAAGCTGTGCTGCTCACCCAGCGACAACAGAATGCCGTCGTCGGTCGCGGCGGCCTGCAGTTCGAAGTCGAACGCACGGCAGAAGGACTTGCGCAGCGACAGCCCCCACGCGCGGTTCACCCGAGCGCCGAACGGCGCGTGAATGATGAGCTGCATGCCGCCGGCTTCGTCGAAGAAGCGCTCGGCGACGAGCGTGGTCTGCGTGGGCACCGTCGTCAGCGCGGCGGCGCCGGCCTTCACGTACCGCACCAGCAGGTCCGCGGCGTGGGAAGGGAGCTTCAGCTCTCCTTCGAGCCAGGCGCGGGGCTCGGGGTGCGCCAGCACGTCGGCCCGCAGCGAGGCGACCTCGCGCGACAGCTCGTCGGTGCGCGCGGGCGCCTCGCCGTTCCAGAACGGCACCGACGGCGGCAGGCCGTTCGCGTTCTCCACCCGCACTTGCCCGTCGAAGATGCGGCGAATGCGCCAGGACGTGGACCCGAGCACGAACACGTCACCGGGCATGCTCTCGACCGCGAAGTCTTCGTCGAGCGTGCCGACCTGCTTGTCGTCGGGCTCGGCGATGACGGGGTAGCTGAACAGGTCGGGAATGGCGCCGCCGTTCTGCAGCGCCATCAGCCGCGCTCCCTTTCGCGCCTTGAGCTGCCCGTGGACACGGTCGCGGTGCACGTGCACCCGAGAGCGGCCTCGGCTGGTGGCCACGCCGTCGGACACGAGCTGCAGCACCTGCTCGTACTCGTGCGGCGTCAGGTCGACGTACGCGGTGGCCTGCGTCAGCCGCTGGTAGAGCGCGCGCTCGTCCCAGTCCTGCGCGGCGACCTCGGCGACGATCTGCTGCGCCAGCACGTCGAGCGGCTTGGTCGGCAGGCGCACCGCGTCGAGGCGGCCTTCCTTGATGGCGCGGAGCAGCGCGGTGCACTCGACCAGCTCGTCCCGCGTCAGCGCGAACAGCACGCCCTTGGAGATCGCCGACACGCGGTGGCCGGAGCGCCCCAGCCGCTGCAACATGACGGCGATGCTGCGCGGCGTGCCCAGCTGCACGACGAGATCGATGCTGCCGATGTCGAGGCCCAGCTCGAGGGACGCGGTGGCGACCATGACCTTGAGCCGCCCTTCCTTGAGCCGGTCCTCCACCGCCAGGCGCAGCTCCTTGGCCATGGACCCGTGGTGGGTGCCCACCGCGTCCGCGCCGAGCCGCTCGGCCAAGTCGTGGCCCACGCGCTCGGCCAGCCTGCGGGTGTTGGCGAAGACGAGCATGGTCCGGTGGGTCTGCGACAGCGCGACGAGCCGCTCGTAGAGCTGCCCCCACATCTCGTGCGTCGCCACCGACGACAGCTCGTCTTCGGGGACCTCCAGCGACAGCTCCCACGGCCGCACATGGCCCACCTGCACCACCTCCACCGGCGGGCGGCCGGGCGCGGGCACGCCGGTGAGGAACTGCCCCAGCGCTTCCAACGGCCGCGTCGTCGCCGACAGGCCAATGCACTGCGGCACGGCGCCGGGCTCCTGCGCGGCGATCACGGCCTTGAGCCGCTCCATGGACAGCGCGAAGTGACTGCCGCGCTTGTCGCGGGCCAGCGCGTGGATCTCATCCACCACCACGGTGCGCACGCCGGCCAGCGTCGCGCGAGAGCGCTCGGCGGTCAGGTACAGGTAGAGCGACTCGGGCGTGGTGATGAGGACGTGCGGCGGCTTCTTCACCATGGCCGCGCGGTCCTTGGCCGACGTGTCGCCGCTACGCACCAGCACACGAATGTCGGGCAGCTCCAGGCCCTGGGCCTTCGCGCGGGCTTTGAGCTGCGCCAACGGCTCGAGCAGGTTCTTCTGCACGTCGTTGCCCAGCGCCTTGAGCGGAGACACGTAGAGCACCCGCGTCTGGTCGGGCAGCGCGCCGTCGGCGGCCTGGCGGAAGAGCTGGTCCAGGCAGGCGAGGAAGGCGGTCAGGGTCTTGCCCGAGCCCGTCGGCGCGGCGATCAACACGTCGCGCCCCTGGCGAATGAGCGGCCAACCGCGGATCTGCGGTGCGGACGGCGGGCCGAGCGTTTCGCGGAACCACGCCTGCACGACGGGGTGGAACGAAGACAGCGCGTCGAAAGGGCTCTCGTCGGCGGCGGTGAACATGGCGAAGGGGCGGAGCCTGAACACTTGTGCACGCAGGCGTCAAGCGAGGCCCTGGCCCAAGCGCTGGGGCTGCCTTCGTTTCGGACAGCGTGACCAACTGCACTTACAGGCCGCGGCATTCCCACATTCCGAGAACCCGGCACGGGCGCAGCGACGCGGAAGGAGCGGCGAATGGAAGCGGTGGTCGAGCGGCAGCGAAACACTGGAACAAGCACGACCTCAACCGCCACGCCGACGCGGGACACTTCGACGTCATCACCAAGAAGATCAACGGCGGGTACAGCGGCAAGGCGGATCGCGATCGCCGGCACCGGCTCTCGCAGCAGGCGCTGCGCTGAAGGCCAGCGTCACTTCGTCGACAGCGCCGTCGGCCAGGTCCCCGGCGGGACCATGATGACGCCGCTGTTCCACTTCCAGCTCTCGAGCGGCGTCTCGTCCATGGCGCGCGGGGAGTTCGGCATCTCGTTCCAGTGGAACTCGTTCACCGTGGCACCGCGCCCGACGAAGGTGTGCATGCCGCCCTTGGCCAGCCCGAAGAAGAACGGCACCTGCTTGAGCTTCTCGAGCCCGCTGGTGTCCTTCGTGGTCGGCGTCGAGCCTTTGCCCGACGGCCGGTAGTTCAGCACCGTGTCGTCGATCGCCACGCCGTAGTACCCGTTGCCCTTCTTCACCTGCGTCGCCGAGAAGCTGTGCTCGGCGTTGCCGTCGTCGGGGTTGCGCGCGTCGGGGTTCCAGTAGATCGCCTGCCACCCGTCCTGCTGGAGTTCTTTGGCCAGGTCGATGCCCTTGCTGCCCTTGGCGGCGACGGCCTTGAGGATCTCCTGCCAGCGCTCGGACTTGCCGGCCGCGGCGTAGGCGGCGCCCAGGTTCTCGAACGCCCAGCCGATGCAGCTGGACTCTTTGATGGGCGGGCGCGGCTGGCCTTTGGCTTCGGGCTTGAGGTTCTGCTCCAGCCACGCGGCGCGCTGGGCCTGGTCCATGGTCTTCCACGGGGAATGGTCGCCGTAATACGTGCCGACGCCGGTCTTCTCGAGCGCGGCCAGGTGCGCCTTCATGCGCAGCTCGATGGACTGTGCGCCGCCGGCTGCCAGCGCTTGGCCGAAGGCGGTGAGGCTCTGCGCCGCGGGCTGAGAGCCCGTCGTGCGCACGGCGGGGCGGTTGCCGGTGGACGTGCGGCCGCGCCAGCCCAGCGGGTTCGACTCGGGCACGGTGACGTCTTCGCTGCCGACCGCTGGGAGCTGGCTGTTGCTGACGCGGCCTTGGCCGGGGGACGACGCCGTGCGCGGCAGCGACGGGCTGGACGGGTTGGTGCGGTCGACGGTCATGGAGGCGCTCCCACGGGAAACGACGGCGGCGACGGTAGCAGAGGCGCAGGGCGAGTCGCGCTGACGGGCTCTGTGTGTGGCGCGCCTACGTGGACGTTCGACGCGGACGAGCCTGGGCGAGGTGTCACTCGTCGACGGTGAACGTGTCCGAAGGGACGAGCCCGCGAATGAAGGCTTCGAAGGTGGGCGCGACGAAGGTGACTCTGGAGTCGCGCTGGTGGCTTCAGGGAGTCGACGAGGAGAGGAAGGCTGGCGCACAATGACGACCATGCGGACGCTGCGCGGACGAGTCGTCGAGGGCAAGGTGGTCGTAGAGGGCGAAGCGCTGCCGGAGGGCGCGCACGTCGCCGTCATGGTGGTCGAGTCGGAGACGGACTTCGTGCTGACACCTGCGCTTCAGCGGCGCCTCGCTGAGTCGATCGCGGAGGCGGACAGAGGCGAGTCGTCGGACTTCGAAGCCTTCATCGGCGAGGTCGAGGCTGCCGGCGGGTGACGCTGAAAGTCGTCATCACCAAGCAGGCGAAGGCTGACGTGCAGCGGGAGTTGGCGTGGCGTCGCGAATTCGCCACCGAGAAGCGGGTCTCGCCCGCCTTGCGCCAGGCGCTGGCGCTGCTGCGAAGGGTCCCTGGCGTCGGCAGTTGGCCACCGCAGCGGGCGGCAGGGGCGTTGCGACGGATGGCACTCTTGGACTTGGAGTGCTGGCTCTCCTACCGCGTCGATGACGTGCGCCGGGAGCTGCAGGTGTTGGCGCTCTGGCCCATGCGTTGGCCAGGAGAGCCACCCGTCTGAGCTGGGGGGTGAACTCCGTGGTCGCTTCAGGGAGTCGACGAGGAGAGTGCGGCTGGCGCACAGTGGCGACCATGCGGACGCTGCGCGGACGAGTCGTCGAGGGCAGGTGGTCGTGGAGGGCGAAGCGCTGCCGGAGGGCGCTCACGTCGCCGTCATGGTGCTCGAGTCGGAGACGGACTTCGTGCTGACACCTGCGCTGGAAGAGGAGTTGCTCGAGGCGCTGGCCACCGCCGACGCCGGCAAGCAGCTGAGCGCCGACGAACTCTGGGGCCGCCTCGCCATGCGCCACGAATGAAGCTGCACTTCGCGCCGCAGGCCTTCGACGACATCGAGACGGCGCTGGCCCGGTGGCAGCGCAACCGAGAGAAGGCACCGCAGTTGCTCGAGGCCACGCCCCATGCCGGCGTCGAAGTGCACGTGCGCGGGCAGGTGCTGAGGAGGCAGCGGGCGAAGTCGTCGTCGCTCGTCTCTGGCATAGCAGCCGAGGTCGCTCGCCCCGGCTCTGAGGAGTGACCTGATTCACCGGAAGAGCGTGACGACGCGACCGCCGTCGTGCTGTCGGTGCGGTGATCGACGCCTCGCCTGGGGCCGTTCGCGTCACCGTGGCGCCCCCACGCCCACGCGAAGCCCGTGCCCGCCGCCCTCACTCCTTCTCGAAGCGCGCCTGGAAGAACCGCAGATACTTCGGCTCGTAGACCATCTTCAGCCCGCGGGCTTCCTGCCGCTGATCCCACACCGCGGCCACCGACTCCGCTGTCACGTCCATGTGCGCCTGCGTGTAGACGCGGCGAGGCACCGTCAGCCGCACGAGCTCGAGCTTGGGGTAGTGGTGCTTGCCCGTCGCCTTGTCCCGGCCGGCGGACACGATGCCGCGCTCCATCGAGCGCACGCCGGAGTCCGCGTACAGGTACGCGGCGAGCGCCTGCGCGGGGAACTGGTCCTGCGTGAGGTGCGGGTAGAACGCCTTCGCATCCAGGTACACGGCGTGCCCGCCGATGGGCTTGACGATCGGCACGCCCCACTCCTGCAGCTTGTGCCCCAGGTACTCCACCTGGCCGATGCGGGCGCGCACGTGGTCGTCCTGCACCGACTCGACGATGCCGCGGGCCATGGCTTCCATGTCCCGCCCCGCCATGCCGCCGTACGTGTGGAGGCCCTCGTAGACGACGACCAGGTTGCTGGCTTCTTCGTAGAGGTCGCGATCGTTGAGCGCGAGCCACCCGCCGATGTTCACCAGCGCGTCCTTCTTGCCCGACATGGTGCAGCCGTCGCTGTACGAGCAGAACTCCTTGAGGATGTCGGCGACGGACTTGTCGGCGTAGCCCCTCTCGCGCGTCTTGATGAACCACGCGTTCTCCACCGCGCGGGTCGCGTCCAGGAAGATTCGAACGCCGTGCTTGGCCGTCAGCGCGCGCACCGCCTTCATGTTCTCCATGGACACCGGCTGCCCGCCGGCCATGTTCACCGTCGCGCCGACGCAGACGTAGGGCACCTTCTTGGCGCCGACGCGCTTGATGAGCGCCTCGAGCGCGTCCACGTCCACGTTGCCCTTGAAGGGGTGCTCGTGGTTCGGGTCGTGCGCCTGGGGAATGACGACGTCGACGAACGTGCCGCCGGCGAGCTCTTGGTGGAGCCGCGTCGTCGTGAAGTACATGTTCCCGGGCACCGAGTCCCCCGGCTTGATGCACAGCTGCGAGAGGATGTTCTCCGCCCCGCGGCCCTGGTGGGTGGGGACGACGTGCTTGTAGCCGTAGTGTTTCTGCACCGCGGCCTCGAGGTTGTAGAAGTTCTTCGAGCCCGCGTACGCCTCGTCGCCCATCATCATCCCCGCCCACTGCCAGTCGCTCATCGCGCTGGTGCCGGAGTCGGTGAGCAGGTCGATGTAGACCTCCTCGGACTTGAGCAGGAACGTGTTGTAGCCGGCGCGGACCAAGGCGGCCTGGCGCTCCTGCGCGCTCATCATCGTCAGCGGCTCGACGACCTTCACCTTCCACGGCTCGGCCCAGGAGCGGCGCTGCGGTCGCGACGAAGTCATGTGTGGGGTCTCCGATCAGCTGAGGGTACGAGTAGCCGTTGGACTCGTACCAAGCGCCGCTTCACGCGACACCGCGACCTGGGCGGCGGCCGAGCGCCCGGGTGATGCGACCGGTAAGAGCGCGACGTGACCGAGCGCAAGTCGGCCGCGCGGCCCGCGCCAAACGGCGCTCTTCGTCTCCTCGAGCCGACTACTTGAGCGCGCGAATGAGCTTCTCGGCGTCGGCGAGGGTGAGCTTGCCTTCCTGCACCAGCTCGAGGACCCGGCGCAGCTCTTCGGGCGACTGCGCTGCGGGGCCCGCAGGTTTGGCGGCCGCAGGCGGAGGCGCCGCAGCCGGTGCGTCGAACGCGGTGACGACGTCACGCCACAGCCGCCGCCAGTCGGGCCAGTCGCCGTGCCGTGGATCGTCGACCGCGCCCCCTTCCTTGACCTTGATGGCGCCCAGGTCCGCAGACAGCACCAGCGTCGCCTTCGCGTTGGGGTTCGACGGGTACGCCGCGCGCACGGCCCCCAGCGTGGCGCTCGTCTCGAGCTTCACGTCGAGGCCCGGCGCCAGGTCCACCTTGAGGCTGCCCATGGTGGTGCGCAGCTGGTGGGTGCCCGGGTCGAGCGCGTCGATGGACAGGCTCACCGCGCCCGCTTGGCAGCGCACGTCGAAGGTGCCGCCGAGGTGCTCGCCGCGCACCGCGCCCGAGTCCACCGCCAGGCTGAAGCGCCCGCGCGACTGCTCGAGCTCGACGCTGCCGGCGGTGGCCTGCACGGACAGGTCGCACCCCGCCAGACGCTGCACCGACAGCTTGCCGCCTTGAATGACGAGACGCGCCCGCACGTGCGGCGGCACGAAGAGCCGAACCCGCGTGCCGCGCTCGAGGTTCGCCAGGGCGTCCGCCCAGGTCCACGGCAGCCGCAGCCTCAGCACGTCGCCGTCTTTGGTGATGGAGATCGGACTGCCGTCGGGGGTGCGCCTGCCGTCCACCTCGGCGCGGGCGATTTGCCCTGCTTCGACCGGCACCAGTTCGACGCGCACGGCGTCGGCCTGGAAGTCGAGCGTGGGGGACTGCGTGAAGTCCAGCGGCACGGTGTGGGTCGTCATGGTGGCTCCTCCGTCGAAAGGTGGGCTCGCGCCGCTCTTCGCACCAACGAGCGTGGGCCGTCACCATTGCCAGCATGCCGCGTGCCCGGAGAGCGGTTGATCCAGTTCACCCCGCGATCGAGGCCTGCGCGTTGCACCTCGTCGAAGGTGACCGGCGTCCCTCCGCTTTTGGTGAGGGAGCACGAACCTTGCGCCGGGGTCTTGGACCCTGAAGTTCGTGACGGAGGCTGCATGCTCGTCATCCAAGGGCTCTTCGAGAACATGTTCGAGGCGGCGCCAGACGCCATGCTCGTCGTCGAGCACGGCGGGTGGATCGTGCTCGCCAACGCCAAGGCGGAGGCCCTGTTCGGCGTCCCTCGCGCGGTGCTGGTCGACTCGAACATCGAAGCGCTGGTGCCCGAGCGGCTGCGGGCGGCGCACGCGCACTCGCGCTACGCGTACGAGCAGGCGCCCAAGACTCGGCCCATGGGCCACGCGGCCAGCCGAGTGACGGCGCGGCGGGCCGACGGCCACGAGTTCCCGGTGGAGATCAGCCTGAGCCCCTTCGAACACGGCGCCAAGGAGTACACCGTGGCGATCGTCCGAGACGTGACGGCGCGGCAGGCCCACGAGGAGCAGCTCGAGCACCTGTCGCTGCGCGACGCGCTGACCAACCTTCACAACCGCGCCGCGTTCGATCGCGAGCTGCGGCGGCTGGAGCAGCTGCGCAGCGTGCCGCTTGCGCTCTTGGTGGCCGACGTGGACGGGCTCAAGCAGATCAACGACACCCACGGGCACCAGGCCGGCGACGCGCTGCTGCGGGCGGCGGCGGAGATCTTGCGCGCGAGCTTCAGGGCGCACGATCTCGTGGCGCGGCTGGGTGGAGACGAGTTCGTGGTGCTCGTGCACGGAGAAGACGCGCGGCACACGCGGGCGCTGCTCGACAGGCTCGAGGCGCGCGTCCACCAGCACAACCAGGAGAGCAGCGGCCCACGTGTCAGCCTGTCCGTCGGGGTCGCGCTGGTCGAACACCCGGAGACGCTCACCGAGGCCCTGCACCGCGCCGACGAGGCCATGTACGCGCAGAAGCGGCAGCGCCGCGCGCAAGGCAGGCCTCCGTTCGTCGGCACCTGACGCAAACGCTGCGCAGCGCGAAGGAGGGGCTCGGGCGCGCGTCGCATGGCGCCGCCGTTGCACCCACGTCGGCGCCGGAGGGCTTTCACATGAGCTTCGACGCCATCTTGGTTTCCGTCAGTGCTCCCGAGTACGCGGCGCTCAAGGCGGGCCGCGTGGCGCCGAACGCGGTGCTCCAGGCGCAGGCCCCGCGCTCGCTGTCGCTGCTCGATCACTGGAGCGCGCTGACGCTCTTGCTGACCGGACACCTCCTGTCGCCGACCGACGAAGCAGACGAGGTGCTGGTCGGCAGCGAGGTGCTCGGGCCGGCGGTGCGCGCGGTCCCTCCCGCCCACGTCAAGCTCATTCACCGGGCGCTCAGCGGGCTCAAGCCCGAAGCGTTGAGCGCGCGGCTGAGCGACATCGTCGACTCGATCGAGGACGAGCTCGAACGCAGCTTCGGCTTCGAGTCGGCCGCCGACGGGGTGACGCTGCTGACGCTCGCGCAGCAGGTGAAGGACCTGTACGCGGACGCGGCGCGGCGTGGACACGCGGTGCTGGTGCACAGCGCCTTGTTCCAGAACGTGCCGTCGCTTCGGATCGCGGCCACGAAACGCCCAGCGCGACACGCCGCGTCCCACGGCGGCGCCCGACCGCCCAAGCCACGGAAGAGCGGTCGAGGGCACCCAGCGGCCGCCTCGGCCAGTCGGCGCGCGCGGCAGTAGGGCTTACGGCGCGGACCGCCGCGCCTCAGCACGCGCTACGGCGCGAACTCGAGCATCATCAGGCTCTCTGCCGGAGGGGCCGGCACGGACGCGTCGAGCACGTCGAAGCCACCGTCGTACGTCCCGCCAATGAGCACACGCCGGGCGGTCCCGACGGCGGTGGTGACGGCTTGGAAGCGCTCCTCGGCCGGGCCCCCGAACAGCGCCACGGAGTGGAGGCCGCCGTCCACGCGCACGCGGATCGCCAGTGCGTCGCTCCCGCCGCGGGGCGTGTAGCTGGCGCCAGCGGCGGTGAACGGACCGTGCGCGACCCCGACTGCGAAGGCGTCGCCCGAGGAATCGACGGCGATGGCGTCGAGGCGATCGCGCGCGTCCGTGGCCCAGCCGACGGAGGCCAAGACGACGCCCGCGTCGAGGGCGAGCCGGTGCACGGCGACGCCGCCGTCGTTCAACGACAGCGCCACCCAAATCGCGTCGCGGTCGCGGTCCACGGCGAGGCCTCCGGCGAAGGGGTCCGCGGCACCGACCGGCGTGACCGCGAGCGGGGGGGCACCGCTCAGGTACGAGCCGCGGACGACGTAGCTCTGCCGACCGCCCGGCCGCAGCGCGACGCGGGGGCCCGCGTAGCCTCCGTCCGAGAGTTGGAAGCCGCCGTCCTCCTGGACCTGAGTGAACGAGGCCTCGGAGCAGGCCGCTGAGAGCAGGGCGACGTATTCCCCGAAGCTCGCGATCGCCGCGCGGACGTAGACCGGCGAGCGGTCGTCACACCCGAACCACAGCGGCGGCGAGAATCGGAGGCTGGCCATGGCGTCGACGGACCAGGGCCAGATGAACCCGACGGTCGACGGGAGCGCCACTTCCATGGGCCCCCAGATGCTGAGCCGCCGCTGCCACCCGCCGAGGAGCACCCAGTCGAGCGCGCCCGAAGGCTCCGTCGACAGCGACGAGACGACGGCCTCGTGCGCCGGGAACAGGCTGAGCCCAGTGTTGACGAAGTTCACGCCGCCGATGCCGACCAGGTCGATGTTCGTCGTGGCGCCGTGGGTTGGATAGCCGTTGCGGCCTGGCGTGCCGAGGACCCGTGCGATCGCGAAGTGGCTGTAGTTCTGGGAGAGCTGCACCGCGGCCGAGAAGTAGTCGTCCCCCGCCTCGGCTGAGACGGGCAGGTTCGTCGTGAAGCCCGCCCACGGGTCGGCGTTTGGCCCGCCCAGTCGCCCGCCGAAGAGCCGCCGCTCGCGGGACGTACGCAGATCGGTCCAGACAGCGCCGACGTGCGCCGCTGCAGGATCGCCGGGCGCCGGCGCGGCGGTCTCATAAAGCTGCGCGGCCACCATTCGGCTGAAGGGCTGAGGGCCAGCGTCGCCCGCGCCGGTCGCGCCACCGTCGAAGCCCGCATCGGGTTCTCCCGGTCCCGCGTCTTGTGCGCCAGCGTCGGCGCCACCTCCGCCAGCGCCACCCGCTCCTGCTCCACCACCGCCACCAGCAACGCCGCCCGCTCCACCAACACCACCCGTTCCACCGGCGCCACCTCCTCCAGCAATCCCCCCCGCGCCCCCCGCGCCACCCCTCCCACCCGCTCCACCACTCCCACCCGCTCCACCACTCCCACCCGCTCCACCAGTCCCGCCCGCACCGCCAGCACCGCCGACACCCGCCACGCCGCCCACGCCGGCAGCGCCACCCGCTCCAGCGGCTCCACCGTCCGCGCCGCCTGCCCCCGCGGCCCCGGCATCACTACACCCCGGCGTCCTTCGACACGCCGCCTCGGCGAGCTCGGCGTACCGCTCACACCCGGCGACGCAGAGAGCCGCCCCGAGCACCAGCCACCTCATGACGCGCTCCTCACTCCGTCCGGCCCTGCGGCCCCGGCAGCACCCCAGCCCGACGTCCTTCGACACGCGGCCTCGGCGAACTCGGCGTCCCCTTCACACCCGGCGACGCAGAGCGCCGCCCTCAGCAGCAGCCACCTCATGGCGCGCTCCCGAACCCGACCGCGGCCAGCGCCAGCCGCGCGGGCTCCGGCAACGCCAGCAGCACCACGGTGAGCACGAGCGACAGCCCCGCGGCCACGAAGAAGCCCACGGCCAGACCTCGACCCACCTCCCCACGACTCACGACGGCGTCGATCGCCGCGCGCCCAGCGAAGGAGTCGTTCTGCAGCGCGCTGACGGCCGCTCGATCCACCCCCAGCGACACCGCGCCCGCAGCGCCGAGGCCGATCGTCACTGCGGCGGGCCCCCAAAACCGGGCTCCCCAGCGAACGGACGGCACTGCCGAAGTCGGCGCCCCCGCGGGGGACTCACCTCGCAGCGCCCGCGCCAGCTGCGCCGCCCCGCCCTGCAGCACGTCGAGCAACTGCCCTTCCGTCTCAGCGCGCGCGGTGAAGCTGCTCACCGACTTCGCCGTCTGGCTGTGCACCAGCTTGAGCGTCACGGTGAACACCGTCCCCAACTTCCCGAGGCTCCCCGTCACCAAGTGCTCCGCGCCCAACGCGCCGCTCAGCTCGAGCAGGCACGACGAGCCGTCCTCCGCGCACCCGAGCAGCTGCCGTTGGCGTTCCGCGCCGAGCAGCTGCGCCACCGTGGTCCGCGTGACGACCTCCGCCCCGCTGGCCTGAGCCAGCTGCTGAGCGAACGCGTCGATGAACGCGTCGCCTTCCTTGTCCGTCAGGTTCACGTACGACACCGACGGCACCGCGACGAGCTGCCGCGCACCGTTCGGCGCCGCCGCGAGCAACACGCAGGCGAGCCACGTCATGGCCGCGGAGTGTGCCACAGCTGCGCCCTGCGCCTGCCCGCCGTCGGACCAAGAAGCGGCGAACTGCCCACACCGCGCTAACGTCGGCTGCACCCGCATGTCCTCCCGCCCGAGCGGCAAGCCCGCCGCGTCTCCGCCTGACGACGAAGAGACGACCGTCATCGGTGGGGCCGTCTTCCGCCCGGGCGACGTCGTGGGCCGCTACCAGCTCCAGCGCCAGCTCGGCGAAGGTGGCATGGGCGTCGTCTTCGCGGCGCTGGACCCGGGACTGGACCGACGCGTGGCCGTCAAGGTGCTGCGCGCCGACGACAGCCCCGAGGGTGTGGTCGCGAACGAGCGGCTGCTCCGCGAAGCCCAGGCCATGGCGCGGCTGGCGCACCCGAACGTGGTGGCCGTGTACGAGCTGGGCATGGCCGGGTCGCACCTCTTCATCGCCATGGAGCTGGTGGAAGGCCCCACGCTGCGCAAGTGGCTGCGCACCGAGCGGCGGTCCTTCGCGCAGGTGCTGGACAAATTCCTCCAAGCCGGTCGCGGGCTGGCCGCCGCGCACGCCGTCGGCTTGGTGCACCGCGACTTCAAGCCGGCCAACGTGCTGCTCGGCAGCGACGGCCGGGCGCGGGTGACGGACTTCGGCCTGGCGCGCTCGGTGCTGCCGGGAGACGACGCCCCGCGCCCGACGATCAACATGCGCGCCTCGGTGAGCGTGTCGGTGTCCGGCCCATCGAGCGGCGGCGGCATGGGCCGCAAGCTCACCAAGGAAGGGTTCGTCGTCGGGACGCCGGCGTACATGGCGCCGGAGCAAGAAGCCGGGGAGACGGTCGACGCACGGAGCGATCAATACGCGTTCTGCGTGTGCCTGTTCGAAGCGCTCTACGGGCACCTGCCCCAGCGACAGGGCGAGCCCCCGCCACCCAAGAAGAAGCCCGCAGCCACTGGCGTGCCGCGCTGGGTGAAGGGCGTGCTGCGGCGCGGCCTGTCGGAGCGCTCGGAAAACCGTTACGGCTCGCTCCAGGCGCTCCTCGACGAACTCGAGCGCCACGCTCCCCGCCAGCGTCGTCCGCAGCCCGCCGCCTGGGTGGCCCTCGCCGTCGGGCTGAGCGCCGCGGTCGGCGGGCTGGCCTGGTACGCAGGGCCAAGTCAGGCCTGCGCCCGTGAAGCCACCGCCCTGAGCAGCGCGCTGGCGCCCGCCCGAGTCGCCCGCTTGAGCCAAGCCTTCGAACGAACCCAGGTCAGCTCGGCGACCACCGCGTGGCTGCGCGTCGAGGCGCGCGCGAGCGCCTACGCCGAGGCCTGGGGCCAACGCCGCGCCGCCGCCTGTCTGTCCGCTCGGGACGATCCCAAGGCCGCCGGTCGGCTCGCCTGCCTCGACGAGCGCGCCGAGGAGTTCCGCGCGCTGCTCGACGACTTCGAGAGCGCGTCGCCGCTGACGGTGCGCCGCGCGCCGGTGGCGATCGACGCGTTGACGCCGTTGTCGTGGTGCGACCGCGCGACGCCAGCGTGGAACTCGCCAGCGCAGCGCGCGCACGGCAAGGAGCTGGCGGGCCTCTTGGCCGAGACCAACGCCCTGTACGATGAAGGCAAGTACGAAGAAGCGCGCGTCGTCGCGGCCAAGGCCCGGGCGCGCGCGCAGGAAGCGTCGGCCGGTGCGTACGAAGCCGAAGCCGCGTACCACCTGGCGCTCGCGACCGGCGAGCTGGGGCGGGCACGCGACGCCCACGACCTCGCCGGGCAGGGAGCGCTGCTCGCGCAGAAGGAACAGCGCGACGCGCTCGCGGTGCGTCTGTGGCTCATCCGCGCGTGGATCGGCGCGAGCGACCTGGGCCTCTTCGACGACGCAGCCATGGACGTGTCCCACGCGAAGAATGCCCTCGAGCGACTGGGCGGAGACTCAGTGCTCGAAGCCCACGTCGCCGCCACCGAAGGCATCATCGCCTTGGCGATGCACCGGCCGGGGGACGCCATTCCGCACCTCGAGCGCGCGCTGAAGCTGCGCACCAGCGCGTCCGGAGAGCGCGACCTGAACGTGGCGACGCTGCACACCATGCTCAGCTCGCAGTACCGCGAGCGCGGCGAGCTCGGGCTGGCCAAGCAGCACCTCGAGCGCGCGCTGGAGACGCGGGAGCAGCTGCTCGGCGTCGACCACCCGGAGTACCTGGCCGTCCAGCTCGAGCGCGCCGACTTTCTGCTGGCGACGCGCGACTTCCCGGCCGCTCAGGCGCAGTACGCGCAGGTGCGCGCCGCCGCCGAGCGCAGCGGCCTGACGACGGGGAACCAGCTGCCGGCGGCGCACCAGGGGGTGGGTGAAGCGCTGCTCGCGCTGGGCCGGCCCAAGGAAGCCGTGGGGCACTTCCGGACCGCGCTGACGCTTCGCCGGCAGGAAGCGGGGCTGCCACCCCAGAGCCCGGCGCTGGCGCCCTGCTTGAGCGGCCTGGGGCGCGCGTTGGTGGACAGCGGCGCGGCGGCGGAGGCGCTGGGCCCCCTCAAGCAGGCGCTCGAGGCGCTCCCGGCAGGCGCTTCGGATCCACGTGACGTGGCCGAAGTGCAGTTCGCGCTCGCGCGCGCGCTCGCCGCCACCCGAGCGCCGACCCGCGACGTGGTGAGCTGGGCGGACCAGGCCAACGCGCTCTTCGCCAAGTACGGGCGGCGTTCCCTGCCCAAGGCCGAGTTCGACGCGTGGTACGCCGAGCTCGGGCGCCGCTGACCTCGAGGACGGAGCAACCACACGCCGCGGCCGCGCGCCTTGCGAGAGGCGACCCCCAAGGCGAGTATGCAGCCCCATGCACTCACCAGCTCCGTGGGACAGCGCGCAAGCCCAGCAGCTCGTCCAACGGGAGCTCGCCCGCGCGCGTGCGTTCTTGGGAGACGACGGGCCCGACGCGACGGCGCTGTTGCCGATTCTTCACGCGCTCCAGCGCGCCTACGGCTTCATCTCGAGCGACGCCATCACCCTGGTCGCCCAGGTGCTCAACCTGTCCAAGGCCGAAGTGAAGGGCGTGGTGAGCTTCTACAAGGACTTCCGCACCAGCCCGCCGGGCCGGCACGTCGTCGCCCTGTGCCGCGCCGAGGCGTGTCAGGCGCGCGGCTCCGAGACGCTGGCCGAGCACCTCGCCCAAGCGCATGGCTTGACGCCCGGCTCGACGAAGGACGGGGTGACGCTGGAGACGACGTACTGCCTTGGCAACTGCACGCTGGGGCCGACGGCGCTGGTGGACGAGACGAAGCTGCTGGGGCGGCTCGACGCGCCGGCGGTCGATCGCCTCGTCCGGGGCCTCAAAGGAGCGTGAGCCGTGAAGGTCTTCCTCCCCAAGGACGCCGCGGCGCTGTCGGTGGGCGCCGACGAGGTCGCGCAGGCCCTGCGCGCGCACGCACCGGCGCTCGAGCTCGTCCGCACCGGATCGCGCGGCCTGCTGTGGCTCGAGCCGCTGCTGGAAGTGGAGCTCGACGGCGCGCGCTACGGCTTTGGCCCCCTGCGCCCGCAGGACGTGACGACGCTCTTCGAAGGCGCCGAGGTCGACCTGAAGCACCCGGCCGCGCTGGGCCGCATGGACGCGCTGCCGTGGCTGACGAAGCAGCGGCGGCTCACCTTCGAGCGGGTCGGCGTCATCGACCCCTTGTCGTGGCTCGACCACGAAGCGACGGGCGGCTTCTCGGGCTGGGCGGCGGCCAAGGCGCTGTCCCCCGAAGCCATCGTCGCGCAGGTGACGGCGTCAGGGCTGCGCGGCCGCGGCGGCGCGGGCTTCCCAGCCGGAGTGAAGTGGAAGACGGTGCGCGAGGCGCCCGGCGCTCGAAAGTACGTCGTCTGCAACGCGGACGAAGGGGACAGCGGCACCTTCGCTGACCGCATGGTGCTCGAAGGCGACCCGCTGCTCCTGTTGGAGGGCATGCGCATCTGCGCGCGGGCCGTCGGGGCGAGCCTGGGCTTCGTCTACGTGCGCTCGGAGTACCCGCACGCGGTGGACACGCTGACGCAGGCCATCGCACTGTGCCGAAAGCAGGGCTTCTTGGGTGACGGCTTCGACGTCGAGGTGCGCGTCGGCGCCGGCGCGTACGTGTGCGGCGAGGAGACGTCGCTGCTCGAGAGCCTCGAGGGCAAGCGGGGCCAGGTGCGCCCCAAGCCTCCGCTGCCTGCGCACCACGGGCTGTTCGGCAAGCCGACCGTGGTGAACAACGTGCTGACGCTGGCGGCGGTGCCGTGGATTCTGAAGCACGGCGGCGAAGCCTACGCGGCGCTCGGCGTGGGGCGGTCCAAGGGCACGCTCCCGCTCCAGCTGGCCGGCAACGTCAAGCGCGGCGGGCTGTTCGAGCTGCCGCTGGGCCTGACGCTGCGCGAGCTCGTCGAAGACTGGGGTGGCGGCACGGCCAGCGGGCGCCCGGTGCGCGCGGTGCAGGTCGGCGGGCCGCTCGGCGCGTATTTTCCCCAGGCGCTGCTCGACACGCCGCTCGACTACGAAGCGCTGGCGGCGAAGGGCGGCATTCTGGGGCACGGCGGCGTGGTGGTGTTCGACGACACCGTGGACCTGGCTCGGCAGGCGCGCTTCGCCTTCGAATTCTGCGCGAAGGAGAGCTGCGGCAAATGCACGCCCTGCCGCATCGGCTCCACGCGCGGCGTCGAGGTGCTGGACAAGGTGGCGCGGGGTGAGGCGCGGGAGCAGAACCTGCAGCTCGTCAAGGACCTGTGCACCGTGCTGACCGACGCGTCGCTGTGCGCGCTGGGCGGGCTGACGCCGCTGCCGGTGCTGTCGGCGCTCGAGCACTTCAGCGAGGACTTCCACACATGAACCGTGAACGAGACCTGGGCACCAAGCCGACGGGCAGCGCCGAGCAGGTGAAGCTGACGGTGGACGGCCGCGAGGTGACGGTGCCCAAGGGCACGTCGGTGCTGGCCGCAGCGAGCCTGGCGGGCCTTCAAATCCCCAAGCTGTGCGCCACCGATTCACTCGAGGCGTTCGGGAGCTGCCGGCTGTGCCTGGTGGAGATCGACGGCCGCCGAGGCACGCCCGCGTCCTGCACGACCCCGGCCGAAGCGGGCATGGTGGTGCACACGCAGACTCCGCGGCTGTTGGCGCTGCGCCGCGGCGTGATGGAGCTGTACGTGTCGGACCACCCGCTGGACTGCCTGACGTGCTCGGCGAACGGCGACTGCGAGCTGCAGGACGTGGCCGGCGCGGTGGGCTTGCGGGAAGTGCGCTACGGCAACGACGGCGAGCAGCACCGCACCGCCCCCAAGGACGAGTCCAACCCGTACTTCACGTTCGACTCGAGCAAGTGCATCGTCTGCTCACGCTGCGTGCGGGCCTGCGAGGAGGTGCAGGGCACCTTCGCGCTCACCATCGAAGGGCGGGGGCTGTCGAGCAAGGTAGCCACCGGCACCGACGACTTCCTGTCCAGCGAGTGTGTGTCCTGCGGCGCCTGCGTGCAGGCCTGCCCCACCGCGACGCTCAACGAGAAGTCCGTCATCACGCTGGGCACGCCGACCGAAGCAGTGGAGACGACCTGCGCGTACTGCGGCGTGGGCTGCGGCTTCCGCGCCGAGACCCAAGGTGAGCGCGTGGTGCGCATGGTGCCTTCGAAGCGGGGCCAGGCGAACGAAGGCCACAGCTGTGTGAAGGGCCGCTTCGCCTGGGGCTACGCCACGCACCAGGACCGCGTGAAGAAGCCGATGATTCGCGCCCGCATCACCGACCCGTGGCGTGAGGTGAGCTGGGACGAAGCGTTCGCCCACGCCGCCGCCGAGTTCCGGCGCATTCAGGCCAGCCACGGCGTCGACGCCATCGGCGGCATCACGTCGTCGCGGTGCACCAACGAAGAGGTGTTCCTGGTGCAGAAGCTCGTGCGCGCGGGCTTTCACAACAACAACGTCGACACCTGCGCCCGCGTCTGCCACTCGCCGACGGGCTACGGGCTCAAGCAGACGTTCGGCACGTCCGCCGGCACGCAAGACTTCCGCTCGGTGGCGCAGGCCGACGTGGTGCTCCTCATCGGCGCCAACCCGACCGAAGCGCACCCGGTCTTCGCCAGCCGGCTCAAGCGGCGGCTGCGGGAAGGCGCCAAGCTCATCGTGGCGGATCCACGCCGCATCGAGCTGGTGCGCACGCCGCACGTCGAGGCCAGCCACCACCTCGCGCTCAAGCCGGGCACGAACGTGGCGCTCATCAACGCGCTGGCCCACGTCGTCGTCACCGAAGGGCTCGTCAAGGAGCGCTACGTCCAGGAGCGCTGTGAGCCGAAGGACTTCGAGAGCTGGGCGCGCTTCATCGCCGAAGCGAAGAACTCCCCCGAAGCCATGGAAGCGCACACCGGCGTCCCCGCGGCCGACGTGCGCGCCGCGGCGCGGCTGTACGCGACGGCGAAGAACGCGGCGATCTACTACGGGCTCGGCGTGACGGAGCACAGCCAGGGCTCCACCATGGTCATGGGCATGGCGAACCTGGCCATGGCCACGGGCAACGTCGGGCGCGACGGCGTGGGCGTCAACCCGCTGCGCGGGCAGAACAACGTGCAGGGCTCCTGCGACATGGGCAGCTTCCCCCACGAGCTGTCCGGCTACCGCCACGTGTCCGACGACGCGACGCGGGAGCTCTTCGAAGGGCTGTGGAACGCGCCGCTGTCGAAGGAGCCGGGCCTGCGCATTCCCAACATGCTCGACGAGGCGGTGGGCGGGCGCTTCAAGGGCCTGTACGTGCAGGGGGAGGACATTGCCCAGTCGGACCCCAACACCCAGCACGTCGTCGCCGGCCTCGAGGCGATGGAGTGTGTCATCGTCCACGATCTGTTCCTCAACGAGACGGCCAAGTACGCGCACGTCTTCTTCCCCGGCAGCTCCTTCCTGGAGAAAGACGGCACGTTCACGAACGCCGAGCGCCGCATCAGCCGGGTGCGCAAGGTGATGGCCCCGCTGGCCGGGCTGGCGGACTGGGAAGTGACCCAAGGCTTCGCGCGCGCGCTGGGCCTCCCGTGGAGCTACCAGCACCCCAGCGAGGTGATGGAGGAGATCGCCGTGCTCACGCCGACCTTCACCGGCGTCAGCTACGAGCGGCTGGACCAGCTGGGCAGCGTGCAGTGGCCGTGCAACGACAAGGCGCCGACGGGCACGCCGATCATGCACGTCGATCGCTTCGTGCGCGGCAAGGGGCGCTTCATGCTGACCGAGTTCATTCCCACGCTCGAGAAGAGCGGCCCGCGCTTCCCGCTGCTGCTCACCACCGGCCGCATTCTCAGTCAGTACAACGTGGGGGCGCAGACGGCGCGCACCGACAACGTGACCTGGCACGCCGAAGACGTGCTCGAGGTGCACCCGTTCGACGCGGAGAACCGCGGGCTGAAGACGGGGGACCTGGTGCTCCTGCAGAGCCGGGCCGGAGAGACGACGCTGCGCGCGGTGGTGACCGAGAAGGTCCAGCCCGGCGTCGTGTACACCACGTTCCACCACGCCAAGACGGCGGCCAACGTCGTCACCACCGACTACTCGGACTGGGCCACCAACTGCCCCGAGTACAAGGTGACGGCGGTGCAGGTCAGCCGCGCGAGCGAGGCGGCGGCCTTCCAGCAAGAGGACCGGCGCCGAGACGTGGCGCTGCGGCAGGTGGCGCCCGGGGCCGTCCATGCGTCGAAGTGAGCTGCCCACGCACGGCACGCTGAGCGCGGTGTCCTTTCCCTTCGGCGCCGCGTCGAGCCCCGCGCCCAGGCCCGTGGCGGCGGAGGTGCCGGTGGCGGTGCACTACGGCGGTCAGCCCTTCGCCGTGATGATGGCGAGCCCCAGCGCGCTGACGGACTTCGCGTACGGCTTCTCGTTGACGGAGGGCGTGGTGGCCCGCGCCGCCGACATTGCCCACGTCGACGAGCAGCTGCGCGTCGATGGCGTGGAGCTGCTGGTGACACTGGCCGACGGCGTGACCGCGCCCACGCCGCGCGAGCGGAGCACCGAGGGCCGCAGCGGGTGTGGGGTGTGCGGCATCACTTCGCTCGCGCAGCTGCCGGTGGCGAAGGTGACGCGCCGGCCTCTCGTGGAGGTGTCGCTGCGCGCCGTGCGCCGCGCGTTGGACGAGCTGGAGCGCTCGCAGCCGCTGCATGAGCTGACGCGGGCCGTGCACGCCGCTGCGTGGTGCACCGCCGACGGCACGGTAGAGCTCGTCCGGGAAGACGTGGGCCGCCACTGCGCGCTGGACAAGCTGATCGGCGCGCGCGTGCGAGCCCAGGCCGAGGCCGGCGATGGGTTCCTGGTGCTGACGAGCCGCTGCTCCTTCGAGTTGGTCGAGAAGGCGGCGGTCTACGGCGCCCGCACCGTGGTGACGATCTCCGCCCCGACGACGCTCGCCGTGGAGCGAGCGCGGCTCCACGACCTCACCTTGCTCGCCGTGGCACGCAAGGACGGCCTGCTCGCGTTTCACGGCGCGCCGCGGGTGAAGGACTAAAGACGAGAAGCGACACAAGGAGGACGGAGTGGACGCCACCAAGCTCGTGCACATGGCCAATCAGATCGCGCAGAACTTCCGCGTGCACGCCGAAGCCGAGGCCGTGCGGCTGACGGTGGAGCACCTCAAGAGCTTCTGGTCGCCGGGCATGCGCCGCGCGCTCCAGGAGCACGCCCAAGCGAGCGGGGAAGGCCTCGAGCCCGTGGCGGCCGCTGCGGCCCGCGCGCTGGGCTGAAGGCCCGTCGGCTCCGAGCACTCACCCTTCCAGCAGCGCCCCCCACGCGTCGTCGTCGCGCAGCAGCTTCGCGCCGTGCACCTCGACGATGGCTTCATGCCGGAAGGCCGCGCTGCCACCGACGACACACGGCGTGCCCTTCGGCACCACCGCCAGCATCTGCGTCAAGGTCGCGTCGAAGGCCTTCGAGCCGTCGTCGTTCACGCAGGACAGCGCGACGACGTCGGGCTCCACCGCCTGCACGACGCGCTCGAGGTGCTCCACGGGAGTCCGCGCGCCAAGGAAGGTGACGCGCCAGCCCGCGTGACGAAAGCGCAGCGCCGCCCCCATGAGGCCCAGCTCGTGGTCTTCATTCGGAAAGCACGCGCAGACGACGTGCCGCTTCGCCCGGCGCGGCGCCTGGTGCAGCAACGTCATCACCCGCTGCCGCGCCGCCTGGGTGATGAGGTGCTCTTCGGCCACCGACAGCGTGCCGGCGTGCCAGCGCTCACCGACCTCCCGCTGAATCGGTGTCAGCACTTCTTCGAAGAACGTCACCGGCGGCAGCGACGCCATGGCCTCGTCGAGCACCGCTTCGATGGCTTGCTGATCCAACCGCTCGGCGGCGGCGATGATCTGCTCCTTCCACGCCCGCAGCTGCTGTTCCTTGGGCACCTTCGGCAGCGCCGCGTCGTCGGCCCCGAGGTGCTCCTTCACTTCTCTGCGCAGCTTGGGCAGCAGCTTCACCGCCTCGGCGATGGAGACACCCTCTTCGGTCAGCTTCTTCAGCCGCCGCAGCAGCTCGATGTCGGCGGTCGTGTACGCGCGGTACCCCGACGGCGTGCGCTTGGGCTTGAGCACGCCGTAGCGACGCTCCCAAGCGCGAATCAACCCTTCGGAGATGCCGCACATCTCCGCGGCCACGTGAATGCGAAACGTCCGATCCATGGGACTACACGCCTTCCTTGAGTAGCCGACGCTGCGCACCGCGCACGGCGTCCCACCGCTCTCTCACACCTCGCCGCCCAGGCACCAGCAGCCGGTACTCGTCCGTCGACCGCACCTCGCGCCCTCGTCGGAGCAGCGCTTCCACTTCGGCTCGATAACGGCCCGACGTGTCGGGGCCATGCGGCGTGCCCACGTCGACCAGCACCTCGGGCAGCTCCTGGCCCAAGAACGCGTAACGCAGACTCACCGGCAGCGCCGGGACGTGGGCCGCGCGCTGCAGCACCTCGACGCCGCGCTCGAACTCACCCAGCGGCCCGTCGCCGGGGCGGAGCTGCCCTTCGGGGAAGATGAAGACGACTCCACGCGGCTGCGAGAGGAGGCTCCGCGCGTACTTGAGCGTGGTCAGCGCCGAGCGCGCGTCACCCCGCCGCACCGAGAACGCGCCCAGCTTGGTGTGGAACGGGTACTTGGCGAGGTTCTCCTCTTCCATGACCGCGTACGAGTCCCACCCCGCAGCGCGCCCGAGCTCGTGAATGACGAAGCCGTCCCACCAGCTCGAATGGTTGGCGTAGACCACCAGCCCGTGGCGCGCGTCGGGCAACACCCCGCGCACCCACAGCCCACCAAACGCGCTCGCCAGCTTGCGGCGCACGTAGCCCCGCACCACCGCCGCCCAGAGCCCGCGCTTCTCGGCGCGAATCATGCCCGCGCCTCCTCGGGCTGCGGCAA
>JALHOS010000078.1 GCA_022842905.1 Myxococcaceae bacterium | reverse complement strand
CGACGAGGGCGACGACGACGGCGAGCCGTGGTGACGCTCGGCTCGGGTTGGGCGGCAGCGGTCCCACTCGGGCTCCTTTGGGGCGTGCGCCGTTTCCCTTGCGCGCGACGTGGGGAGGAAAGACCACGAAGGACCCCCTGTCGAGAGACAAGGCGTCACGTCGCCAGCCAGCGAGCGGCCTCGAGCCGCGTCGGCCCCAAACACCACGCGCGTGCGGTTCACCTTCATGCCTGTTCAACTCTGCCCGCCATGCCCTGGTCCAGCCTCTTCCGGGTCGCGCTCGTCTGCGCCATCGGCGCCACCGCCTGCGCGTTCGACGCGCAGGTGCCCGCCGACGCGGCGATCGCCTGCAGCGACTCGCAGCCCTGCCCCGGCGCGTTGGTGTGCCAGCGCACGCTGGGGCGCTGCCTGCTGCCGAACAATCTGGATCGCGACGCGCCGCGGGTCGTCGCTCGCGGTCGGCGCGGCGGTGTTCGACTTCACGGCGCCCGCGGTTCGTTGTCGACCTTCGTGGCCCCTCGGTCGGTCGCTTCGGGGCTGCTCTTCGTCGCGCCCCAGCAGGACGTGGCGGTGCGCGTCGCCTTGAGCGAGGCGATCGGCTCTGGCGCCTCGCTAGTTGGGCGTGTCGGGCGCCTGACCGAGTCCTTGCAGTACGAGCCCAAGCTCGGGTGCCCGCTTGGTCGTGTCAGCGCGCTGGGGCCCTCCAGTCAGGCGCGGGTGGCCTTCGCGGTGGACGAGGTCGCGACGGCACAGCTTTCCCCGCTGCCGGCCGGTGTCTTGGTCCAGCGTGTCCACGACTCGGCGACGAGCTTTCGTGGCTGCTCGAGCTCCGCGACGGTGAGGTCGGCTGCGCGACGACGGGAGTGGCGGCGCAACCTCCGCCGCTTTCCAAATGTGGCGCACCCATCGCCGGACGACGAATCCTCGACGAGCGGCTGAGCCCGGGCTGTCACCCCAGCGCCTTGGACACGTCGTACGCCTTGCCCGGCGTGCCTCCCAGCGCGAGCAGCACCGCGCCGTCGGCCTTGGTGACGAACTTGCGTTTGAGCTGCGGCGGCACGCGCACGAAGGTCCCCGCGGGCACGCGCGTCTCGGCGCCGTCCACGGTGAGAAACGCCGTCCCTTCGAGCACCACGTAGACCTCTTCCTGGCCGTCCTGCGTGTGGTCGTGCTCGGGGTAGCCGGTGCTGTGCGGCGCCAGCTCCAGCACGTTCATGCCCCAGGCGCTGACGCCGAGCGCGCCGCGCATGCCGTGGAAGCGAATCCCGGGGATGGCGTGGGGGCCCTGGTAGGAGGGGACTTCGGAGAAGTGACGAACCACGATGTCGGTCATGAGGAGCTCCGGGTGAAGGGTGAAGCCGCAGCCATAGCGACGAGCCGCGCCGCGCGTCTTGAACAAACGCGCCCGCGTGGCCAGGTGTCGGCGCTGGCGGACCCGACGCGGCTTTCGAGCGTGACGGCGACGCCCCCTCCTCCGCTCACGGACGTCATCGCGGCCTTCTGGGCCACCGCGTGGGACTTTCGCGGGCGCGCTCCGCACACGTTCGAGCTGCTCGGCGACCCGTGTGTACACGTCGTCTTCGAGGCCGGGTTGAGCCGTGTGGTGGGCGTGTGGACACGGTGCTGGCGCCGCACGCTCGAAGGGCAGGGCGTCATTCGCGCGGCCAAGCTCGCGCCCGGGGCGGTCGAAGCGTTCTTCGCGGTCCCGGCGCATCGGCTCACCGATCGCGTCACGCCGCTGCGCGAGCTGTTCGACGACGACGTCGCGGCGCTCGAAGACGCCTTCGTGGGCACCGCGGCCGCGGACCCCGAGGCGTTCGGGCGGCTGGGTCGCTGGCTCGAGCGGAAGCGCCGCCCCACCTCCGAAGACGGCGCCCGGGTGTCGCGCCTGCTCGCCCAGGTGGCGACGCAGCCTGAGCTGGCGACCGTGGACGGCTGGGCGCGCGCGGCGGGGCTGACGGTGCGACGGCTCCAGAAGCTGTTTCGCGAGCACGTCGGGGCGAGCCCCAAGTGGGTGCTGCGGCGGCACCGGCTGCAGGAAGCCGCCGCGCGACTCGACGCGGGGGCAGGGCCGACGCTCGCGGAAGTCGCCGCGGAGCTGGGCTACGCGGACCAGGCGCATTTTACGCGGGACTTTCGCGCGGCGACGGGTCGCACTCCTGCGCGCTTCTTGCGTGCGACGGTGTTGTGAGTATGTTGCTCGGAGCGCGAAGTGCGCGCGAGCTGGTTGTTTTTGGTGTGTGTGTCAAGACAGTCGCGAACGGTGAGTGAGTCTTTGTTCTGTTTGTAACGAATTGTCGAGTGTTTAAGTCTGCGACGTGAGTCTTCTGTTGCAGTCAATCCAGGCGCCGTTCGTTGCAACACAGGAACGCCGAGACCTTCAGTCGAGCTGAGCAATGCGCTGGGTGGGCTCGGACAGGGCCCGAGATCGATCGCCTTGCCTCGCTGATCTCGCCGCAACGGGCGGTGCGGCCCCCGCGCGCAGCACGTGCGCCCTTGACGCGACGCTTGTGGAGGGCCGCTGTTCCACCGGTCCCGAGTCCTGAGAACCGTTCAGAGACGACCCTGGACGGCGAGTTGGCCCAGCAGACGCAACGCCGCCGCCGAGCGCAGCGGACTGGACGACGGCGTCACCTCCACATGGCTGAGCACGTCGACGGTCAGCGCGACGGCGACGTTGGACGCGACGTGGAGTTGGACGCTGGCCTGCGCGCTGGCCTGCAGCACGGTCATGCCGGGTGACAGCGGCCCGCTCGACTCGAGGAGCGGCTCGACTGAGCGCAGCGTGGTCCGGGAAGGAGTCGGGCCCCTGAGGGTGACGGTCCCGGGCGCTCTGAGCCGAAGCAGCAGGCCCGGGGTGAGCCACGCGCGCCCCAGCGAGACGGATCCGTCCGCGCCGAGCATGGCGGTGACGTCGAGGGTCTCGCCGAGCGGTTGGCTCCAGTCAGTGCCGGTGTTGAAGACCGGGTCTGAAAGGAGCAACCCCGCCGTCCTCAGTCGGCCGGTGGCGAAGAGGCGCACGCGCGACAGCCGCACCCGCGCCTGCAGGTCGAGGTAGCCGCCCGGGTACTTGAGGGCGCCTTGGCCCGTGGCGACGGTGCCGACGTGCTCCACGTAGCCGGCTTCGGCCGCGAGCCACGCCGCGCGCCGTGAATCGGTGAGGCCTCGCTCGAACTGCCGCTCGAACCGCTCCGGGTCGGTTCGGTAGGTCATCGGATCCCACGGCGCGTCGACGCCGCCATTGTGGCTCCAGGTCACCTGTGCGCTCACGCCTTGCTGGTGGTGGGCTGACGTCCCGCGCGGCTCCTTCGCCACCTGTCCACCTCGCACCTCGGCGGTGAAGGCCCCGCGCGTGAAGCGCAGTCCGCCGAGCGTCGACCACCGCGCTTCCAGGGCGCCCGTCGGATCAACGTCGACGGTGTCGACGCGCAGCGCGAACCAGGCGCGCAGCTTCGCCCAGTCCCACGAGAGCACCGCGACCGGCGCCGGGCGCAGGCCGGGCTGGACGCTCCAGGTGTTGGCCCAGTCGAAGGCCACGCGCACCCGGTTGGACGTCAGCGGAAAGAGCTCCACGCCCAAAGCGCCCGCCGGGCCGTGAAGGACCGCCGCCACCGACGAGCCCAGGTCCTTCAAGCCGGACGACGGAGTGAGCTGCATGGCCCCATGGACCCGGAGCGCGACGCCCGCGATCGGCTCGTGCCGCAGCTCGACGCGCGCCGCGAGCGTGCCGGTGACCGTGTTGCTTCCAACGAACTGGGGCGCGAGCCCCGCGCTGACCTCACTCACCGCGGTGGCTTCCGCGCGCACTGCGCTTGGGCCGCCGTCAGCGCCGTCGGCTGGGAGCTGTGTCATCACGACGTACAGCAGCAGGCCACACCCCATGCGCGCGCACTCTACGCGTCTGCGCGGCTTCGACCGGACACTTCCTCAGCGACGTCTTTCGGGTCGAGGGATCCGCGCGCCGCAGACAGCCTCAGCCGGCGCACCGGGTGGCCCCCTTGCTCAACGGATCGCGCCAGCCCGGCGCCCGCGTTGCGTTTGGACCAGCCGTCCCCCAGAGTCGCTGCGCCGTGAGTTTCGCTCGTCCCTTCGCTGCACGTTGGGTCTTCGTGGCTGCGCTCGCCGCGTGCGGGGGAACGTACGGGCCCGTCGGCAGCGAGGACGCAGCGGCGAGCGACGCGGGGCTGACGGACGCCGGGTCGACGGACGCCGGGCTGACGGATGCCGGGCTGACGGACGCCGGGCTGACGGACGCGGGGCTGACGGACGCGGGGCTGACGGACGCGGGGCTGGCAGACGCGGGGCTGGCAGACGCGGGGCTGGCAGACGCGGGGCTGGCAGACGCGGGGCTGGCAGACGCCGGTGCTGCAGCTGATCCGTACGGCTGGGCTTCGCTGCGCCTGGACCTCGAGGGCTTTGGCCACCGCACGACGGGCGGGCTCGACGGCGGCCTGTACACCGTGACGCGGACCGATGACTACGACGCGCGCCTGGTGCCGAGCGGCGTCATCGGCACGCTGCGCTACGGCGTCGAGCGGCTGACCGGCCCGACGTGGATCGTGTTCGACCCAGCGTGGGGCTTCGCGCCGCAGACGGTGGTCCTCCGCGCGCCGCTGCGCCTGCGCTCGAACCTCACCATCGACGGTCGAGGCGCCGACGTGACGATCGCCGCGGCGACCGACTGGAGCCTCTACACGCACGTGATGCGCCCGGGCGCCGCTCGGCCTGAATGCGTGGCGCTCGACGCAGGCACACGGCCGCCCAACGTCTTCGTCCTCGCGAGCGTGCAGAACGTCGTCCTCACGCACCTGCGCGTCACGCGCACCGGGTACACGAGCCCGTTCACCGTCGAGGCCACCCTCGACAAGGAGTGCCTGGGCGACTTGGTGACCGTGGCCGGCAACAGCGCGCCGGCAAGCGAGCTGTGGCTCAACCACCTGTCGCTTGACCGCTGCGGCGACGGCTGCGTCGACGTCACGCGCCCCCAGCGTGTCACCCAAGGGCTGACCGTGTCCTTCTGCCGCTTCGATCAAACGGACAAGACGATGATCCTGGGTTCGCCGTACGACTTCGCTGGCGTCGCCCTGCCGCCGGGAGCGGCCTTCATCCGCGTGTCGCTGTACGGGAACGCGTTCCTCCGCACGACGCAGCGCACGCCGCGGGTCGCCAACGCGCTCGTGCACGCGTACGGCAACTTCTACGAGGACTGGCGCTCGTACGTCGTCGGGGCCTCCGACGCCCAGGTCTTCTTCGAAGAGAACCTGCTCGACGCCGCGACCTCGACGACCGTCGTCCAGCCGCTGGGGGGCGATGCGGGGGTCGTGTGGTTGTCCGGCAACCGCGATCTCGGTCGCCCGACTGGGTTGACGGACACGCCCGGCTTCACGGCGGCGCGCGCCGCGTCGATCGCCGTGCCCTACACCATCGTGCCCGCCGCCTCTCTGAGCCCGACGTCTTTCCAGGGGGCGGGCTGGGTGCGCGCGACGCGCTGACTGCTCGTCCTCTTCTTCCAGGACCCCGCGCCCCGCATGCCGTAGACGCCGCGCACCATGACCAAGCCCACGCTGACGTACTTCGACATTCCCACCAGCCGCGGCGAAGAGTGCCGCCTGGCCCTCTTCCTCGCTGGCGTCGACTTCACCGACGAGCGCCTGAAGGTCGACCAGTGGCCCGCGCGGGCGCCGTCGACGCCGTTCGGCGCGCTGCCGGTGTTCACGGTGCCGGGGCTTCGGCCGCTCGCGCAGACCAACGCGATCCTCCGCTTCATCGGCAGTCAGCACGGGCTGCTGCCGACGAATCCGCACGAGTCGGCGCGGCACGAAGGGGTCATGGGCGCAGTGGAGGACCTGCGCGCACGCCTGGGCCCCATCAGCCGCATCAAGGACCCGGAAGAGAAGAAGCGCGCGCGCGAAGAGCTGGCCGCTGGCTACCTCAAGGACTGGTCAGGCTTCATCGAGCGGCAGATCGACGGGCCCTTCGTCGGTGGCGCCGCGGTGTCGGTGGCGGACCTCAAGCTGTTCGTGGTGATGGCGCCCATGGTGCGCGGTTCCATCGACCACATTCCTCCGACGGCGTTCGACGCGTTCCCGAAGCTCAAGGCGCTGTTCGAGGCGGTGAAGGCGCACCCGAAGGTGGTCGCCTGGTACGCGCGGGCGTGAGGCGGGAGTGTCGGGTTGCCCGCGGCTTCGAGGTCGGCGTCGCACAACATTCGGCGATCGACTAGTTCACGACGACGGACTCGCTGGGTTTCGTTCCTTTCTCTTGCTTCGGTGACGCGACGTCATGAGCCAACGATCACTGCCTCAGGCTTCACCAAGAGCGCCGGCACGAATCGAGTACATCCGCGTTCAGAACTACCGTGCGCTACGGGACATCGAGTTCGACGCGTTGACACCGCTGACCGCGCTCCTCGGACCGAACGGGAGCGGCAAGTCGACCGTGTTCGACGTGTTCAACTTCCTCTCCGAGTGCTTCGCCGACGGCCTGCGCAAGGCGTGGGACAAACGGGGGCGGTTCAAGGAGCTGCGCACCCGCGGCTCATCGGGGCCGATCGTCTTCGAGCTGCGCTACCGCGAGACACCAGACGCCCAGCCCGCGTCGTACCGACTTGCGATCGACGAAGTTGGCGGCGGACCGGTTGTCACCGAGGAGACGTTGAAGTGGCGACGAGTCGCCAGGAACAAGGCGGGCGCGCCCTACAAGATCCTCGCCTTCAAGAAAGGCGCGGGCTGGGTCATTCCCGGTGCGGACCCGAGCGCGAACGATCGAAAGGTCCGGGAGCAGCTCGACGAGCCGGAGATGCTGGCCGTCAACACGTTGGGCCAACTCGCCAAGCACCCACGCGTCTCTGCGCTGCGGCGTTTCATCGCGGACTGGTACGTCTCGTACCTCGCTGTCTCAGACACGCGAGGCGTACCCGAGGCCGGGCCCCAGGAGAGGCTCACGAAGACGGGGGACAACCTGGCCAACGTCATTCAGTACCTGCAGGAGCGAAAGGGCGATGACCTGCAGTTCATCGTCAACCGCCTGCGGGAGCGGGTTCCACAGCTCGAGAGCGTTCTTTCCGAGCCGCTGGGCGACGGGCGACTGCTTCTTCGACTGAAGGACGCGCCGTTCGCTGAGCCGGTGCTCGCTCGGTTCGCCTCCGACGGCACGCTCAAGATGCTCGCGTATCTGGTCGCGCTCTACGCGCCGCCTCCACCCCGCTTCATCGGCATCGAGGAGCCGGAGAACTTCTTGCACCCTCGGCTGCTGCCGATGCTCGCCGAGGAGTGTCGGGACGCATCGGCCCGCTCGCAGTTGCTCGTCACGACGCACTCTCCGTTCTTCGTCAACGCACTCAAGCCCGAGGAAGTGCGCGTGCTCTACCGGGACGAACGCGGCTACACCCAAGCTGCTCGCGCGGCGGATCTCACCGGGATTCGCGACTTCATCGACGCCGGCGCCTTGCTGGGGAGCCTGTGGATGGAAGGCCACTTTCGCGTGGGGGACCCGCTCAGTCGCCAGGGTGCTCCGGACAAGAGACTGGGAGGGGCTCGAGGGGGGAGACGCAGGTGAGCGTCGGGCACGTCGAGGTGCTGGTTGAAGAGCCGTCGACTCACGCTGCGTTGGAGGCGCTGCTCCCAAGGATCCTCCGGGGGCCTTCGTTCACCGTTCACCCTCACCAGGGGAAGGAGGACCTCCTGAAGAATCTCCCGTCGCGGCTGCGGGGGTACGCCAACTTTCTTCCGGACGACTGGAGGATCCTCATTCTGGTCGATCGCGACGAAGAGGACTGCCGCGCGCTCAAACGAAGACTCGAGCGCATCGCACAGCAGGCAGGGCTCACTACTAGGTCGTCTGCGCGGAACAGGCCATACGTCGTCATCAACCGCATCGCGTGCGAGGAACTCGAAGCCTGGTACTTCGGTGACTGGGAGGCAGTGCGCGCGGCCTACCCGCGGGTGCCGCTGACGATCCCCGCCAAGAGAGGGTTCCGAGACCCCGACGCCATCAAGGGTGGCACGTGGGAGTCGCTGGAGCGCGTGCTTCAGCGGGCCGGCTACTTCGAGGCTGGGCTGTCGAAGATCGCGTTGGCACAGGACGTGGCCCTCCACATGGTCCCGGTGCGGAACTCATCCCGCAGTTTCATGGCGTTCGTCGAGGCGCTCGAGAGCCTCCGCTGACGCGGGCTCCGAACGCCCTCTTTGGTGGCGGCCAGTACGGACTGAACTTTGCGGGACTGTCGAAGGACCCACCCCGCACGGCCGCAATCACCTCGGCGCCTTCAGCCACTCGACGTCCCACTCACAGGCAGCACAGCCCGGCGATGCTGCCGTTCGTCGCGTACGCGTCGATGGCGCAGTTGATGTCTCCGGGCTGGAACCCAGGCTGGTTGGTGTTGAGGTTGACGTGGCACCCGCCGAAGCCCGCGGCGTTGGAGTCCGACGCGGTTTGGTCCACCCACGCCCAGTAGTCACCTTCAGACCAGAGGTACGTGCGAATCAGCCCCAGCCGCACCGCGGCGGAGACCTCCGCGGGGTGACACAGCCGCAGCCCCTTCTGCACGCAGTACTCGTTGGTCGCCGTCCAGCTCTTCACGTTGCGCGCGGTGTCGGCGTTGTGCTCGCGCATGATGCAGGTCGCCCCCAAGTCCACCATGTTCACGTTCCCGCCGCCCACGGGGAAGGCGGTGGGGCACCCGGACTGAAGCGGGCCCGTCACCGACAGGCTGCCGCCGACCGTGGCGTTGCCGCCGACCGTCGCGGTGCCGCTCGCCGTCACCGACGCCGCCGTCACTGACGCCGCCGACAGCGCGCTGCCGACGGTCGCCGCGCCCGTCACGTTCAGGCTCGTCCCCGCGAAGGCCCACGCGCCGCCGTCCAGCGGGCCGAGCTTGCTGGTGAGCGCCTGCGCCAGCGCGCCGAAGTTGGCGTTCACCTGGTCCGCGCGCGCCGGGGTGTCGACGCAGAACGTCAGCAACGGGAAGGGCAGTGTCTGTGGACAAGACGACTGCGCCCACGCACGGCCGAGGGCGCCGACCGTCAGCACCAAGGTCAACGCCCCCGCCGCTCTCAGGCGCCGCCGCCGCCGCGCCGCCTGCAGGCGAGCGAGCACCTCGACGGCGCGCTGCACTTCCGCTGGCGAGAGGCCCAGGAGCAGGCCGGCTTCGTCCAACGTCGCTCGGCCGTCGGCGGCCGCGCCGAGCACTTCGTCTCGAGAGGGGGTCATGGCGCCCGAAGACATGCCACGGGCCCATGCCTCTGTCAGCGGCGCTGCTCTGCGCGACGCGCGTCGTCAGTCGAACGGCCGGAACCGAATGTCGACGCCCGGCATGTTCGTGCTGACCTTCACCTTGAGCGTGCCTGCCGCGAGCTTCTTCTGGATTTCGGCCGCCCGCGCGGGGTCCTTCGAGTCGAGCAGGATCGCGACGAAGCCCCGCTCCGTTCCCGGCTGGCCGGGCGGGAAGGTGGCGTACCCGCCGGCGTACTTCCCGTCGATCTCCACGCGGACCATGCCGCTGTAGGACTCACGGCCTTCCGGGAAGCGCACCGACAGCCGCAGCGCGCTCTGGTGCTTGCTGCTCTTCGGCGCCGTCAGCGTCGCGGGGGCGCCGGACGCGATGCGGGTGTAGCCGGGCTTCGCCGGCGCGACAGCGGCGGGCAGGGAGGGGGTGGAGCGAACGGCGACGGCGCTGCGGGGGGCGATGGTGGTCATGGGTGCGTTCCTTCGAGTGAGGGTGGCTGACGAGTTCATTGTCGTCAGCCGGCTGCCGGCCCCGCGGGGTTGCTTCTGCTCAAACCCCCGCCACCCCGGCGCTGAACAACCGCCGAGTGGCCCGCGTCGGCGTGGCGTGCTGCTCTCGAGGCTCGAGACTGCGCGGAGAACGGGCCGGGGTTTCAGGTGGTTCCAAAGCCTCGAGCGCAGAGCGCGCACGTCGGCGTCCGCGTCAGCAACCGGTCAGGCGTGGAGGCCGTCCTGCACCACGCGCGGCTGCTCCGCAGTGGCTCACCGCGGCGCCTGGAGTCTTCACCCAGCCACGGTCGCAGCGACCGTCCACCCGCTCACGGAAGGAGCGCTCGGGTCTTTCGCTGCGTACCGGCCCTGGTCGCCATGCGATCGTCTTCAGCGCGGCCGTGTCCGCGGACGGCAGGAGGCAGCGCGTCGCGGCCTCGCGGCCTGGCGGCGCCGCGCGGCTGGTGCCAGAAAGGATCCTCATGAAGCAGCTCGTCGGCTCGCTGTCCGTCCTTGTGCTCCTCGCGTGCCCACCGCCGCCTCTCGGGCAACCAGACGCCGGACGCGCCACTGACGCCGGCCTCACCGACGCGGGCCTCACCGACGCGGGTCCCATCGACGCCGGCCCCACCGACGCGGGTTCCACCGACGCAGGCCCCACCGACGCAGGCCCCACCGACGCAGGCCCCACCGACGCAGGCCCCACCGACGCGGGCCGCCCTTCCTTACGAGCCCTGGCGATCGCGACGGGCGCCGACCTGCTCGGCTACGGCTGGGTGGGGAGCGTGGACGCGGGCCACATCCGCCCGACGTTCGACGGCTACGCGGATCAGCAGTTCACCGAGGTGCGGCTCCGGAGCGGGCAGCGGCTCGCCTCGGGCTTGACGGCGCTGGAGGTCACCGCCGACGGCAACCTCCTGCTGCGCCGCGGGGCTGGACGCCAAGCGCCGGTCGTCTGGTCCGCGCTGCCGCTGGATGCGGGCGCCGGCTGCGCCCCGGACGGGTGCTTGCTGTGGCTGCAACCTCACGGAAACCTCGTGCTGTACCGAACTGGAAACGCGCCGCAGGCCGCCGACGCGCTGTGGTTCGAAAACCACTCCTTGCTGCCTGGCGCTGATGAGCAGCGGCCGTCGGGCAACGCGCTCGAGCTGAGCGCCTTCGCGCCCTTCGTCACGGTGCGGTGGGCCGACGGGGGCGACGCGTGGAGCGTCCCGAACACCGCGCCCCATGCGCCGTGGTACCAGCGGCGCGGCGCGCCCTGGGAGCGGTACCAAGTGGCCGCCGTGCTCCGCACGCTGTGGCTCGGCACGGGGGACGCGGAGTACCTGCGCCGCTTCGAAGCAGACTGGCGCCACTTCAAAGCCACCTTCGCTCCGGCTTCCGACGCGGGGGCGCTGACGACCTGCGGCCTGGGCCCCACCGTCTTCGCCAACTGGGCCAGCGACGACACCGGCTGCACCGCGCTCTACCTGCTGTGGGTACACGAGCTGACGGGCGACGCCGAGGCGCTGCGCTACGCGAAGGAGGCGCTGCACTGCGGCTTCGGGCGCTGGCTCGACGTGGATGCGGGCGGCGTCTTCTACAACGACTGGCGCTTCAACCCCGGCCAGCGAGACTCGGCCAAGTCCATCATCCAAGTGTGGATGGCCCTCGCCGCCCTCGAGGCCGCCGAGCGAGCCCCCGCCGCGCCCGACGCGGCGCAGCTGCGGGCGTGGGCCGTGGGCGTCTCCGACTGGTTGACCACGTATCGCTTCACGCCCGTCGGGGGCGCGGCGCAGCGCTTCCGTCATGCGTGGCAGGCGGCGGACGGCGGCGAACGGGTGCTGTTCCTCTCGGACGTGTCGCAGGACCAGACGAGCGCGAGCTACGGCGCCATCAGCGGCTTCCCGGGTCGCCTCGACGCAGACGGGCGGCCGGCCCCCGTCGAAGGCACGGACCTCTTCAGCGGTACTGGCGAGTACTACTTCGGCGCGCTCGTCGGCCTGAACCTGCTCCAAGTGCGCCTGCACCAGCTCAGCGGCAACCCGGCGCAGCTGGACGAGGCGCGGCGCCTGGCCTGGGGCATCACCGACACGTACCGTCACCGCAGCCTCGGCCACCTCGTGCACGATCGCGACGCGTGGGCCGACGCGTTCCTGCTGTGGGACTGGTTCAGCGAAGTGCTCCCGCTGCCGGGCATGCCGCTGGACGCGGCGCGCACCCAGGCGCGGCTGTCGGCGCTGCACCAGCGCCAGCACAACCGCAGCCCCGACGGTCACTACGGTCCGACCTGGAGCGGGCCGTGGAGCGTCGTCTGGCCCAGCGGCGCCGCCGCCGGCCAGCTGCACGTCAGCGCGAACGCCGCGCACGCCGTCGTGGTCGGCGCCCTGCAGCCGTAGGTGGGCGCGGAGGGCCTCGTCGGTCTCGACCTCCGCCGCCTCACGGCGTGGAGCACTCCGTGCTATCCGCCCCACGCTCCGACGAGGGCACAGGAGGCCAGGGCATGGGCGCGCAGTGGAAACAGCGAGGTCGTGAAGCCAACTCCAAGGCCAAGGCCAAGCTCTTGAGCAAGGCCGCCAAGGAAGTGCTCATGGCAGCCAAAGCCGGCGCGGACCCTTCGACGAACCCGCGGCTTCGCCTCGCCGTCGAGTACGCGAAGAAGGTGAACATGACGAAGGACACGCTCGAGCGTGTCATCAAGAAGGGCGCCGGGCTGCTCGACGAGCAAGTCACGTACGAGTTGGTCACCTACGAAGGCTTCGGCCCACACCGCGTCCCCGTCATCGTCGAGTGCCTCACCGACAACCGCATGCGCACCGCCAGCAACGTGCGCGGCCACTTTCGACTGGGGCAGCTCGCCGCCGCCGGCGCGGTGTCGTGGGACTTCGACCGGCTCGGCGCGATCGACGCGGTCGGGCCCGCGGGCGCGGACGCGGAGGCCGCCGCCATCGAAGCCGGCGCGCAGGACGTCGAAGCGGGCGAGGGCGGCGTGACTCATTTCTATACGTCACCCACGGACCTCGACGCCGTGCGCCGCGCGCTCGAGGCCGCGGGGTGGACGGTCGAGTCCGCCGCGCTGGTGTGGAAGGCGAAGAACCCGGTGTCCGTGCCCGAGGCTGCACGCGCCGAGGTCGATGCGTTCCTCGCCGAGCTGGACGAGGACGACGACGTGCAGACCCTGTTCGTCGGGCTGCGTTGACGCGCTGCGCCGCGCCGATATTTTCGGGGGTTGGGTCAGCCGGATGGCGTGTGCGACGTTTCGGCAGGGCGTGTGTCTCTTCGGCATGCCCAGCCTCCGACGCCTCGCAGAGACCGCCGCTGCCGATCGCCTGGTCACCCGTGACGAAGTCCAGGGGCTGCTGACGAAAGCGCAGGGCGACGGGAAGGTGACGGCGTACGAGAAGCTCCAGCTCCGCTCCGCGCTCCGGGTGCACGGCGACGTCTTCGCGGCGGACGCGAAGGCGCTGCTGGAGTCGGTGGTGGGCACGGTCGCGCCGAAGGCTCCTTCGGGCACGTCGCCGGCTGCGCAGCCGCTGACGCAGAGCGCGGCGCTTCGGCCGGTGTTCCTCGCGGCCGACGGCAGCTTCGCGCTCGAGCCCGACGGCAAGCCCGCGACGCACGGCGCCGAGCGAGGTGAAGCGCTGTTCCGGGCGGCGGAGGTCGTGGACGACGCGCGCGTGGGGCAGAACGTGTTCGCTGCGTTGCCGCTGCGGAGCCGAGAGCAGATCTTCGCGCAGCTCGCCGCGCCGCTGGCCGGGACGGTCCAGGGGTTGGATGCGCGCCAGGCGCTGCAGGCGAAGGCGTCGGCGGGGACGGTGCTGCTGCACTTGCTGGAGGCGAGCCCCGAGGCGGCGCTGCGCGCCCAGCTGCTCACGGCGTACGACGCGCTGGTGCAGGGCTGCGGCGACAAGCGCCTGGCCGAGAGCCTGGCCTTTCACCTGTCGAACAGCGCGGCGACGAGCGACGCGAGCGTGAAGGGGGTGGCGGACCGGCTCATGGCGACGGTCGCGCCCGTCAGCCCGCCGTACGAGAAGTGGTTCAAGGACGGCAACGACACGGTGAAGCTCGACTGGCAGGTGGGCAGCGAGTTCATCGACGGGTTCAAGCGCCGGCTGGCGAACGACGGCTGGACGGAGGCGAGCGCGGGCAGCGGGGTCTTCACCAAGAGCTTCGCGGACGACAAGCACGGCACGACGAAGTTCGAGGTGCGCGTGCGGCTGGGCGGGACCAACCTGCTCGAGAAGCTGAACGACCCGACCGTGCACATCCTCGGGTACGACGGCCACGCGAGCTGGGGCCGCAATCAGGTGGGCTCCATTCGCCGCGGGCCGGAGGTGGCCGACGGCGGAGACGGGAAGCTGTTCCTGAGCAACCTGTGCGTGGGCAAGTCGCAGATCGACGCCATGAAGGAGCGCTACCCCAACCTGCAGTACACGACGACGTACGGCAGCAGCAGCGTCGACACGGACCTGGACGGCCTGGCGGAGCTCATCTCCAAACGCGCGCCGTGGACTGAGATCACCCCGTTCCTCGACCGCGTCGACGGCGAGTGGGACCGGAACAACTTCGTCACGCCGGCCAGCACGCTGGTGCGCGAGCGCGTGCTCGACCGGGACAACGACGGCCAGGCCGACTACCTGGACAAACACTTCAGCGTGTCGACGTTCAGCGTGCCGGTGGATACGCAGCGGGAGTTCACCCCCGTCAAGCAGGACCGCCACGCGTCGCTGCTCGACGGCACGAAGGTGAACATCGCCGCGCAGGTGCTCAACACGGTCAGCGAGTTCAGCGGCATTCTGAAGCTCGTCAACAAGCACTCGAAGGTGGTGGCGGCGGGCTGGTTCGAGCCGACGCTGGGCGAGACGGACGTGGTGCGCTTCACCAAGGTGAAGGGGAAGAGCGGCCAGGACGAGTGGCACCTGAGCGTGAACGCGCGGTGCTCGCACATGAGCGAGGAAGCCCTGCGCGCCACCTGCGTGTACGAGCTCAACCGCTGGCTGCAGCGCAGTGGCGAGCAGAAGCTGGACCCCGTCGACCGCAAGCTGGCCGGCGTCATCGGCTTCGCGCAGTCGCTCGATGTGGATGAGGGGTGGCGGGACGAGGAGATCTTCCGGGCGTTCCTGACCCGGTACAACCTGCCGAACATCGACCGGAGCGTGATTGCGCGGCTGCTCAACGCGGAGCACCACGACTATGCCGGCAGCGCGGCGATGGTGGCGGCGCTGAAGAAGGAGCTGTCGGCGGAGCAGCTGTCGGCGTTGGCGCGGCCGGAGGTTGGTGAGCCGGTGCGGTTGGTGTGAGGGGTTGGTGGAGGTGGAGTCAGTCGAAGAACGCGCCACAGAAAGTCGTCGTCGTGCTGCAGCCGGTCTTGAGTGCGTTCAGCGGCACGAGCAGGCCCAGGTTCTTCCCGAAGCGGTCGTTGCAGAACCCGGTCAAATCGTCTCGATACCGCGCGCTCGCCTGAACTTGGGGTAGCTCCCGCGCGGGCACGTCGCAGATCATCAAGTGCTTCGAGTTCTGCCCGTTGACCAGTGCCGGCCGACACTCCGGAGGCACGGTCGCGTTCTCCACAGTCAGCCACGTCGTGAACTCAAAACCGACGACCGTCGAAGGCACCGGGACGAACGAGCACTGGCACTCACTGCGCGCGCGGAAGACCCTGCCGCACAGGGTCGTGTCCGCATTGGAGAAGAACCTCCCGCCGGCTCGCTGAGTCGCGACGCAGCCTCGAAGCTCGCGGTGCTTGTGGTACCCGGGGTCTCCCTCGACGGGAATCACCGCGCCCAAGGCCTGGGCCTGCGCGAAGACCGCACTGTCCAGCAGGCTCTGGCCCCGACACAGATTGCGCAGTTGATTCGCTGCGGCCATGTTGCCGCCTGCTCGCGCAGCCTTGTAGGCCTCGTAGCAGCTGACTTGGCGGGCTTCGTTGGTGTCGCCGGAGAGGTTGGAGCAATCGGCAATCAACGCGTTGGCCGCTCCTCGTGAGTTGACTGGGCGCTGCAGGCGAACGAGCGAAGTGTCGGTGACGGACGCGTCGAGGTTGCCGGCCAACGAGAGCGCCTGCCGGTGCAGCACATCGAGGCCCGGGGTGTCGTTGAAGACCGAAGTGAAAAGACACGAGACCCGTCCACCGTCGAGCTGCGCGGCGCGCGTCACTCGCACCCCGCCTTGCACCGCCGCGTACTCACAGTATTCCTGTCCGTAGTTCGCAACGGCGGTACCCGTGACATCGCCGCACCTGAAGCGCACGCTGTTGTCGACGGCGTCGCTCATCTGTACGACCGCGTGCCGTGTGGTCATCCCATCGCAGTACTCGGCGAGATCGAAGAGCACCCCGGGGACGACCTGGTTGAGCGTGAACACATCCTCCAGGGGTGGGTGCTGGCACATTGGATCGCACTGGTCTCCAGGGAGGAGATTCCCGTCATCGCACTCCTCGCCGGCGTCGAGCTTCAAGACGCCATCGCCACAGGCGCCGGCGTCGACGAGACCCCCATCGATGCCCGCGTCCGTCGTCCCGGCGTCGGGCCCCGCGTCGAGGGTTCCAGAGTCAGGCCCCGCATCGAGACTGCCCGAGTCCGGTGTGCCGGCATCGAGCCCCGAGTCGGGGAGTCCAGCATCGTGACCCGCATCCTGCGTGCCGGCGTCGGCTGTGCCCGCATCGCCGGCACCTCCATCGGCTCCTGCGTCGTCACGACCGGCGTCGACTCCGCCAGCGTCGAGGCCCGCATCGGCCGTGCCTCCGCCTGTGCCGCCGCTGCCGATCGAACCGCCGTCTCCGCCAGCCGCTCCACCTTGACCGCCAGTGCTGACTTCACAGGCTCCAGCGCGACAGGTCTCTTGCGCAGAGCACTGGGAGTCGTCTGTACAGGCCAGAGGCCTCGGAGACGAGCAAGCGACCACTGCAGGCGCGAGCAGTGCCCAGAGGAGCGTGGCGGTCCCAGAGCTGCGGGACGTCATGTTTGCGAAGCCTCGAGACCGCCGGGTCGGCATGGCTCGGGTGAGTAGCATCCCGCCGAGCCGGTCGCACTCGGTGATGAGGCGGAAGAGCCGGTCCAGCTCCGCATGAGCGAAGCGCTACACCCCAGCGGCCGCGGTCGTCGCCACGGCCGCATCAGCAATCGCCGGCGACACCTCCTGCGGCGCGTCCTCGGCTCTGAACTCGGCCACCAACTTCCCGCCCACGAACAGCAGCGGGAAAGACAAGAACAACCCTACAAACCCAAACAAGTGCTCACACGCAATCAACGACAGAATGAGCACGAAGCCCGGCAGCGCCACGTGCCGCGCCGTCAACCGCGGGTTCAAATAGTACGACTCCACCTTGTGCAGCAGGAACGTCAGCACGACGAACAGCCCTACGCCCAGCCACCCCTTGACCTGGTACGCGAGCACCACCAGCACTGCGCCGGAGATCAAATTCCCCACCACCGGGATGAGCCCGGACACGAAGATGAGCACCATCAGCGTCCCCGGCTTCGGCACGCCGATGAGCAGCAATACCGGCAGCGTGAGCACCGCGTTGACGCCCGCGACGATGAGCTGGAGCTGCACCGTGAGGCTCACCGCCTCCGCCACGTGCTCACCCCAGCGCGCCAGCGTGCCGACGAGCGAGGTGGGCAAGAGCGTCTGCCGGAACGCCTTGATCCGCGCTTCGTCCAAGAAGAACACGATCGCGAGCACCAGTCCGATGAGCGCCTGCAGCAGCGCCCGACCCAGCGCCGCGGCGGACTTGGCGACGTCGGCCGCGTAGTGCTCGGCGGACTTGGCCAGCTCGTCGGTGTCGGGGAGGTGTTCTTGAAGCGCCACGAACCACGGGTGGCTGCGCACTTGGGCCACGCGCTCCGGCAGCGACTGGCGCGCGTCGAGCGCGGCGGCCTGCAGCCCTCCGGCGCTGAACAGGGCGCTCAGCCCCAGCACGACGCCGGCGAGCGCCAGCACCACCAACAGTGAGGGCAGCCGGCCCACCTTGAAGCGACGGCTCAGCGCGCCCGCGGAGAAGAAGAGCGCGCGCTCGAACGTGACGAAGAAGACGAGCAACAACCCCAAGTGCCGGAACGTGAACAGCAGGAGCGCGAACAGGCTCAACGCCAGCGCGCGGCGGGGAGTCTTCTCGGCGAAGAAGGCGGCGACGCGGTCGGTCATGGGGAGCGCGGCTTAGCGCTGATTCGAACGGTGGGTGCGGCGTTCGATTGCCGTCAGCGCCGCGGACGCAGGGCGCACGCCGACGTGTCAGCCCCGGTGCTGCACTCGGCCAGTCAGCGTTAGCGCCAAGGAATCACCTTCGTTCCGCGCTCCTTCGACCAGCGCCGAGCCACTCGCGCTCGTGGCGAGGAGCGCCTCCGAGTCGCTCTCGCGCCTCACTCCAACGCGTGCCGTGGCGAACCCGCCTTCAACCACCCCGCCGACTGCCCGCCCTGCCGCGCCAGCACCAGCCGCCGGCCGAACAGCTGATCCACCTTCGCCAGCCACTCCCGGAACTGCGCGTACTCCGCCGTCTCCACGCGGGCCTTCGAAAGCTCCAGCACTCCGCTCACCACCAGCCCGCCGTCCTCACGCTTGCTCGCGGACAGCGTGAAGACGCCGAAGGCCGACCGCTCCTCCGCGGCCGCGGGCAGCTCAGCCACCGCGAACCCCGGCGGCGGCGTGTACGTGAAGCGGAACTCGTTGCGCCACACGCCACCCAGCTGCACCGGGTGCCGCCGCTCCGTCAGCGGCGCCAGGCCTTGCAGGAACGCCCGGGCCGAGCCGAACGGGAACAGCCGCAGCCCCGCCGGCGTGACCTCCGCGTAGCGCGGCAGAGACACCTCGAACGACAGCGTCGCCGGGCCTTCGAGCTGCTTCACGTCCGTCATCGTCAGCTGCTCCGCCGACAGCCCGGGGAAGGACTGCGCCCACTGCTGTTCGAACGTCGCCGTGCGCGTGGCGGGCGTCTGGTACGCGCGACGCATGTCCGGCGCGGCTTGCCCCGTCGCGCTGAGCGAGCCCTTCGCCTTCGCCGAGCCGTCCGCGGCCAGCTTCACGTCCATCACCAGCGTCGACGTGTTGTCCGAAGGCTGCGCTTCCGGAGTCGTCGCGAAGTCCGACTTCCCGTCGGGCTCCACCACCACCACGTTCGCCAGCCGGTCCGCGGGCGGAAGCTCCTTGCTCCCGTGGAACTCGGCGGTGCCGTCCAAGTACAGCCCCAGCGCCGGCACGTAGGCGATGGCGTGGTTGAAGGCCGACAAGCTCGCGGGCTCCGGCGCGAGCTGCCCCAAGTGCCGCATGCGCAGCAGCACCAGCCGCGCGTCGACGCCGGCCAGCTTCAGCATCGCGACGATGAGGCTCGCCTTGTCCTTGCAGTCCCCGAAGCGCCGGCTGAGCACCTGCGCCACGCGGTACGGCTTGTACCCGTGAATGCCGAACTCCAGCGCCACGTAGCGCGTGTTCGTCACCACGAAGCCGTAGACGGCGGCGACCACCTTCGCGGTGTCCTTCCGGTCCACGCCTTGGAGCACCTGCTCCACCGTCTTGCGCAGCTCGTCGTTGGGCACGAGCTGCTCGCGCACCAGGCCCCAGTAGTACCGCCCCACGTCGTCCCACTTGGCGTACGTCGACACGTGCAGCGGCGTGGCCACCTCGGCCCAGCCGGGCATGTTCGGCTCGGGCACCACCTTGGCCACGTCGTCCGCCTGGAAGCGGTACAGCACACGCTCACCCTGCGCCTCGCTCGTCGCCGCCACCCAGGCGGGCAGCGTGGCCTTGTTCCAGTACAGCGGCCGTCCCTTCGGCATGTCGACGACGTAGCGGTAGCGCCGCTTCGGCAGGTGTCCTTGCACCAGGTCGACGTCGCCCCAGTAGTCAGACAGCAGGTTGTCGCTGGCCGTGTCCTCCACGCGCCACTGCACCTCGAGCACGTCTCCGGGAGCCAGCGCCGGGAAAGACAACACCCGCGCCCGCGCGTCGTAATACATGCCCGTCCAGGGCTCGTTCATGGCCTGCTCGTTGTCCCCGAAAGACTCGACGACGGACTTGTCTGGTTTGGTCAGCCGCGCCTTGAGGATTCGGACCTCCTGGCGGTCGGGGGAGTAGGTGATGGGGAGCTGGCGGAACGCCTCGACGCCGCGGTCCGTCAGCACCTTCACCACCAGCTGGCTGAAGCGTGACGACAGCCCGCTGGCCTGCACGCGCACGGCGGTGACGTCGGCCAGGTACACCGCGTCTTCCCCCTTGAGCTCCGCGGCCGCGTCGATGAGGGGCGCGGCGGCCAGCGCGTGCGGCGTCGCCGACGACGGCTCTTCGCCACGCAGGGTGCGCAGCGCGTCTCGCAGCGACGGGTTCTGCGGGCGCAGCACCAGCGCCTGCGTCAGCGCGCGCAGCGCCTCGTCACGCTGGCCCATGTGGAGCAGCGCCCGGCCGTAGCGCTCGGCGACGTCGGGCTCCTCGGGCGCGAGCTGCTGCGCGCGCTCGAAGGCCGCCTTCGCTTCGTCGGTGCGCCCGTTGGCCGCGAGGAGCTCGCCGAGCTTCAGCTGCGTGCCCACGTCGAGCGGATCGAGCTGCAGCACCTTCTTGTATTGCTCGAGCCCGTCCTCGAGCTGGCCCACGTCCACCAGGTGGTTGGCCAGGCCGCGGCGGCTGTTGGTGTCGTCGAAGCGCAGGGCGACGACGGCGCGCGCCCGGGCAATGGCCTCGGCGTGGTGCTCCAAACGGCGGGCCGCGGCGACGGCTTCGCGCGCGATGGGCGGGAGCAGCGGCAGCGCGCGGAACGACGCTTCGGCCGACAGCAGCGACGCCGTGCGCTCTCCCAGCGCGTCGAGGGCCCTCGCGTGGAGGAGCCGGGCTTGGCCGAACTGCGGGAAGTCGGCGACGAGGCGCTCGGCGAGCGTGAGCGCCGCGGCGTGGTGGTCCTTGGCCAGCTCGTACTGGGCGAAGAGGAGCCGCGCGTACGGGTGCGCGGGGTCCTTCGTCAGCGCGCGGGTGAGGAAGCGGCGGCGCTCGTTGGCGTCGTCGACGAGCAGCGCGGCGGTGAGCTGCACCTCGACGTCGTCCGGCGCGTCGTCTGCGGCCTTGGCGGCCTCGAGCGCGGGGATCCGCTCGGCTTCACCGGTGGCGTGGCTCCAGGACAGCACCGTCGCCAGGTCCGCGCGGAGGGCGGCGTCCTTCGGTGACGCCTTGAGCTTCGCCGCGAGCGCTTCGGTGAGCGTGGGCAGGCTCTGCGGCTGCGGCTGCGGGCCCTTGTCGAGCGGAGGCATGACGTCCGGTGCGACGGGCTTGATGGTGCCCTTGGCGCCCTCGGCGCGGCTCGCGCGAAAGAAGAAGCCCAGGGGCCCGCGCTCGTGACACACCTTCACCAGCACGCGGTTGTTGCCCTTGCGCAGGGTGACGCGCAGCTTCTTCTGGCCTTCGCGCGGCAGGTTGTAGACGTCGCTGGCGAGCACCCGCACGCCGTTGACGAAGACGCGCGCGCCGCCGGACGTGCCCAGGGACAGGTTGGCCTTCGTCTCGACGTCGGCTTGCAGCACCGTGGCCGCGTAGGCGACGACGCCGGAGCTGGGCCGCACGAGGGTGGACAGGTCGTTGAAGCCGTCCCACGACTGGGCCGGCAGCCGGCGCCAGGACACGTCTTTGCTCTTGGCGGGGTAGGTGGACTTGAGGTCGAGCGCGGCCTCCGGCCCGAAGTCGGTGTCGCAGCCGGCTTTGCCTTCGTTGTCGAAGCCGCCGACGACCCACCAGTCTTGGACGAAGTCGAGCGCGTCGATGTGCTCGCGCCCCTTCACGCTGCGGCCCCGCGCGCGCTCGACGTCGGCGTAGAAGAGGCGGGCCAGCGTGCGAACGTGCGCGTCGGTGTTCTGGCGGTACATGAGCGCCGCGTAGGGCTCGGCCAACAGGTTGAGGTCGTCGACGTCGTCGAGCAGGCCGTGGAGGCGAATGAGCGGCGCGGCGGCCCGCACGTCGTGGCCTTTGCTCAGCGCTTCCTTCGCGAGCGCCTCGGCGCGGTCCGTCGTGGGGCTGGGCAGCCGGGTGAGGAGGGCCGCGGCCAAGAGCAGGCAGTGCATGGAGGCCATGCCTTAGCGCAGCCGGTGGGCGTTCGGTGGTGCTGGCTGGCGAGCCGCTTCAGAACTGGCTCGGCCGGTTCTTCAGGTCGATGAGCTTCCAGGCCGTCACCTGCAGCGCCACCGCGTCAGGACGGCCGGGTTCCAGCTCGAGCGCTGCCTTCACCAGCTGGAGCGCGCCGACGAAGTCGCGGCAGCTGAACGCGAACGTGGCCCCCTGGACGAGCCAATCAGCCGCCTCGCCGTACTCGCCCGCGTCGCGGTACAGCTGGGCGATCTCTTCGTGCACTCGGCCCGCGCGGAACGCCAGCCCGTCAGCCGAAGGGGCGCTCGGCAGCAGGGCCTTGAGCCGTTCGATCTGCCGACGCGTCTGGCGTGGAACGGCCATGGCGCGGCCACCCTACCGTGCTCCCTTCGGCGAACGCACGGGCGCTTCCGTTGACGCTCGTCACGGCGCGTTGGAAGGCGCGGCGTCCTCGGCTTCGACGAGGAACAGCTTGCGCTTGAGCTCGGCGAGCCGCTCCGGTGGCAGGCCCTGCGCTTCGAGCGAGCGCAGCAGCACCGCCGCGCGCTTGTCGACCATGCGCAGGCTGCACTCGTCGAAGAGCTGCGGCATCGCGTCGAACGTGTGCTCCAGCGGGTAGTCGCGACACAACAAGGGGCGGCTCTCGTACGAGTCGCAGCGCTTCGTCGTCGGCTCGTAGTGCGTGCACCGAAACACGACCACCCGCGAGCCGAGCTCGGTGCGGAGGAACTCGAACCCGTTGACGACGCGCTGCCACCACAAGAAGGGCGCGCGCAGGATTCCCAGGCGCCACGTCCAGAACCCCACGGCGATGCTCGGCGCTTCACAACACCGGCCGCAGCCGTTGCACGTACCGCTGAGCCGATACCGCTGGGCTGACGGGCCACTCAGGCTTCGCCGGAGTCGGAGCTCCACCGTCATCACGGCGCGGGCCACCCACTTGAGCGCGCTTAAGGCACGTCCGTCTCTCACGGCGGCGCACGCTACGTCAGCGCGAGCCGAAGGGACCACGGGCCTTTCTGCTACCCTGCCGCCGCCCCTCTTGCCTCGGAGCCCTCATGCGTCCTGTCCGCGTCGTCGTCTTGCTTGGCGCTTTCCTCACGCTGCTCGCAAGCTGTGAAACGCCGCCGGTGGAGACGGACGGTGGCGCGGGTGGCGCCGGGGCGAACACCGGTGGTGGAGGTGCGGGCGGGACAGCCGGTGTCGGCGGTGAGGCTGGCGCGGGTGGCGCCGCGGGGGCGGGTGGCGTCGGAGGCGACATCGACGGCGGCGCCGGTGCTGGCGGTGCTGGCGGTGCCGCAGGCGGTGGTGGTGCAGCCGGCGATGGTGGTGCAGCCGGCGGTGGCG
>JALHOS010000077.1 GCA_022842905.1 Myxococcaceae bacterium | reverse complement strand
CACGGGCGGCTCGGCAGGCACGGGTGGCTCGGCAGGCACGGGTGGCTCGGCAGGCACGGGCGGCTCGGCAGGCACGGGTGGCTCGGCAGGGACGGGTGGCTCGGCAGGCACGGGTGGCTCGGCAGGCACGGGTGGCTCGGCAGGCACGGGTGGTTCGGCAGGGACGGGTGGCTCGGCAGGGACGGGTGGCTCGGCAGGCACGGGTGGCTCCGCAGGCACGGGTGGCTCCTCAGGCACGGGTGGCTCAGCAGGAACAGGCGGCTCAGCAGGCACGGGCGGGTCAGCCGGCACGGGCGGCTCAGCAGGCACGGGCGGCTCAGCAGGCACGGGCGGGTCAGCTGGCACGGGCGGCTCAGCTGGCGCCGGCGGCACTGGCGGCGCGCTGAGCCTCGACGCACCGCTGCCCCCAGGCGACGCCGGGACCGCGGCAGTCGTGTTCACCGTGCGCACCAACGGTCCGCGTTACCCTATCTCCCCGCTCATCTACGGCACGAACCAGCCGCTCAGCCCGACGCAGAACCGCTACGGCAGCCTGCGCATGGGGGGCAACCGGCTGACGGCGTACAACTGGGAAAACAACGCCTCCAACGCCGGCAGTGACTACTTCTTTCAGAACGACGGCTACCTGAGCACGAGCAACGTGCCGGGCGCGGCGGTGACGGACCAGCTCGCCGCGGCGCGCGCGATCGGCGCGGCTGCGCTCCTGACGGTCCCCATCGTCGACCACGTCGCGGCGGACAAGCTGGGCAACGGCGACGTGCGCAACTCGGGCAGCAACTACCTGATGACTCGCTTCAAGCAGAACCAGCACACCAAGCCGACTGCGCTGTCTCTGACGCCGAACGCCACCGACACCGCCGTCTACCAGGACGAGTTCGTCGCCTGGGCGCGCGCACAGGACGCTGGCGTCCCCATCATCTTCAGCCTCGATAACGAGCCGGACCTCTGGTCGGACACGCACGCCGAGATCCACCCGCAGGCCGTCACCTACGCGGAGCTCCTCCAGCGGACCACCGACTACGCCAAGGCGGTCAAGCGCGCGTGGCCCACGGCGAAGGTCACCGGCTTCGTGTCGTACGGCTTCAACGGCTTCGTGAACCTCCAGAACGCGTCGGACGCGGCAGCCAACGGCGACTTCATCAACTACTTCCTGTCGCGGCTGCGGCAGGCGTCGATGACGCAGGGCACGCGGCTGGTCGACTACCTCGATCTCCACTGGTACCCGGAAGCGCAGGGCGGCGGCGCGCGGATCATCGGCACCAGCACCACGGCGGCGCAGGTCACCGCCCGCGTGCAGGCCCCGCGCAGCCTGTGGGACACCACGTACAACGAGACCAGCTGGGTGCAGCAGTACCTGGGCGGGCCGATTCGGTTGATCCCTCGGCTCAAGCAGCAGATCCAGGCGAACTGGCCCGGCACGGAGCTCGCCTTCACCGAATGGAACTACGGCGCGGGCGATCACATCAGCGGCGGCGTGGCCACGGCGGACGTGCTGGGCGTCTTCGGCCGGCAGCAGGTCGGCCTGGCGACGTACTGGAAGCTCAACGGCAACGAGCTCTTCGCCGACGCGGCGTTCAAGCTGTACCGCAACTATGACGGTGCTGGCGGGCAGTTCGGCGACGTGTCGATCGAGTCCACCTCGTCCAACGTCGCGGTCGGCTCGGTCCACGCGTCGGTGTCGTCGACGGATCCGAGCCGCACGGTGATCGTCGTCATCAACCGCGAGACCTCGCCGCGCGACGCGGCGATCGTGCTGCACCACCCCACGCGCTACACGCGGCTCAGGGTCTACCGGCTCGACGGCGTGTCCAGCAGCATCGCCCCCGGGGCAGACGTTCTGGCCGTGGGCCAGAACGCGTTTCGCTACAGCATGCCCGCGCTGTCTGCGACGCTGCTCGTCGCCACGCCATGAGCAAACTCATCCTCATGTCCGTGGTGCTGGCGCTGATCGCGCTGCCGCTGCGGGCGGCGTCGGACCCCAACCCGGTGCGTGGCATTCGCCGCGCGGTGTACGCCGTGCTGGTCTTCAACCTCACCTACGCCTTCGCGATTCGCTTCGTGCTTCCCCGCCTCGGCCTGTAGAAGCGCACGCTCGTCCATGCGTCAGTTCCTCCGCGTCGCTCTGCTGCGCCACCGCTGGACGGCGTTCCTGGCGGGGGCGCTCACGCTGCTCGTGGCGCAGGTCGCGGCGACGGCGTTCCCCGAGACGTGGCGGGTGCAGGCCGACGTCTACGTGGCCGAGCCGGCGATCGTGCACCGCCTGGCCAACCCCTTCGCCAGCGTGCCGAGCACCAAGGACGTGCTGCAGCCGCTGATCGAGCTGCTCTACGCCGACGAGCACCTGACCAAGCTGGTGAAGAACACGGCGCTGGTCGACCGCTGGAAAGAAGGCCGCGCCTGGCCGCTGCTGCTCAAGGACTCGCTCCAGGAGCGCTTCCGCGCGCCGCTGTCGGATCGCGATCAGCTCGCGGCCCTGGTGGCCATGCTCGAGAAGCGGCTCGAGGTCGAGGTCGACGGGCACCACGTGCGCATCGCCGTCAAGTGGGGTTCGCCGCAGCTCGCGGTGGATCTCACCCACGCCGCCGTTCGTACGCTGGTGGAGCAGCGCGAGACGTCTGAAGGGCGCGCGCTGGACGCCGCCGCCAAGGGACTGGACGAGCAGTTGGCGGGCGTGCGCGGTGAGATGAAGTCGCGCCTCGAGCGGCTGGACGCCGAGCTGACTCGCGCCCGCTACGACCGGCGCTGGGCGGCGATCGACGCCGATCGCGATCAGCTGTTTCGCGACCAGCAGCGCGCCGCGGATCTGATCGTGCGCGCCGAAGAGAAGCACCTGGGGGCGGAGATCATTCGCCGGGTCACGCCGCTGCGGGCGCTGGTCGTCAAGCCACCCGTGCAACCCAAGGAGCCCCTCGGCGGAGGCCCCCTCGCGCGGCTCGTCTGCCTGCTGCTGGCGGTGCTCACCTCGGCGCTCGGCGGCGCGGTGGCCGTCGCGCTGTTCGGCGGGGAGATCTGCGCCGGCTTCCAGGTTCGCGACGGCTTGGGGATTCCGGTGCTGGGCAGCGCCCGCATCGGGTGGATCGGCTACCGGCAGTCGCTCAAGTGGCAGGCGCTCGTCGCGGTGGGGCTGTTGGCGACGGTGACGGGCGTGACCGTGGGGCTGGCCAAGGGCAACCCCGCGCTCGCCGTGCTTCCCTGGTTCGTGGCGGCGGGCCTCTACGCTGTCTGGGTGCTGCCGCTGAAGTACCCGCTCATGGGCCTGATGCTGCTCGCGGTGACGCTGGACGATCCGCAGGATCGCCCGTACTTCAACCTGTGGCAGTCGCCGCTGTACCCGGTGGGGAAGTTGTTCTTCAAGAACGTGGCGTGGTTCACCGGCTTCGAGCTGTCGCTGCTGTTCCTGTCGGCGCTCTCGCTCTTGCGCTGGTTTCGTCCCAGCCTGCGTCCCCAGGACGTCGACCCGTTCGTCGGCGCGCCGCCCAAGCCGCTGCGGTACGCGGTGGGCCTGTCGGCGGTGTCGGTGGGGGTCTTGGTCGTCTCCGGCGTGCTCGGAGGCGGGAACTTCCGCGACGCGCTCTGGCAGTTCCGCGTGCTGCTGATGATGCCGATCGCCGCGACGCTGGCCATGCACGCGTTCGACTTCCCCAAGGACTTCAAGCCGCTGCTGTGGATCCTCCTCATCGGCACGGTGCTCAAGTCGCTGCTGGGCACGTACTTCATCTACCGAATCGCGCTGCCCATGGGCGAGCTGCCGGCGCACACCACCGGCCACAACGACACGATGATCTTCGTGACCGCCACGGTGGCGGCGGTCGTGCTGCTCTGGGAGTACCCCAAAGCCCTGTCCGTGCGCGCCGCCGCGATCCTGCTGCCCTTCGCGGCCAACGCAATGCGGCTGAACGACCGCCGGATCGCCTACGTCGACATCGCCGTCGTCCTGATCTTCGTCTACCTGATCTCGCCCTGGCACCAGGTCAAGCGGTTCGCCACGCGCGCCTTCGTGTTCAGCCTGCCGGCGCTGCTCCTGTACATGGCGGCGGGGTGGAACTCGTCGAGCGGGGTGTTCAAGCCGGTGGCGAAGATCCGGTCCATCGTCGCGCCCGCGGAGTCCAGCGAAGAGAACAGCTCCAACGTCGAGCGCGACATCGAGAACTACAACCTGCTCAAGAACTGGGAACAGCACCCGCTGTTCGGCCGCGGCTTTGGCCACGCGTTCAGCGAGTTCGTCCCGTCCAATGACTTCGCGCAGTCGAACTACGGGCGCGTCGGCCACAACTCGGTGCTGTGGCTCTTGTGGATCGGCGGCATCGTCGGGCTGACCGGCGTGTGGCTGTACCTCGGCATCGCCGCGTTCTTCTGTGCCCGCGCGCTCGCTCGTTCCCACCGGCCGCTCAACCGCGCCGCGCTGCTCGTGTCCCTCGGCATTCTCTTGACGTACCTGCTGCAGGCCTTCGGCGACATGGGCACCCAGTCGATTCAAATGGCGTTCTTCGTGTCCGTCGCCGTCGCCACCATCGGCCGGCTCGCGACCCAGGTCGGGGCCTGGTCCTACGCCGAAGCCGTGACCGAAGACCGGGAGATCACCGACCCGGAGACGCTGCCCTTGCACCACCTGCCGTCGACCCTGCGGTAGCTGAGCCGCGCGCACGGCGCGATCCGCCATCGCCGCAAAGCGTCAATACAGTGACAAGATCGCGCCAAACCCCCGGAAGCCGTCGAATTCATGAAGAAAAATCGTCGACTGCGCACCCCGTCAGACGGCTAAGCTCCGCTCCAGTTTCGCTGACAACTTCCACTGATTCGGATCCGAGAAAACTCCCATGAATTCACTGTTCGGGCGCATCGCATCAGGCGCCATCGCCCGGGCCAGCCTCCTCATCGACCTGTTGTTGATGGTGGCGGCGCTGGTGGTGGCCTCGCTGGTGAGCGGCGACTCGCTGCCGCCGGCGCTGTTCTCGGTGGGGTGTTTTGGGGTGGTGACGTGGCTGTTCGTGGCGCTGGCGCTGCGGCAGTACGACCCCTGGGCGTCGGATCGCGCGCCGCTCGACGACGCGGCCATGACGTCGATTCTGGTCTTCTCGGCCAGCAGCGTGCTCGCGGTGTCGAGCCACGTCATCAAGCTGCCGGGGCTGCCCAACGTGGGCGTGTTCCTGTTGCTGTTCTGGCCGTCCGCGCTGCTGATGCGCTGGACCGTCTTCCGCAAGCTCTCGCCCAAGGCGGGGCCGGTCGAAGACGTGCTGGTGGTGGGCGTGGGCGCCATGGGCCGAGCGACGGCGCGGCTGCTGACGGAGCGGGGCCGCCGCGAAGTGGTCGGCTTCGTGCGCTTCGGCCGCGAAGACGCGACGGCGGCGGTGCGCGGCAAGGTGCTGGGCGTGGCCAAGGACCTCGAGCAGGTGCTGCGGACGGTGCCCGTCGGCGAGGTGTACCTGGCCAACAACAACCTGGCCTTCGGCGAAGAAATGCAGGCCTGCGTGAAGGTCTGCGAGCGGCTCGGCGTGCCCTTCGCCATGCCGGCGTCCATGTTCCGGCTCGAGCGCGCCCGGCCGCTGGAGAGCCACGCGGTGTTCGACGGCTACGTGCACTACCAGTCGGTCACCTCCAAGGCGACGCAGATGGCGATGAAGCGGGCGTTCGACATTCTGTCGAGCGGGTTCGCGCTGTTGGTGCTCTCGCCCATGCTGATCGTCGTGGCGCTGCTGGTGAAGTTCACGTCCAAGGGGCCGATCCTCTTCCGGCAGCAGCGCGTCGGCCTGCACGGCCGCCCGTTCAGCATGCTCAAGTTCCGCACCATGGTGACCAACGCGGAAGAGCTCAAAGCCAAGCTCGCCGCGCAGAACGAAATGGACGGGCCGGTCTTCAAGATGAAGAACGACCCGCGCATCACCGGCATCGGCCGCTTCCTGCGCAAGTTCTCGGTGGACGAGCTGCCGCAGCTCATCAACGTGCTCCGCGGCGACATGACGGTGGTGGGGCCGCGCCCGCCGGTGCCTCAGGAAGTGGCCAAGTACCAGGCATGGCAGCGTCGCCGGCTGTCGGTGCGCCCCGGGCTCACCTGCATCTGGCAGGTCAGCGGCCGCAACGAGATCAGCTTCGAACAGTGGATGTACATGGACCTCCAGTACATCGACAACTGGAGCTTCACGAAGGACCTCGAGCTCATCGCCAAGACGTTCCCGGTGGTGCTCACGGGCCGCGGCGCGAGCTGAACGCGAAGCACGGCGCGCGTCTTTTGGTCGCGGTTGTGGCTAGAAGGCCCTCATGGGGATTCGAAACTGGGGCTGGCTGGCCGTGGCGCTGCTGGTGGGCTGCTACACGCCCAAGGGCAGCTTCGTGGCGGTGGACGAGTACGCCCAAGCCGCCGCGACGGAGTACGTGCTCGGCGTGGGTGACGCGATCTCGGTGCGCGTCTTTCAGCAAGACGCCATGTCCGCGCGGGTGAAGGTGCGGGCCGACGGCGTGGTGACGCTGCCCTTGGTCAACGACGTGGCGGCCGCGGGCAAGACGCCCACCGCGCTGGCTCGGGAGCTCGAGGGCAAGCTCAAGGACTTCATCAACACGCCGGTGGTGACGATCTTCGTCGAAGAGTCGCGGCCCAACCTGGTGTCGGTGCTCGGCGAGGTCGCCCGGCCCGGCGTGGTGACGCTCGAGGCCGGCGCTGGCGTGCTGCAGGCCCTGGCCGCCGCTGGAGGCCTGACCGACTTCGCCCACAAGGACGGCATCTTCGTGCTGCGCAAGACGCCGCTGGAGCCTGCGGGCAAGCGCATTCGCTTCACCTGGGAAGCGCTCTCACGGGGTGAAGGCAAGGCCGCGCGCTTCACGCTCCAGGCGCAGGACACCGTCGTCGTCGAGTGACCCATGCGCGCCGCGCCGCCCCGTCGTCTGCTCCCCGTGTGGCTGGCGCTGGCCGTGGTGGGGCTCGGCGCGGCTCCGGCGACCGCGGCGGACTTCGCGTCACAGCTGACGGCGCGGGCAGACACGCGGGTGCGCTCTCCGCTGCCCGGCGACCGCGGCACGGGGACCACGCTCGATCTCGAGCTGCTGCCGGGTGGGACCGTGGGCCTGGGCTGGGACAAGACGCAGCTGGGCGTGTCGTACACGCCGTCGATCCTCCTGCGGGAGCCGCAGCTGGCCGGCCCGGTGCTGCTGCTCCACCGCGGCCGCGTGGGGCTCAGCCAGGCGTGGCGCCGCGTCACGCTCGCCGTCGGCGAAGAGGTGTCGGTGGGTGATCTCGACGTCGGCTCGCTGCGCCAGCCCGAAGGGGGAATGCCAGGCGGCGTGGGTGAAGTGCAGACGATCGGCGTCACCAAGTACGTGCGCAGCGCCACGCTGGCGTCGCTGGACGTGAGCCCCGCGCGGCGGCTCGGCTGGTCGTCGTCGCTGGGCTACCAGGTGTCGGGTGGCACCGAGCCTTCGGCGGTGCTCCCGCTCCAGCACGGGCCCACCTTCTCGTCGGAGCTGGCCTTCGAGCTGACTCGGCTGGACAAGCTCAGCGTGCGCCTCCAGGTGACGGGCGCGCGCTTCTCGACCCAGCAGGAGCAGCTCGTCGGCCAGCTCCTCGGCGGGTGGGCGCGGCAGCTGTCGCGGCGGGTGAGCCTGACCGCAGCGGCCGGCCTCGCCGTCACGCGGGAACTCGTCCCCGAAGGCGCTGGCGTTGGTGAGCCCGGCGAGTACTTCGAGCTGCTGCCGGCAGGGAACGTGTCGGTGGCGGCGTCGGTGCCGGTGCCTCACCAGACGCTCACGCTCAACGCAACGGCGCGGCTGTACCCGTTCGCCGACCGCTTCACCGGCGCCGTGTACGAGCGGCTCGAGCTGTCCCACAGCGGTGAATGGCGCCCGTGGCGAGGGCTGAGCCTGACCGAAGCGGCTGGGCTGGCGTGGGCCGTGCCGGTGGGCCTGGCCGAGCAGGCGGGGGACCAGCTGTACTACGGCGAAGTCGGCGCGGCCTGGTCCGGGCTGCCGTGGCTGAAGATCGGCGCCACCGGGCGACTGCTGTGGGCCGAGCAGCCCCGGCTCATGGTGCCAGGCCAGCTCCAGTGGGTGGTCACGCTGTCGGTGGCGCTCCTCCACCAGAACGTCGCCGCGTGGTGAGCCGTTTTCTGGTACCAAGCTGACCCGTGGACACTCTGTTGAAGACGGCCCTCGTGGTCGACGACGACCCCGACATTCGCAAGCTGGTCGGCACCTACCTCAAGGACCTGGGCTACACGGTCAGCGAGGCGGCCGACGGGCGCGCGGCGATCAAGAAGCTCGATCAAGAACGACCCACGCTGCTGTGCGTCGATCTCATGCTGCCCGAGTCGTCCGGCTACGACGTCTGTGAGCACGCGCAGAAGAGCCCGGCGCTGCAGGGCCTGCCGATCGTCATGATCAGCGCGCGGAGCATGCCCGAGGACCAAGCGCACGCCGAAGAGCTGGGGGTCCGCGAGTATCTGGTCAAGCCCTTCACCCGCTCGCAGTTCGTCGAGTACGTCAAGCGCGCCATCCACGGAGGGTTGGGGTGAGCCAGACGGGGCGCCCGGACGACGAGCTGTTCGACTACCGGCAGATTCGCCACAACGTCGGCTTCGTGCTGCGCGCCGTTCGGCGGCACCGCGCGCTGACGGTGGCGGTGTTCATGCTGATCGCGGCGGTCGGGTCCACGGCCGTCATGCTCCTGCCGCGCACCTGGCACGCCGAAGCGCGGTTGCTCGCCAACCAGAACCAGATCATCCGCGCGTTGGGCAACCCGCGCTCGAGCATGCCCAACGAAGATCCCACCCGCGCGGCGCGGGAGACGATCTTCGCGCAAGACAACCTCGAGCAGCTGATCAGGCAGACCAACCTGCTCGAGGAATGGGAGAAGACCCGCCCCTTCGTGGTGCGGACCAAGGACCGGCTCACGCAGCTCTTTCGAGGCCCGCTGGCCCCCGAAGAGCGCATGGACGCCATGGTGGGCACGTTGGAGAAGCGGCTGCGCGTCGACACGGACCAGCAGACGGTGACCATCAGCATCGACTGGCCGGATCCACAAATGGCCTACCTGCTGGTCGAGACGGCGCAGCAGAACTTCCTCGAGACGCGGCACGTGACCGAGATGACGGCGATCAGCGAAGCCCTGTCGATCCTGGAGATGCACGCCTCGCAGGTGCAGAAGTCCGTCGACGAAGCGCTGGCCGAGCTGCAGCGCGTGCGCGAATCCCGGCGCAAGGGCGCGCAGCCTGGACCCGGCGGCAAGGGCGTGACGGGTGAAGCCGCGCCGACCCCGCTGCTCGCCGAGCCCGAGCCTGCACCAGCGCCGCGCTTGGAGCCCAGGCCCAACGCGCCGCCCGCGGCCGACGAGGCCGAGCTGGGCCAGCTCAAGTTCCTGCTCAACAGCAAGCGCCGCGCGCTGGCGGACCTCGAAGACTTCCGGTCCCGTCGCGTCAGCGAGCTCAACGCGCAGCTGCTCGAGCAGAAGGTGCAGTACGCCGATCAGCACCCGATCGTCTTGGACACCATGCAGCGCATCGCCGCCATGAAGCAGGACTCGCCGCAGATCATGCAGGTGAAGTTGGACATCGACGGGCTCATCGACGAGTTCAAGCGCAAGGGGGGCAAGGACCCCGACTCGCTGATCGAACCTCCGACGCCCCGCACGCGCACCGGCGGTGGCCGGCGGGCGGTGCAGCCGGCCCAGGCCGCGCTCAGCCAGAACGACTTGATGGACGATCCCGTCGTCGACTTCGCGCGGAACAACCTCCGCGTGGCCAGCGCCAAGTACGAAGAGCTGATGATGCGCATCGACGGCGCCCGCATCGAGCAGGACACGGCGCGCGCCGCCTTCAAGTACCGCTACAGCGTGGTGCGGCCCGCGGCGGTGCCCAAGAAGCCGGTGAAGCCCGACGCGGTGGTGCTCTTGGCGCTCACCTTCATCGCCGCCTTCGGCGCGGCGCTGATCTCCGGCGCGGTGCGCGACTGGACCAGCGGCCGCTTCGTCGAAGCCTGGCAGGTGGAGAGCGCGCTCAAGCTGCCCGTCGTCAGCCAGGTGAAGCCTTCATGATCGGCGCCGCGCTGGGGCTGGCCCTGTTCGTGCTCGCGCTGCCGGTGCTGGTCGCCTGTGGCTACCTGCTGGTGCTGTCGGTCTGCTCGTACCGGCTGCCCGCGCCCGCGGCGCCGAACCCGCCCACGTTCAAGTTCGACGTCGTCATTCCCGCGCACAATGAGAGCGCGGGCATCGCCCAGACCGTCACCAGCCTGCTCGGGGTGGACTACCCGGCGGCGCTGCGGAACGTGGTGGTGGTGGCCGACAACTGCACCGACGACACCGCCCAGAAGGCGCGGGACGCGGGGGCGATCGTCCTCGAGCGCCAGGACGCGAACCTGCGGGGCAAAGGCTACGCGCTCAAGCACGCGTTCGAGCAGCGGCTGGCGGCGGGCTTCGCCGACGCGATCTGCGTGGTCGACGCCGACACGCTGGTGACGCCGAACCTGCTCCACGCCTTCGCCGCGCGGCTGGCGCGCGGTGACGTCGCCGCCCAGGCGCACTACGGCGTGCAGAACCCCAACGCCTCGTGGCGCACGCGGCTCATGCGCATCGCCCTGGCCATGTTCCACCAGGTCCGGTCGACCGCGCGGGAACGCCTGGGTGTGTCCTGCGGCCTGCGCGGCAACGGCATGTGCTTCTCGACGAAGCTGCTGCGCGACGTGCCGCACGACGCGTTCAGCATCGTCGAAGATCTCGAGTACGGCGTGCGGCTGGGCAAGCTCGGCCACCGCGTGGCGTACGTGCACGAAGCCGACGTGCTCGGGGAAATGGTGTCCGGCGAGCAGGCGTCGCGCTCGCAGCGCCGGCGCTGGGAACACGGTCGCGCGCAGATCGCCAAGACGCACGGCTGGCCGCTGTTGCGCGAAGCGCTGCGGGTCCGCAGCGGGCTCCTGTTCGATCTGGCCATGGACGTGCTGGTGCCGCCGCTGTCCAAGCTCGTGCTGGCGGCGGTCGGCGGCACGGTGGCCGCGGGCGTGTTGATCGCCGTGACGGCCGAAGGGTGGGCGGCGCTGCGCGCGTTCAGCTTCGCGACGTGGTGCCTGGCCGCGTACGTGTTCGCCGGCTGGCTGCACTCGCGCACGGGGCTGCGCGGGCTGGTCGATCTGGCCATGGCGCCGGCGTACCTCGTCTGGAAGGTGGCGCTGGGCTTTCAGAAGCCGCAAGCCAACAAGCCGCAGGAGTGGGTGCGCACGCAGCGCGAAGGGGAACGCCGGTGATCACCATCAAGAAGGGGCTGACCGAGGCGGAGCTGTACCAGCAGCTGCTCCCCTGTATGAAGGGCAGCTGGCCGTCGCTCGCGGTGGTCCCGGCGACGCCGGCGCTGTCGGCCAGCGTGGTGGCCCACGCGATCGTCGAGCTGACCCAGCTGGTGCGTGGCACCAAGGCCAAGCTGTTCAGCACCGAAGGGCTCGAGGTGCCGGCGGTGTCCAAGGTCATCATCGACGTCTCGCAGCACGTGAAGGCCGGCGGGGCGGCGGTGGTGGCGATCGACTCGGTGGTGTCGCGGCAGGCCGGCGTGCCCATGGCGCTGGCCGTGGACGCGGCGCTGCTGGTGGTGCACCTGGGCGTCACTCGCATGGAAGACGCGCAGACGACGGTGGACATCATCGGGCGCAGCCGCTTCATCGGCGCCGTCACGCTCGAGTCCGGGGTGCTGCTGTCGGCGTGACGAAGGGCGCGGCGGCTTTCTCTCGAAAGCCACGGTGAAAGGACGCGAGGCGTGAGCGCAGAGCGGTTGACGATCGGCAAGGTGCCCATCGACGTGGTCGACTTCGCGGGGGCGCTGGCGGCGATCACCCGGCTCGTCGAGGCGCGGCAGGGCGGCTACGTGTTCACGCCCAACGTCGATCACGTCGTGGTGGTGGACGAGCACCCGGAGTTCGCCCAGGCCTACGCGAAGGCGAGCCTGTCCCTGGCCGACGGCATGCCCGTGGTGTGGGCGGCGCGGCTGCTGGGTCGGCCGCTGCCGGAACGGGTGGCGGGCTCGGATCTGGTGGGGCCGCTGCTCGAGCTGGCCGGCAAGAAGGGCTGGCGTGTCTTCCTGCTCGGCGCGGGGCCCGGCGTGGCGGACAAGGCCGCGGCGATTGCACGAGAGCGCTGGGGCACGAACGTGGTCGGCACCGACGCGCCCATGGTGAAGCTCGAGGACACCGCGCAGCTCGACCGCATCGTCGACACGCTCAATGCCGCACGCCCGGACCTGGTGCTCATGGCCTTCGGCGCGCCCAAGCAGGAGCTGCTCATTCACCGCATCTTCGAGCGGGTGAAGCCGGCGGTGCTGCTCGGCATCGGCGCGAGCCTGGACTTCATCGCCGGCACCGTGAAGCGCGCGCCGGTGATCATGCGCAAGACGGGCACCGAGTGGCTGTTCCGCCTGGCCCAGGAGCCGCGCCGGCTGTGGCGCCGCTACCTGGTGAACGATCCCAAGTTCCTGGCGATCCTCGCGCGGACGCTGCGAGAGCGGCGGCGCTGAGCCTTCAGCGGTGCACGTAGCACCGCGTCGAGTCGAACGGCGTCGGCGTGGGCATGTCTTCCTCGAAGCCCACGTTGTCCCAGTCGCGCTGGTCCGCGTACGGCGCGTTCTCCAGGTAGTGCCGCTGGCCGGTGCGGTCGTTGAAGTTCTGGCTGAACTCCAGCCGCTCCGCCGCCGAGTGGTAGATGACCTGGCCAAAGGCCACCGCCGCCTCGGCCATGGACAGGCGGTGGTTGGGGAAGTCGTTGCAGATGCGCTGCTGCCCGTTGACGTACAGCACGAAGCGGTCGCGGCGGATCCACGCGTCGAAGCGCGTGCGCGGCGCCACCAGCATCTGGTCGTCGAGCACCGGGGCGGCCAGCGGCCCCGTCGGACCCTGCTGGCGGAACCACGACGGCGCGGCCTCGACGGGGTCGTACTGCGCGGGCGACAGGTTCACGACGCTGTTGCGCATGCCGGCGTCCGGTCGGTTGATCATGACCCGAATGTCGGACTCGGTGCGGGTGTTGCTGGGCGGCAGGGGGAAGGGCGAGCCGTCGCGGGGGAAGAACTGCAGGCAGTTCCACCGCTCGAGCGACGTGTTCAGCCCGTCCTCTTGGTAGAAGAACGACGTCTGGATGAGGTTGCCCGCGAAGCCTCCGCCGTCGGCCGCGAACGTCTGGCCCGGCTGCGGCGCCCCGCAGACGCCCACCCACCAGTACCGCCGCGACGTCGCGTTCGAGGCAACCTCGAAGGTCAGGTGCAGGTAGTTCGTGTCCGACAGCATCGCCGGGCGCCGCGGCACGCCGAACGCCGTGGTGAAGACGTCTTGCTCCCAGTCAGGCAGCGTGACGTGCCACATGCCGCGATCGATCCACAGGTCGGCTTTGTGGTCCTGGTCGTTGTAGACGAAGAAGTCCCACTTGCTGTTGCGGAAGCGGCGGCCCTCTTCGTGGACGCGGAAGAAGTGGTGCATGGGTCGGACGTAGGTGATGCGATCGGTCGCGTCGCCGAAGTCGTCGAAGAAGTCCTTCGTGCGCGGGGTCGCGGTGCCTTGGGTGTTCACCCGCACCGTGGTGCGCGCCAGCACGCGCGGGGCCTTGATGGGGCCCTGCTGGCCCAAGACCGCCGCCTTGCCCTGGCCGTTGACGATCAGGCTGCCGTAGCGAGCCCGGATCTCCGCGTCCGTGTAGAACGACACGCGCACGCGATCCGGCGTCGGGACTTGGGTGGTGCTCACCTGAATGTCCTGGTGCTGCGAGCCCATCAACCCGGGGAACGGGCAGGCGGTGTCGATCGCCTCCACGACGATGTCGAACGTCCCTCCGCCGTCCGCCGGGCCGGCGTCGACGCCCCCGTCAGCCCCGCCGTCGAGCGCAGGGCCACGGCCGAGCAAGCCGGTCACTTCGATGACGCGCATCAGCTCCCGCGTGCCGGTGAAGCGCGCGTTGCGCTGCCGGTAGCCCGCGCAGTGAATGGCGGTGCCGTTGACCTGCGTGCCGCCGTCGACGTTCAAGACGGTGCTGCCGGCCGGCAGCCGGTACGCGCGGTAGTCCACCACGCCGCTCACCGCGGGCACGACGATGGTGACCGAGTCTCGGTTCGGGACGACCTGCACGCCGGCCAGCAGCGGCGCGCCGGGCCCCGTCCAGTCGCGGCCGTCTTCCGTCTTCGGCGTCGTCGCCAGGTCCACGACCGCGGCGTCCATCTGCCCTGGCATGTCGATCGGCGTGCCCGAGTCGATCTGCTCCATGCCGCCGCCAGCGCCCGCCGAGCCACCCGCGCCTCCGGAGCCGGCTGAGCCACCTGCACCACCGGAGCCCGACGTGCCGCCCGAACCACCCGAGCCACCGGCCGCGTTCCCCGTGCCTCCACCGCCGGAGCCGACGGTGCTGACGGCGTCGCCCACGAGCTTGGTGCTGGGCACGGCCACACCACACGCCGCGGCCACCAGGCCCGTCAGCAGCACTGCTTGAGCGGCGAGTGTCACGTGCCGGTCGTTTTGGGTAAGAGCCATGGGATGTTCCTCCGAGCGAGCGGCGCCTGTAGCACCGCCTTGTTTCTGCTCGCAACGCTACCCGCCTGCGTCGAGTGTCCGCGCCTCCCCGGCCTGTCCGTGAACGCCTGTGCCCAGGTGGAACGGCTAGCGCTGCCGGCGACCCTGCCCCCGTCCGTGGGCAACGCCAAGGCCGACGACCGCAACGCGTTGCTGCTGGGCTTTCAGGTCTTCTTCGACGCCCGCTTTAGTTCGAATCAAGACGTTCGCTGCGCCACCTGCCACTTGCCGGAGCGCGACTTCCACGACGCCAAGCCCACGTCCACCGGGTTGGCCACGGTCGATCGCAACAGCCCGTCGACGCTGCACGCAGCCTGGCAGCGCTGGCAGACCTGGGACGGCAAGGCCGACTCGTTGTGGTCGCAGCCGCTGGGCGCGTTCGAGAACCCCAAGGAGATGAACTACACGCGGCTGGAGATCGCCCACCAGATCGCCGCCAGCCACCGCGCCCGCTACGAAAACGCGTTCGGCCCGCTGCCCCCGCTCGACGACGGCGCGCGCTTTCCGTCCAAGGGCAAGCCGGGAGAAGAGAGCTGGGATCGCATGGCCGCCGCCGATCAGCTCGAGGTCAACCGCGTCGTCGCCAACGTCGGCAAGGCGCTCGAGGCGTACATGCGCAAGGCCGTCCACGGCACCGGGCGCATCGACAAGTACGTACAGGGGGACACCAGCGCGCTGACGAAGGAAGAAGAGAAGGGGCTGGTCGTCTTCTTCAAGGCCGGCTGCGACGCCTGCCACAGCGGGCCCACGTTCACGGACGACGCGTTTCACGCGTTGGGGGTGCCGCCGGCTCCAGGCATGGGGCCAGATCGAGGCCGGGCCGCGGCGCTCGAGCAGCTCGCCCAGTCGCCCTTCAGCGTCGACGGGCCGTTCCACGACGGGCCCAAGCTCGCGCCGACCCCGGCGCCGACCGCCGCAGACGAAGGGGCGTTCCACACGCCGACCCTGCGGAACGTCACCCGAACCGGCCCGTGGGGGCACAACGGGATCTTCCCGACCCTCGCGTCGGTGCTCGACTTCCACCAGAAGGGCGGCGAGGGGAAGGTGTCGCCCAAGCTCAAGAAGGTGGACCTGACGACGGACGAGCGCGCCGCGCTGGTGGCCTTCATGGCGGCGCTGGAGGTCGACGATCCGCCGCAGCCCTGGAACAACTGGCCGGATCGCTGAGCTCACCGTCACCTTCGACACCCTCAGCTGGCCTGGCTAGAACGGCGCCCTCATGCGGACGGCGGTCGGGTGGTGTGCGGTAGCAGCGTTCTGTGTCGTGCTGGGAAGCTGCGCTCGCCTCGCGGGCGTGACGGCGCCGGGCCCGACGCCGGCCAGCGCGACGCCCGCAGCCTCGACACCCAGTCGTGGGGTCGGACCCCTGGGCCTCCCTTCGGAGCGCTGCGGCGACGTCACCGCCGAGTGGCTGGGCGAAGTCGACGACGTGGCCACCTTCTTCACCGGTCTCACGTTCCGCTTCGGCGACGGGTCGGTCGCGGCGTTCAAGCCCTCGGGCGAGGTGTTTCCCCCCGACTGGCCCAAGGCCGTCTTCGCTCCGGACTGCGGCCACGCGGCGCTCCCGCTCGATCACTACGGCCCGCTGGCGCTCGTGCCCACGCCGAAGCTGCGCGAGTTCTTGGCCAGCGGCCAGGGCGCGGTGGTTGCGCAGGCCGACGCCGGGACGGGACCCGCGCAGGTGCTGGGTGACGTTCGCTGGGCCGACGCGCGGCACGTCGAGTTCACCGCGTCGTGCTGCGGTGGCGCGAGCGCGTGGCGGGCGTCGGTGCAGGGTGGGGTGGAGCAGCTCTTCTTCGCCGCGAGCGCGCCGTCGGGCCTCGAGCGGCTGGACGGTGGGTATCGGGTGCGACCATGACTCAGACGATGCGGGCGTTGGCGCAGGGCAGCAAGCAGGCGGCGCGGGTGCTGGCCTGCGCGAGCGCCGAGCAGAAGAACGCGGCGCTCATCGGCATGGCGGGGGCGCTGCGGCTGGGGCGCAAGGCGATCCTGGCGGCGAACGCCGAGGACATGGCGCGGGCACGCAAGGCCGGCAAGAACGACGCGTTCTTGGATCGGCTCAAGCTCGACGACGCGCGCCTCGAAGGCATGTGCCTGGCGGTGGAGGCGGTCTCGCGGCTGCCGGATCCGGTGGGTGAGGTGACCGACTTCTGGCAGCGCCCGAACGGCCTCGAGATCCGCAAGGTACGGCTCTCGCTCGGCGTGGTGCTGATGATCTACGAAGCGCGGCCCAACGTGACGTCGGACGCGGCGGCGCTGTGCCTCAAGAGCGGGAACGCGGTGATCCTGCGCGGCGGCTCCGAGTCCTTCGCGACCAACCACGCCATCGCCGAAGCCATGGCGCTCGGGTTGGCCTCTGCGCAGCTTCCGCCGCAGGCGATCCAGCTCGTGCCGTCGACCGACCGCGAGTCCATGCTCGAGCTGCTCACGTTCGACGGGCTCATCGACCTGTGCATTCCGCGGGGCGGCGAAGGGCTGATCCGCTTCGTGGCCGAGCACGCGCGGGTGCCGGTGGTGAAGCACTACCAGGGCGTCTGCCACGTCTACGTGCACGGCGACGCGCAGCCGGACATGGCCGAGCGGATCATCGTCAACGCCAAGACGTCGCGCCCCGGCGTCTGCAACGCGGCCGAGTGCCTGCTCGTCGACGAAGTGTGCGCCAAGGCGCTGCTGCCCAAGCTCGGCAAGGCGCTGGTCACGGCGGGCGTCGAGCTGCGCGGCTGCGCCAAGACGGTGAAGCTGCTCAAGGCGGCGCGCGTGAAGGTGACGGCGGCCACCGACGCCGACTGGGGCAAGGAGTACCTCGAGCTCGTGCTGGCGGTGCGCGTCGTGAAGGGGTTGGACGACGCGCTGGCGCACATCGCCCGCTACGGCAGCGAGCACACCGAGGCGATCGTCACGCAGAGCCGGGAGGCGGCGCGGCGCTTCACGCGCGAGGTGTGCGCGTCGGCCGTCATGGTCAACGCGTCGACCCGCTTCAACGACGGCGGCGAGCTGGGCCTGGGCGCGGAGGTCGGCATCAGCACCTCGCGGCTCCACGCCTTCGGCCCCATGGGGCTCAAGGAGCTGACTGCGCAGAAGTACGTCGTCGACGGCGACGGCCAGGTGCGCTGAACGAGCCTGCAGGTGAGGCCCGCAGCGGTGAGGCCCGCAGCGGCTCTCGCCTCAGCCGAACTGGTAGCCGGACAGCTGCACGCCGGCGTAGCGCGCGGCGTAGGTGACCTGCCCCACGTCCTGATCGGCGGCGCCGGCGACCACCATGAGCGGCAGCAGGTGCTCCTCGCGAGGGTGGCAGACGCGCGCCTGCGGGGCAGACGCCCACGCAGTCAGCCGCTGGGTGCGCTCGGGCTCCGGGAGCGTCGCGGTCTGGCGCAGCCACGCGTCGAACTGCTCCGACGGGGCCCAGGCCTGCGGGTTCATGAAGCCGCGCATGTTGTGGAACGTCATGCCGCTCCCGACGATGAAGACGCCTTCTGCGCGCAGCGGGGCCAGCGCGCGGCCCATGGCGAGGTGCTCCGCGGGGTCCAGGCCCACCTTGAGCGACAGCTGGACAGTGGGCAGCTCGGCCTTCGGGTAGGCCAGCTTGAGCGGCACGAAGGTGCCGTGATCGAAGCCACGCTGTGAATCCGTCGCCGTCTTGAAGCCGCCCTTGCCGAGGAGCTCCTGCACGCGCGCGGCGAGGGTGGGATCGCCCGGCGCAGGCCAGGTCAGCCGGTAGGACTCGGGGGGAAAACCGGAGTAGTCGAAGAAGAGGGGCGGCTTCGTCGACGTCATCACCGTCGGCACGCGCTCTTCCCAGTGCGCGGAGATGACGAGGAGCGCCTTGGGCGGGCTTCGGGGCGCCGCGCTGACTCCTTCGAGGTAGCGGCGCAGCGCGTCGTTCTCGCTGGGCTCACCGAAGCCGACGTCGACGAAGGGCCAGGGGCCGCCGCCGTGGGGAAGGAACACCGTCGGCAGTCGGCTCGTGGCGCGGGGGGGCTGGAGCCCGCCGCTGCCCGCCTGCGCCTCGGTGCTGCCGCCGCTGATCGCGCTCACCGCCGCGGCGCCGACGACGGTCGCCGCGCCGACTCCGACCACCGCCTCACGCCGGGTGAGGCCTTCGTCTCTTTCCGTGCTCATGACGGCGCAGGGTAACGCCGGGCGCGCCCGCGTGCAGGTCGAACTCGCGTCTTGGTGGTCAGGGACTCTCGTTTTGAGAGCCGCTCCGAAGCGGCGGACGCTGCCGCAACGTGCGCCGCTGCGCGAGCGCCACCCCGAGCTTGGTCTCGCTCAGCCGCTGCGCCGGGTAAATCCCGCGTTGGCCCGTGAGCAGGTACGCCGCGACGCAGACCAGGCCCGCGTGCGGGAAGATCGCCACGCCGAGCAGCTCGACGGCCATGACGGTGAGCGCCAGCGGGGCGTTGGACGCGGCGGCGAAGACGGCGGCGAGGCCCACCCCTGCGGCCAGCTCGAGCGGCAGCCCCAGCGGCGCACCGAGCGCGTTGCCGAGCGCCGCGCCGATGAAGAAGAGCGGGGTCACTTCACCTCCGAGGAAGCCGAAGCCGACCGTGAGCGCGGTGAAGATGAGCTTGAGCGCGAAGGTGGACCAGGGCAGCGCCGGCTCGCTGAACGCGCGGGCGATCGTCGGCAGGCCCAAGCCCAAGAAGTCGTCGTGCCCAACGAGCTGCCAGGCAGCCACCACGAGCAGGCCGCCGAGCGCCATGCGCCAGGGCAGCGACGGCAGCGCCCGCTCCGAAACGCGCTTGAGCCAGTGGGTCAGCTCGATGAACGCGACGGTGACGGCGGCCACCGCGGCGGCGAAGACGAGCCACCGCGCGGCGAGCCCGAGGCTGAAGGGCACGTCGGCGACGGTGGGGTACGCCCCGTGGGTGATGCCCCAGGCCCGCGTCGTCCAGTCGCCAACGTACGACGCCACCAGCGCCGGAACGAGCGCGCCGTACTGGAGCCTGCCGAGCACGACGAACTCGAGGCCGAACACCGCCCCGGCCAGCGGCGTCCCGAACACCGAGCCGAAGCCTCCGGCGACGCCCGCCGCCAAGAGCTGCCGCCGCAGCTTCCCGCGCAGCCCGAGCCGGTGGGACAGCCAGTCCGTCAGGCTCGCGCCCACCTGCACCGCCGTGCCTTCGCGGCCTGCACTGCCGCCAAAGAGGTGCGTGAGCACCGTGCCGACCAGCACCGTCGGCGCCATGCGCAGCGGCAGCTCCGGCCCGTCGTCGTGAATGGTGTCGATGACGAGGCTCGTGCCGGCGCGGGTGGCCTGCCCCCAGCGCCCTAGAAACCAGCCCATGCCCGCGCCCGCGACGGGGAGCAGGAAGGTGAGCCAGCGGTGGGCCTCGCGGAGCGCGGTGGCGTGGTCGAGCAGCCAGAGGAAGAGGGCCGACGCGCTGCCGCAGACGAGGCCCACGACGACGCCGAGCGCGGTCCACTGCCCGAGGGTGATGAGGTGTTCGCGCCGCGGCATTCGAAGGAGGAAGCGCACCGTAGTCCGTCCCTCGTGTCGGGGGCGGCTGACTGCGCTACGACGCGGGCTTCGACGCACGTGACTCGTTTGAAGGTGGAGGCGCCATGCCCAAGCAGAAGGCCGTCAGTGCCTGGTTCAGTCGCTACGACAACCCGATGAAGGACGTGATGCAGCGGGTGCGGGAGGTGATTCTCGCGGCGGACCCGCGCATGGACGAGTGCATCAAGTGGCAGGCCCCGACGTTCACCTATCGCGGCAACCTCGCCAGCTTCTTCCCGAAGGCCAAGGCGCAGGCGAGCCTCATGTTTCACGAGGGCGCGCGGATTCCGGGCAAGCACCCGCGGCTGGAGGGGACCGCCGAGCTGGGGCGCGTGATGCGCTTCTCGACGCTGGGGCAGGTCGACAGCGCGAAGGACGAGCTCGAGCGCGTCGTGCGGGCGTGGTGTGACTGGCGGGAGGAACTCGGCGCGGACGCGGCTCCTGCGCGCGCGAAGGCGGCGCCGGCGAAGAAGGCCGCGAGGGCCGCGCCGCGAGCACCGGCGAAGGCGAAGCCGAAGCCAAAGGTTGCCAAGAAGCGAGCGTAGCGGGCGCTGAGGAGCATCGGGCGGAGCGTCGTCGAGCAGGCATCCCCCGTCGGCGATCGTCTTCTCGAGCGGTCGTCCTCGACGCAGGTGGCCTGGGGGCTCGTTGAGGGGGCTGCCGCCTGCGCGCCGACCGCGAACCGGAACGTCCGCTCGCCGGCTCGGGCTCCTGGTGGCTTCAGCGCTTGCGTGGGGCGTCGTCGAGTAGGCGTGCCCAGGCGGCGATCGTCTTCTTCAGCGAAGCGCGGCCCGCCGCGACCGCCTTGGCGTCGGCGAAGCTGACGATCGCTCGATCATTCCCCCGCCACTCGAGCAGCCCGGCCTCGTCGGGGATCTCCGCGCGCTCAGCCGGCGCCTCGGTCGTCGCGCCCAGGTGGAGGATGAGCCGCACCGCGGTCTTCGAGGTGAGGTTGAGCGTGGCGAAGTCTCCACCCGGCACGCGGAAGTTGGGCGAGTTCCACTTCACGTCTTCGCTGGCTGAAGGCACCGCGCGGCGGATCAGCGCCCGCAGCGCCTCGACGGTGGCTTCGTGGCTCTTCGAAGGCTTCTTCACCGGCGCGGCTCGTGGCATGCCTCGTCTGTAGTGGAGAACGGAGGGCGCCGCATGAATGGTGTCGAGGTTCGAGAAGAACGTCCGGCCGACGCGCCCGCGGTGTACGCGGTCAACGCGGCGGCGTTCGAGACGGACGCAGAGGCGCGGCTCGTCGACGCACTCCGCGCGAACGGCGGACTCGTGCTCTCGCTCGTGGCGGAGGTCGACGGGCGGGTGCAGGGGCACGTCGCGTTCTCCGACGTGACGGTCACCGCCGCCGACGGGAACGTGCACCGCGGCGTGGGGCTGGCGCCGGTGGCGGTGGCTCCGCAGGCGCAGCGCCAAGGTGTCGGCGGCGCACTGATTCGCGCCGGGCTCGAGCGGCTGCGCGGCCTGGGCGTGCCGTTCTGCGTCCTGCTCGGGCACCCCAGCTACTACCCGCGCTTCGGCTTCCAGCCCGCCTCGCGGTTCGGGCTGCGCTGGACGAGGCCGGTGCGCGACGAGGCCTTCATGGCGCTGGCGCTGCGCGACGCGGGACTGACCGGCGTCGAGGGCACCGTGCGGTATCGACCGGAGCTCGAGGCGCTCTGAAGGGCTGCCCAGCCGTTCCAGTAGCGGCGGACGTTCTCAATCCGGCGGCCGAAGATCATTCTCACAAGCGGCGGAACCCCTTAGGCTTCCCGCCCGAATGTCGCCTCCGCTTTCCCGCCGCGTTTCACCCCTGGCGGCCGTCAGCCTCGCGCTCTGCGCGTCGGTTGCGGTGGCGCAAGAGCGTGGCTTCCGCGTGCACCGCGTCGAAGGCAGCACCACGGGGAGCCAGACGTTCCTCGTCGATCGGCCGTGGTACTCGGCCACCCGCTTCGCGTCGGTCGGGCTCGCGTTCGACTACGCGAACAGGCCGCTGAAGACGACGGGGCCCACGCTCACCCACGCGGTGATGGGGCAGGTCAGCCTCGCGGGCTCGTTGTTCGATCGCGTGCGGCTGTCGGCGAGCCTGCCGGTGTCGCTCCTCGAGCAGGGCACCGCCGATGAGCTGGCGCGCTTCGCCCCGCTCGACGTGCCGGGCCTCGGCGATCCCCGCATCGGTCTGATGGTGCGCGTCTTTGGGCAAGCCGAGAAGGACCCCATCTCGTTGCACCTGGGCTTCGACGCGTGGATCCCCATCGGCGTCGCGGGCCGGCACCAGGGAGACGTGGGCCCTCGGCTCCTTCCTCACGCGACGCTCGCCGGCGCGGCCGGGGTGTTCCGCTGGACCGTCGACGGCGCGTTCCTCTACCGCCCGTACGCTTCGCTCGGCCCCGCCGCGCAGGGCATCATCGTCGCGTCAGAAGCGCGCGCGCAGCTCGCCCTGGGGCTCTCACTCCTCGATGACCGGCTGTACGTGGGCCCCGAGGCGCAGTTCTCGGCGCAGGTGGCCGGCGCGAGTGGGTGGCAAGCCTCCGGCATGAACGTCGAGGTGCTCGGCGGGCTCCAGTACGTCATCGCCGATCAGGTGATGATCGGCGCCGCGGGTGGCGTCGGCCTGCTGGGCGCGCCCGGGACGGCCGACGTGCGGGCCATGGTGCGCATCGCCTGGGCGCCGCAGAAGCGCGAGCCCAAGCCCACGCCGCCGAGCGTGCCGACCGTCGATCCACTCGACCCCGACGCCGACGGCATTCAGACCGTCGTCGATCGCTGCCCCTACGAGCCCGAGACGAAGAACGGCGTGCGCGACGACGACGGCTGCCCCGAGCTCTTCATGGACCAGCTCGCCCGCGTGCTGGCGCCCAAGGAGGCCGCGCTCGCGCTCGCCCCCGACGCCGGCTTGGCGCCTGCACCCACCTCGCCCGTGGCCGTCGTCGACGCTGGGGTCCCCGCACCGATCGCCGACAGCGCCGCCGAATCCGACGCTGGCGTCCAGCGCGCGCTCGCCTTCGCTGCCGCCGACTCCGACGGCGACGGAATTCCCGATGAAGCGGACCGCTGCCCGGTGCGCCCGGAGGACCCGGACGGCTTTGAAGACGAAGACGGCTGCGGCGAGCCCGACGACGACTTCGACGGCGTGCCCGACACGACGGACAAGTGCCCCGCGGAAGCCGAGACGCTCAACGGCATCGACGATCTCGACGGCTGCCCGGACCTCGCGCCGGACGCCGACCTCGACGGCGTGGCCGATCTGCTCGACCGCTGTCCGTTCGAGCCTGAATCCGACAACGGCCTGCGCGACGAAGACGGCTGCCCCGAGTACGTCGCCGCCGAGTTCGCCTCGCTGCCCGCCGTGCTCGAGCCCCTCGCGCCCGAGGTGATCCGCGCCGCCGCGCCTC
>JALHOS010000076.1 GCA_022842905.1 Myxococcaceae bacterium | reverse complement strand
GTGCTCCGGTCGGCCCGGTCGCGCCGGTCGGGCCCGCGACGCCCGTGCTGCCCATCGCGCCCGTCGGTCCCGTCGCCCCCATGACGAGTCCTCCGTCGGTGAAGACGATGACTCCGGGCTCTCCTTGCCGGCCCGTTGCGCCCGTGGGTCCGGTCGCCCCCGTAGGGCCGGTCGCGCCGGGTGAGCCCGTCGCCCCCGTCGCGCCGTCGGTGCTCGTGGTTTGGGGCGGACAGGCGGCCAGGACGACCGTCGCTGCCAGAAGGAGTCTGCGCATGTGGGGGGGGCTCGCGAGAGAGGGAGCGACTTCATAGCCGGGCGTCCACGCCGTGCACACGACAGGTGCGTCCGCCGAGGAGCGGCTCGCGCTGCCCTTCGCTCGCTGGTCGAACTCACGCTGCACCCGTTGCGAAGCGGAGCAGGGGACGAACCGGGCGCCGTTGCGATGACCCGCGTCGGAATCGAAACCGAGCGCGGTGTCAGCCAGCTCGCGGTGTGCGCCTTCGGCGCCGGGCAAGGAGGGTGAGCATCAGCAGGACCGAAGCCACTGGCGCCTCAGAGCAGCCGCAGCCAGGCGAAGCGGGGCCGGGGTCGCCACCGTCGCTCGCGGTCGTGCCTGCGTCGGCCTGCTGCTCACCCGCGTCCGTCGTCGGCCGACCTGCGTCGGTGCCCGAGTCGGGAGCCTCTCCTGCGTCGAGCGTCACCACGCCTGCATCGGGCCCGACCGCGCCTGCATCGACTCCGGCATCGACCCCGGCGTCAGCCAGCCCAGCATCGGTGCCTCCGTCGACGCCCGCATCGCTTGGCCACGCGACACAGGTGCCCGCGTCACGAATGAAGCCATCGACGCACTCACACGACGACGAGCCGACGAGGTTGACGCAGCGTTCCTGGGGCGAGCAGCCGAACAGCCCAGCGTCGCACTCGTCGACGTCGGCGCAGGAGCCTCCGTCGCCCTCGAAGCCCGGCGCGCACCGGCAAGAGAACGTTCCGGGAAAGTCCACACACTGGGTGTTGGCGCCGGAGCACGGGCTGCTCGTGGCGGCGCACTCGTCGACGTTCGCGCAGCCGCTGCCGCCGTCGCGCCCATCACCCGAATACCCCGCAGGGCAGGCACACGTGAAGCCAGGTGGCAGCGCGCTGGCCATGCAGATCGCGAGCGGGACACAGTCCGCGACGGACGTGGTGCAGAGCGAGCCGCGGACGCACGTCGTTCCGTCAAACATGAACCCGATGGGACAGGTGCACGCGTAGCCCGGGGTGCGGTCTTCACAGACGCCTGCGTCGCACACTCCGGGCATGGTGCTGCACTCGTTGACGTTGGTGCAGCCCGTGCCACCGACGCGTCCGTCCCCCTGGGAGCCGGCGGGACACTGGCAGGTGAAGGCTGACGAGTTGCCGGGGCTGTCGACGCAGGTCGCGGTCTGCGTGCAGACGTGGGTCCCGGCGAGGCAGGCGTCGACGAGCTGGCAGGTGGTTCCGTTCGCCAGGTAGCCCGCGGGACACGTGCAGTCGTAGCCCGGCGCCGTCCAGCCTGCGATGGCGCGCTGCGCGCAGGAGCCCACCCCGCACGGATTTGGGGCGCACTCGTTGATGTTCAGGCAGCGGTCATTCCAGTTGGTGTCGGCGGCGATCGGCGACGGGCCGGTGCCCGGGCTGCACGAGAACGCAAAGGTGTAGCCGTTGCTCGTGGGGTTGAGGCCGGCCGAGGCCGGACCGGCGATGCGGGTCGCGCGGCACGCGACGAAACTGCCGGTGCAGGGCACGAACGCGCCCGGCGTCGCGGCGCACAGGCGCGCATCACAGCCGACCGCCCCTGCCGGGAACCCGGCTGAGCCGGCTGCGCCCAGCTCCGCGCCGTTGCTCGTGCCGTCGCCGTCGCTGTCCGCGTCGCGCAGCGCGTTGTTCCAGCCGGCGCTGCGGTAGGCGCTGCCGAACACGTTGAGCGCCGGCGCCCACGGATGCGGGCCAGTCGCGGACCCACCCGACATGCCTCCGACGTGGCAGTCGTCGCAGTCGGCGTTCACGTAGCTCGATGGCAGCTCAGGCAGCCCGTATCGGGTGGTGACGTAGCTCGGGAAGGCAGCGGCCCCGCTGCTCGCGAGCAGGACGACGGCCATGTTTCGGAGGCGCACTGCGCGGAACGTAGCGGCGCAGGAGCGGGCGCGAAAGCGGCGCCGCCGTGCGGTCGGGTGGAGAGGCGCAGTGGCACGTCATGCGCGGCAAAGGGGGCACGGTGTGCAGCGCGACGGCGAGCTCTTCGGTGACGTCGAGCCGGGCCTTGCTCGGGAAGGACCTGCGTAAGTCCTTGCGCGGCCCATGGCGGCGGCCTGGGCGGCCTCGATCGACGCGGCGGGGGCTGCGCGCGCCAACGCCAGCCGTCCCGTTTCCGTCAAGCCAGCGGCGCCTACCGGGCCGGATCGCTCTCGGGCGCGCTGTTGACGTACGGGCACCGCCTTCGACGCTCTGCGCGCCTTCGCCCCCAACCAGGAGCCTCCGCATGAGCACCGTCGACTCAGCCACTCGCATCGCCCCCGGTGCCGTCAGCGCTTCGGGCGCGAGTGGCCCGGGCTTCGTCTCACCTGAAGGCTTCGCCAAGGCCCTGGCGGAGCGCTCGGAGGCCCGCGCCTTCACCGGCAAGACGCCCGACGGAAGGCCGGCCGAGATGCTGAGCTTCGGCACCGGCCGCAACCGGGTGAACGTGTGGAACGAAGGCGGACAGGCCAAGGTGCAGCGCCCCAACGGGCCGGCGAGCGCGCTCACTGGCTCCGAAGTCACCGCACTTCGCCAGGCGCTCAAGGGGCAGAGCGGGGCCTACGTTCCGCCCAACGACCGCGCCAACGCTGGCCGAGTGCGCGACTTCGCCGCCGCGCTCCCCAAGCCGCTCTCCGCGCAGGACTTCAGGCGCAACGTCGCGGCCTCCGAGACGCCGGGGGCGTACTCGACGACGGACTCCGCGGGCCGCACGAGGCCCACGGTCAGCATGACGCCGGCTGGCGGAGGGGACGTGCTCAACGTGTGGAAGGAAGGCAACAAGACCATGGCCTCGCTCGGCTCGGGGCCCGAGCGACCGTTGACGCAGGCCGAGCGCGCGCAGGTGAAGACGCGGCTGGCCGTCGGGGACCGAGAGCTCCAGGCCGCGTTGCAGAAGGGTCCGCCGCCGCTCGAGCTGGGGCCCAAGGACTCCCTCGGGCCGACGGAGACCCCCGCGCAGCGGCAGGCGGCCTTCGAAGCGGGTATTGCCGAGCAGCGCAGGGCGCTGGCGGACTTCGCACGCCGCTTGTGAGCGGCGTTGAACGTGACGAGGCGGGCGGCGGCGCGACGAGGTGCCGCACGAAGATGCCGGCCGCTTCGCAGAGGGAGTTTCTGCTGGTCGCCGAGCTTCATCGGCGACCGAGCCGATCCCCCGAGATCAGGCCTTTCTGAGTGTTGGTGCGGGCGCCTTCAGCCCTGGTCCCGACCGGCCATGTCAGCCCCTTGCGCTACAAGGCGAATTCGGTAGCGCAGAACAAGCGTTCAGTATAGGCAGTCACCTCGAAATTGACGGCAACACAGACCAAGGGACGGGACACGCGATGGGAATGAATCCGGAGAAGGAAAAGGCGATCGAGCTGGCGCTGCAGGCCGTCGAGCGGCAGTTCGGCAAGGGCAGCATCATGCGGCTGGGCAACGACGAGCCCATGGCCAAGGACATCCAGGCCATTCCGACCGGGTCGGTGTCGCTGGACATTGCGCTGGGCGTCGGCGGCGTGCCGCGCGGCCGCATCGTGGAGATCTACGGACCGGAGTCGTCGGGCAAGACGACGTTGTGCCTCCACATCGTCGCTGAAGCGCAGAAGCGCGGCGGGGTGTGTGGCTACATCGACGCGGAGCACGCCATGGACGTGGGCTACGCGCGGAAGCTGGGCGTGCGCACCGACGACCTGCTGCTCTCGCAGCCGGACACGGGTGAGCAGGGCCTGGAGATCGCGGAGATGTTGGTGCGCTCGGGCGCGATCGACGTGCTGGTGATCGACTCGGTGGCGGCGCTGGTGCCCAAGGCCGAGCTCGAAGGGGAAATGGGCGACGCGCACATGGGCGTGCAGGCGCGGCTCATGAGCCAGGCGCTGCGCAAGCTGACGGGGACGGTGGCCAAGAGCCAGACCTGCCTCATCTTCATCAACCAGATCCGCATGAAGATCGGCGTCATGTTCGGCAACCCCGAGACCACGACGGGCGGCAACGCGCTGAAGTTCTACGCGAGCCAGCGGCTCGACATTCGCCGGATTGGGGCGATCAAGAACGGCGAGCAGGTGGTGGGCAGCCGAACGCGGGTGAAGGTGGTGAAGAACAAGGTCGCGCCGCCCTTCAAGGAAGTCGAGTTCGACATCATGTACGGGCAGGGGATCTCCAAGGAAGGAGACCTCATCGACCTGGCCAGCGAGGTCGGCATCGTCGAGAAGTCGGGCGCCTGGTTCAGCTTCAACGGCGAGCGCATCGGCCAGGGCCGGGAGAACGCCAAGGAGTACCTCAAGGAGCGGCCCGCGGTGTTGGCGGAGATCGAGAAGCAGCTGCTCGAGAAGAACGGCGTGAAGTCGACGCCGGTCATGCAGGCGGTGCCGGACGCGGCCGCGGAGACCGAGGAGAAGCGGCCGCGTGTGAAGGCGGTGAAGTAGTCGGCGGTCTAGTCGTCGTCGCCCGGGCCCTTCCGTAGGCCAAGCCGGCGTCGAAGCTCGCGCGCTGCCTGGCGGGACACCTCGACGCTCCCGCCCGCGGGCAGGCGGGCGAGGTAGCCGCCGGTCTCCAGCGGCTCGAGCCTGGCGACGGCGTTCACGTTGAGCAGCGCTCGGCGGTGCACGCGCTCCACGCGGTCGCCTAGCCGCTCGTGCAGCTCCTGCAGCGTCGCGTCCGTCAGGTAGTGCGCGGCGGTCGTGTGCAGCGTGACGAGCTCACCTTCGAGGGTGGCGTGGGTGACCTCGTCGGGTGGCACGAGCACGACGCCCTGCCGCGTCTGCACCGGGATTCGGTCGATGCGCGCCTGCGTGGCGGGCGGGGGGAGGGTGGCCATGGACATGGACATGGACAGCCGCGCGCGTGCCCGGGCGAGTGCTTTGGCGAGGCGATCCGGCTCGACGGGCTTGAGCACGTAGTCCAGCGCGCCGCCGTCGAACGCCTTGACGGCGTGCTCTGCGTGCGCCGTGCAGAAGATGACCCACGGGCCGTCCTTGGGCCACAGCGCCAACGCGTCGGTGCCGGACAGCTTGGGCATGTGCACGTCCAGCAGCACGACGTCGCAGCCGCCGGCGCGGGCGGCGGTGAGGACTTCGTCGCCGTCTTTCGCTTCACCGGCGATGGTCACTCCGTCGATGGCGCCGAGCAGGCGTGTCAGGCGCTGGCGCGCCATGAGCTCGTCGTCGGCGATCAGCACGCGCAGGGGCTCGGTCATGGGTGGCTCCTTGGTGGACGAGGTGGGCTCATGGGGCGGCTCCGGGCAAGCGCAGGCTGGCGCGTGTGCGCGTGGGGCCAGCGGCTTCGACGGTCAGCGACGCGCGTCCTCCGAAGGCGAGCTGCAGCTGCCGGGAGACGGCGTTCAGCCCGACGCCGCCATCGCGGGGGCCGGCGAAGGGGCCTTCGTTCTCGATGAGGATGTCGACGCCGCCGTTGGCCGTCGGCCGGACCTCGAGCACGAGCGGGCCGCGGTGGCCCTTGCCGGCGCCGTGGGTGACGGCGTTCTCGACGAGCGTGAGGACGCACAGCGGCGGCACGTCGAGGGTGCTGGGTAGGGCGGGGAGTCGGACGTCGAGCGCGAAGAGGGAAGGATCGCGCATCAAGTGGAGCTCGCAGAGGGTGGTCGCCAGCTGAAGCTCGCGGGCCAGCGGCCAGAGCGGGCGCTGGGTCCCCTCGAGGAGCGTGCGGAGCATGCTCGACAGCTTGAGCACCGCGGCCTCGGCGACGGCCCCGTCCGTCCGGCACCACTCGGCGATCGCGTTGAGGGTGTTGAAGAGGAAGTGCGGATCCAGGTGGGCGCGCAGGGCGAGCAGCCGGGCGGTCTCGGCTTCTTTCGTCAGCCGCTCGATGCGGGCTTCGAAGCCGATGTCGCGGGCCAGGCCCCAGCCGCCGACGAGGTAGAGCGCCAGGCTCACCGCCAGAGACAGGCGCTCGGTCAGGAACGTCGGGGGGAGCTGCAGGAGCTTGGGCACGCCGACGCCGACGGACAGCAGCACGCCCGCGCCGGTCAGCGCGTAGAGGACCAGGCGCACCGCGCCGTGCGACAGCTCCAGGCCGTCGGGGAACAGGACTCGGTAGGACACCGGCGCGACGAGCAGGAACGCGAGCACCATGGCCAGCCCCAGCGGGACGGCGCTGATCGGGTGGGCGCTCCACACGCCCTGGCTGACGATCAGCGGCACGCTCACCACCAGAATCGGCAGGAAGCGCTTGGGGGCGAGCAGCGCACGCCAGGTCGCCCGGACGAGGGACGGCTCGGTGGCTGGCGGGTCGACGGCCTTCATCGGTGGTGAGCTTTGAGCCTCGCACGCTTCGTCGCGGCGGTGCGTCGGGTGTGAAGCGAGCGGTCGAAACAGGAGCGGCGGCGGTCGGCGCGTGGCGTTAGAAGGCGGGCCTTCCGTTGGAATGCCCCGATCGGACCAGGAGAACGAAGCGATGCCCGTGCTCGAATCGAAGCTCGAAGGGAAGAAGGCCCCCGCGTTTGCGCTGAAGAACCAGGCTGGCGAGGCGGTGAAGCTGGCCGAGCTGAAGGGGAAGTACGTGGTGCTGTACTTCTACCCGAAGGACAACACGCCGGGCTGCACGCAGGAGGCCTGCGACTTTCGCGACAGCTACAAGAAGCTCGTCAAGCAGGACGTCGTGGTGCTCGGCGTCTCGCCCGATTCGGAGAAGTCGCACCAGAACTTCATCGCCAAGTACGCGCTGCCGTTCGATCTGCTCGTCGATGCGGAGCATGCGGTCGCCGAGAAGTACGGGGCCTGGGGCGAGAAGAGCATGTACGGGAAGAAGTTCATGGGCCTGATTCGTTCGACGTTCTTGATCGGACCGGATGGGGTGCTGATCAAGGCGTGGCCCAAGGTGAAGGTGGCCGGGCACGTCGACGATGTGGCGCAGGCGATCGCTGCGGCTCGCGCCGGCTGAAAAAGAGGCTTCCTTCATGGAAGGCGGGAGAGGTGACTGCCGAGCGCCTTGGCCCGCCTCCACCAGCAGCGCCGACCTCAGACCGCGGATCCGTTGGGGTACGGCCCCCACGACGCCCGGGGTTCCGTTTTCGGCAAATTGCGGGCTCGTCGCTCGACAGTCCTCCTTTCGAAGCCGCTCGGCTCGCCTCCTTGGACTTTCCTCGCTGACCATCGCAGTGCGAGTGGGCGCGCTCCGGCTGGTGTTCCGTCCACCGCTTCGAGGACAGCTTCATGACCCTCCGGTGGCTCTTTCGAGACGTGGTGGTCTCTGGATTCGGGGCGTTTTGAGTCTTAAGGTGGTCGAAAAACCCTGGGCGGGTGGGGCTGCATCAAGGCAGGTGTCGCCGCCGCACTGGACGCGCCGGCCGAACACGAGGAGAGACGCCATGTTGGACAAGCTGATGCCGCAGAATGAGGGAACCGTTGATCGCGTGCTGCGCGTGGCCCTGGGCCTTGGGGGCTTGAGCCTGGTGTTCGTTGGGCCACAGACGATGTGGGGCCTGGTGGGGCTCATTCCGCTGGTGACCGGGCTGGTCGGGAGCTGTCCGCTGTACTCGTTGTTTGGCTTGTCGACGGCGCCGAAGCAGGCCAAGCACTGAAGCTGGAGGAGGAGCGAGCGCCATCGATACCGAGCACGACAGCGTGAAGGACGAACGCGCCTTGGTGGTGCGGGCGCGCGAGGGCCAGAAGGAGGCCCTCGACACGTTGGCGCAGGAGCACCGCCCGGCGCTGGTGCGGTTTCTGCGGCGGCTCGTGCGCGGCGACGCGACGGCCGCGGAAGACTTGGCGCAGGACACGTTGATGACGGCCTTCGCGGCCCTGGCGCAGTTTCGGGGCGACGCGCGGTTTCGGACGTGGCTGTTCACGGTGGCGCGCAGTCGCTGGCTCATGTCGCGGCGGCGGCGTCAGGGAGAGCCCGCCGAGCTCGATGAGCTGCCTCCGCTGGGCGCTCTGGGGGCGGAGGCTGGCTGGGGGCTGCCGCAGGATGCGGGCGCCTTCACCGAGCGGTTGGAGGCCAAGGACACGCTGGAGCAGGCGCTGGCGGGGTTGTCGGACGACGAGCGAGAGGTGGTGGTGCTCCGCGACGTCGAAGGCCTCTCGGGTGACGAGGTGGCCCAGGTGCTGGGGCTGGGGCTGGCGGCGATGAAGAGCCGCCTGCACCGAGCGCGGCTGCACCTGTTGGCCAACGTGAAGAAGGGGCTGGGCCCATGACGAGCCAGGCACGCGCAGCAGAACGAACGGTGGCGGGGCTCAGCTGCAGCGAGGTGCTCGAACGCCTCTCGGCCTACGTCGACGGCGAGCTGAGCGCCGCGGAGCGAGCCCACATCGACGAACACCTCCAAGGCTGCGATGCCTGCACCCGCTTCGGCGGCGAGTTCGGGACGTTGGTGAAGGCGCTGCGCACCCAGCTTGGCGCGCCTGAAGACTAACGAGCGTTCCGCTCGACCTGACCGTGTCGCTCCCTGCGCGGCCCGAGCGCAGCCGCGGCCAGCGCGACACCGGCGGTTCGCAGCGTCAGCGCGCGCCAGCGGTCCACGCCGGCCGTGAGGGGCGCGAACGTCGAACCCTGGGACCCGCGTGTGGCGGGCGAAGCGCGGCGGGTCGTGAGGCTGTCCTCGAAGCCGAGGAGGGGGCACTCCGCGGAGCGGGCCTACTCGCACGTGGCAGGAGCAGGAGGGAAGTCCAAGGAGGCGAGCCGAGCGGTTCCGAGGGGAGTACTGTGGAGCGACGAGCCCGCAATTTGCCTGAACCGAGCCCCGGGGCCGCGGGGGCGGTCCCCAAACGGATCCACGGCCTGAGGTCGACACCGCTGCCCGAGGCGGGCACCGCGAAGGTAGCGTCTCCCTCCGCCTCCCCAGAGCAACCTGAGGCCAGCCGCGGCAGGGGTCCCGAGCCGCTACGCCGCGAGCGTGCGCAAGCGGTCCACGCCGGCCGTGAGTGGCGCGAGCGTCGAACCCAGGAACCCGCGTGTGGCGTGCGAAACGCGACGCTGTCCTCGAAGCCGAGGAGGGAGCACGACGCGGAGCGGGTCTCCTCTCACGAGGCAGGAGAAGGCGTGTACTGCGTGGAGCACAAGCGCGCGCAAGTGGTCCAGTTCGAAAGGGCGTGAGCGGCAGCGTCGATTCCAGGGACCCGCGTGTGGCGAGCGAAGCGTGGCGGTCGTGAGGCTGTCCTCGAAGCCGAGGAGGGGGCACTTCGCGGAGCGGGCCTGCTCGCACGTGGCGGGAGACGGAGGGAAGTCCAAGAAGGCGAGCCGAGCGGTTCCGACGGGAGGACTGTGGAGCGACGAGCCCGCAACTTGCCTGAACCGAGCCCGGGGCCGTGGGGGCGGACCCAAACGGACCCGCCGTCTGAAGTCGACGCAGCTGTCCGAGGCGGGCGAGGCGCAGGTCGAGCAGCCTCCGTCTTCCCCAGAGCAGTGAAGCCCAGCCATGGCCGGGGCTACACGATCCGACGCCGCGCGAGGGTGCGCGCACGGTTCCACATCGCTCGTGAATCAGCGCGATCGCACCTGACCGCAACGGGGGCATGTGCACGTGGCACAGCGCGCCCGCCTCCATCGCGCAACGCGAACGCCCCGCGGCCACCTACCCGCGAGCGATCTTCACCCGCAACCGGCGCAGGTCCTCATTCGTCTTGATGAAGTCGGTCTTCCCCTTCTCATCAGCGAGCTGCTTATCGAGCTCGGGAGCCAGGGCCTGCGCGGCCTTGAGCGCCTCGGGCGAATCATGAACGAGCCAGTCGGCGGCCTGAATGACGGCGAGGCGCGCGTCGAGGTCCTTCTCCCTCAAGTGCTTCATCACGTCCGCGACGACCGCGGGCGAGTTGCTCCGCCCGAGCTCATACGCGGCGCGTTCGCGAACCCCGGCGTCCGCATCATCGAGCTTCTTCACCCAGCAGGCCGAGTCCGCCTTGCATTCCTTGGCGGCGTCGAGGCGCTTGGTGAACGAGGCGATCTTGTCAGTCCGCTTCTTGAGCTCGGCCGGCTTGTCCTTGCACTCCTGGGCCTCATCTTCGACGGCCTTGCACTCGGCATCGAGCAGCTTGCTCTCTTCCTTCATGGCCTTCTCGAACGCGCCGGCCTCCCGCTCATCACCGAGCATGGAGAGCCCCCGGAAGCTATTGAGCCGCGCTTCGAACCCGCCCTTGCCGGCAGACTCGACGAGCTTGGGCAGGGCGTCACGGCCGCCGATACGAATCAAGCTCCAGACCAGCTCACGGCGAACCGAAGGCTCTTCTTCATTCACCATTCCCGCCATGACCTTGGCGCCTTCCTTCGATCGCAGCCGTCCCAGCGCGTCAGCGCCCTTCATCTTCATCAGCCCTTTGATGTCATCGAACTCAGTCTTGTAATTGAGCAGCCCGATCAGCGCCTTCTCAGCCGCCGGCTCATGAAAGTCGCCGAGGACCTGAGCGGCCTTGAGCGGCAGGGCAATGGGCTTGATGTTGTTCTGCTCGGCCCAGGCCTTGAGGTCCTTGTCGGTCTCGTTGAGGGCGGGGAGCACGGCGTCCGCGGCGGGCTTGCCCAGCTGGTACAGCGCGAAGGACGACTCCATGTAGAACGAGATCCCGCGGTCCTTCCGCTCGAAGAACATGAGCTTGACGAGCCCAGGCACAGCGCGGGGATCGCCGAGATCACCCAGCGCGACGATCGCCTTCTTGACGATGAAGGGCTCGAGGGTGGGGTCGTTCGCCATGGCGTTGAGATCATCGAACGCGTCCTTGGCCTTCATGTCGCCCAGGCCGTCGATCGCGGCGATCACGGTGAAGTTGTCCTTCGTCTTGAGCAGCTTCTTGAACACGGGCACGGCCTTCGGGTCGCCGATCGCGGCGAGCGCGTTGACGATCTCCTTGTTCATGGTCTTCGTCTCGGTGTCCGACGCGCCGAAGTCGACGGCGCCCAAGAGCGGCTCGACGACGTCCGGAGACTTCGCCTCACCGAGCATGCGGGCGATGCTGGTCTTCACCTCGGCGGACTTCTCCGAGTCCAGCCGCTTGGCGAGCATGGGGATCATCGCCGGGCCCATGAACTTCGACTGGCGCAGCTCCTCGACGATCTTCACCCGCGCGGCCTTGTTCTTCGCGTCGACCAGGCGCTTCTCCCAGTGCTCCGGGGTGGACGGATCGGACTTGCAGCCGGACAGCGCCAGCGCCGCGGACACGGCCAGAGTGATCAACGTTCGGCGCATGGCGCCCCCTTTTCGTTCGAAGGAACTCGACTGACTTTTGTGGTGAACACCAACTCGTTCGAAGCGGCGGCGGCTATACGCCCCTCGTCCCGCGAGGGTCAACGAATGCGAGTGGCCCCAGCGCGCGAAGTTTGCGCTACGACAGCGCGCCGCTCATGCCGCGCATCATCTTCATGGGGACGCCGCAGTTCGCCGTGCGCTCGCTCGAGGCCTGCCTCGAGGTGGGCGAAGTCGTCGCGGTCGTCACCCAGCCGGACAAGCCCAAGGGGCGCGGGCAGGAAGTCAGCCAGTCGCCGGTGAAGCAGCTGGCGCTGGCCAAGGGCCTGCCGGTCCTGCAGCCCGCGAAGGTCAAGGGCACGGACTTCGCGCAGACGCTCGCGGCGTACGCGGCGGACGTCGCGGTGGTGACGGCGTACGGGAAGATCCTCCCGCAGGACGTGCTCGACACGCCCACGCACGGCTGCGTCAACGTGCACGCGTCGCTCCTGCCGCGCTTTCGCGGGGCGGCGCCGATCCAGTGGGCGATCGCGCTGGGAGACCTGGTCACCGGCGTGTGCCTCATGCGCATGGACGCGGGCATGGACACCGGCCCCGTCATCGATCGCGCGGAGCTGCCGATCCTCCCGACGGACACCAGCGCGAGCCTGCACGACAAGCTCGCGGACCTCAGCGGGGCGCTGCTGCGGCGTTCTTTGCCGGGGTACCTCACCGGCTCGCTCGTGCCCGTGGCGCAGCCGACCGAAGGGATCGTCCCCGCGCCGATGATCCGCAAAGAAGACGGCGAGCTCGACTGGGCGCTGCCCGCGGTCGTCTTGGAGCGACGGCTTCGAGCCTTCACGCCCTGGCCGGGCGCCTCCACGCGCTGGAACGGTCAGCTGCTCAAGATCCACGCCGCGGCCGTCGCGCCGGGCGTCGTTCCCCCCGGCACCCAACCCGGCACCGTGCTCGCGGCGAGCCCCGACGGCATCGACGTCGCCTGCGCCGAAGGCACGCTGCGGCTGCAGACCCTCCAGCTCGAAGGCCGCAAAGCCCTGCCCGCGAAGGACTTCCTCGCCGGCACGCCGATCGCCGTCTCGAGCGTGTTTCCCAGGCCGTTGCGCCCGTCCCCTCCGTAAACCGTACAGACACGACGCGGCCGGTCAGCGCCTGGGCGAGGTGCGATAACTCCGTACCCAGGAGGCTGTCATGTCCACCGTCGCGTCCATCACCGCCCAGCCGAATTTCAACCTGCCGAAATCAAAGGACTCGACCCTCTCGACCTTCAAGCCGAGCGGTCGTGAGCCCCTCGCCGGCCGCAAGGCCTTCGACTTTCAAGGCACCCTCGACGGGCAGGCCGTGCGCGTGTCGCTGACGCCGCCGGGGTCGACCTTCTGGAAGGGCAACTTCAGCGTCTCGGTGAACGGCGTCGCGCAAGGCTACGAGGAATCGCGGGCGCTCGCGGGCGCGCTGCGCCAGGCGGGCTGGACCCAGGTGGCCGACCTCATCGCGAAGCAGCCTTCAGCGAAGGCGCCCTTCGCGGACTTCGCGGACGTCAAGCTGACCCAGAGCACCACCGGCGCGCACGGCACGCTGCTCAAGACGGGGCCCTTCGTGCTCACCGGCAAGCTGGCGCCGGACTCGACGGGCACGGTCCGCTACGAGCCGACGGCCGACGGCCAGGGCCGCGTCTTCCTGTCCGTCCAAGGCGGTGCCCTCGCCGGGCCCGAGCGGGAGCTGACGGGCACCGAGCGCGCCCAGCTGGCGGAGCGGCTGGCCCACACCTTCCAGGCCGTGCAGGCCGCGCCCTTCATCTCCAAGCAGGGCTTCGACGCGTGGGAACGCAACGTGCCCGGCCGCGACGACTTCCCGGGGCCGCCGGTGAACCCCATGGTCGGCGTCTGGCAGTACTACGCGAACCGCTGGAAGGAATGGTCGAACTGGGGAACGCGCTGACGAGCGCGCCTGCTATGAGCGGGCGCCATGGCTCCTCGCCACATTCTGGTGCTGCACGGCCCCGCGCTGGCGTTCGTGGCGCAGCCTCCCTTCGCTGAGCTCGAGCGCGGCCTTTCCGACAAGGCGAAGGCGCTGGGCCTCGAGCTCAAGTCCTTCCGCAGCAACGGCGAGGCCGGGCTGCTCGACGCGCTCGAAGCGAATGCTGCGTGGGCCGACGCCGCCGTGGTCAACCCGTCATCAATCGCCCCCATCGCGTTTGGGCTGGCCGACGCGCTCGAGGCCTGGGGCAAACCGTTCATCGAAGTGCAGCTCGAGCGGGGGGCTGGATCTCGTGGCCCGAGCGCGCTGGCGAGCCTCGCCCAGCGGACGGTGGTGGGCGCCGAGGCGTACGTGCAGGCGCTCGACGCGCTGGTCTCTCCAGCTCCGGCGGCGACCGGCGGTCGGGTGTCCCACGCGCGGCCTGGAGGCGCGCCGCGCCTGCCCAAGACGCTCGGTCGAAGGGCCGCGGCGGCGAGCACCGGCGCGGAGGTGCACTCGGGCAAGACGCTGGGCCGAAAGGAAACGGCCGTGGCGGACGCGAGGCCGGCCAGCGGGAAGGTCGGGACCGCGGCGGGCGGAGGTGGAGGCGGAGGCGGAGCTGGCGGCATCACCCGCGCAGCGCTGCGGGCGCGGATCGCCGAGTGCCTGGCTGGCCAGCTGACGCGAGAGCGGCTGTCGCTGTGGTCGCGCGAACAGTGGCAGACGCTCCAGTGGGGCGGGCCGGCCGAGGTGGGGCACCGCGCGCTGCTCGAAGAGACGCTCATGCTCCTGGCCGCGTCCACCAAACACGCCGACGCGGCGCTCTTGGGCTTCATGGCCTCCCTCGACGACGGGACGCCGCTGGGCGTCAGGCCGGGCAAGTCGTGAGCGCGACCGTCTCAGCGCGCTGCCTTTGGGGCCGGGTCGTGAGGGCGGCGTCGTGAGCCGTCCGGAGACCGCGCGGACGCTCGCGCTGCGCGTACTCGCCCGCGTGGCGGCGACGGACGCGTACTTGAACGTCGTGCTCGACGGCGTGCTCGACGAGTTCCGCCCCAAGGACGTGCGCGACGCCGCGCTGGCCACGGAGCTGGCGTACGGCACGGTTCGCCGGCAGCTCGCCCTCGACGCGTGGATCGCGCAGTTCTCGGATCGCAAGCTCAGCGCGCTCGAAGATCGTGTCCTCGCGGGGCTGCGCATTGGCGTCTACCAGCTCAAGTACCTGCGCGTTCCGACACACGCCGCGGTCGGCGACACCGTCGAGGCGCTCAAGCAGCTGGGCCTGGCGCGCGCCGCCGGGTTCGTCAACGCGATCCTCCGCAAGGTCGCGGTGGCCGCTGAGCTGCCCGTGCCGGCCGGGGCCGACGAGCTGGCGCGCCTCGCGCTCGAAGAGAGCCACCCAGACTGGCTCGTGCGCCGCTGGGCCAGGCAGCTGGGCCTGCCCAAGACCAAGGCGCTCCTCGCGGCCGACAACACCTCGCCAGCCGTCGTCGTGCGGGTCAACACGACCAAGACGACGCGAGACGCGCTGCTGGCCGACTGGACCGCGCAAGGCATTCGAGCGACCCCGACGCGGCACTCTCCGGTGGGGCTCACGCTCGAGCAGCCGGGCCGCGTGGAGGATTTGCTCGGCTACCGGGAAGGCCTCTTTCAAGTGCAGGACGAAGCCGCGCAGCTCGTCGGCCTCTACGCCCAGGTGCCAGCCGGGGCCCGCGTGCTCGACGCCTGCGCGGCGCCGGGCGGCAAGGCGTGTCACCTCGCGCAGACGCATGACGTCGTGGCGGTCGATCTCCACGCGCACAAGCTGCCCAAGCTGCGCGCCGAAGCCGAACGGCTGGGGCTGGGGGCGAAGATCGAGACCCGGGCCGTGGACGTGAGCCGGCCGCTGCCCGAAGACCTGGGCGACTTCGACGTCGTGCTGGTGGACGCGCCCTGCAGCGGGCTGGGCACGCTGCGTCGCCACCCCGAGCTGCGCTACCGCCGCACGGCGGAAGACTTCGCCTCGCTGACGAACATGCAGCGGCAGATCCTCGAGGCCTGTCAGGCCGTCGTGCGGCCCGGCGGCCTGCTCGTCTACGCGGTGTGCAGCATGGACTCGAGTGAGGGCGCCGAGCAGGCCGAGCTGTTCCTGCGCAGCCACCCCGACTTCACGAGCGAGCCGCCGACGGGGCTGGGCAGCGCGCCGACGGAGCAGGGCTACCTGCGCACGCTGCCGGGGCCCGACGGGCTCGACGGCTTCTTCGCCGCGCGGCTGCGAAAGTTGTATTGAGCCGCCCTGCCCAGGAGGGGTCCCCATGATGGTGTTGCTCGTCGCGGCGCTGGTCGGCGCCGCGCCCGTGAAGAAGGCGTTTTCCGTCGAAGAGCAGGTGCGGCTTCGCCGGCTGCAGGGCTTCAAGCCGTCGCCCGACGGCACGAAGGTGGTGCTCGCGGTCCGTGAGACGGACATGGACGCCAACCGTGGCCGGGTGGATCTCTGGCTGGTCGGCGCCGACGGCAGCGGCCTGCGGCGCCTCACCTCACACCCGGACAACGACGGCGACGCGCTGTGGGCGCCCGACGGGAAGTCCGTCTTCTTCCTGTCGACGCGCGGCGGCTCCGCGCAGGTGTGGCGGCTGTCCCTCGAAGGAGGGGAGCCCACGCAGGTGACCAAGTCCCCCATCGACGTGGACAGCTTCGTGCTCTCGAAAGACGGCCAGTGGCTGGCGTTCTCCGCCGACACGTTCCCTGACTGCGACACGCTGGACTGCACGCAGAAGCGGCTCGACGAGAAGGCCAAGCTCAAGACGACCGGGCGCGTGTACGAGCAGCTGTTGTTCCGGCACTGGGACACCTGGAAGGACGGCCGCCGATCGCACCTGTTCGTGCAGAAGGTCGAAGGCGGCTCGCCGGTGGACGTGACGAAGAAGCTCGTGGCCGATGCGCCGAGCAAGCCCTTCGGCGGCTCTGACGAGTACACGTTCACGCCGGACGGGAAGAGCCTGGTCTTCACCGCGCGGGACGTGGGCCGGGAAGAGGCGTGGAGCACAGACCTGGACCTGTTCGTCACGCCGATCGACGGGTCCAAGCCGCCGACCAAGCTGACCACGAAGAACCGCGCGACGGACACGCGCCCGGTCTTCTCACCCGACGGGACCACGCTCGCGTACCTGGCCATGGCGCGGCCGGGGTACGAGGCCGATCAGCTCGCGCTGGTGCTGCGCGACTGGGCCACGGGGAAGGAGCGCAAGCTCACGCCCATGTGGGATCGGTCGGTGGATCAGTTCGCCTGGAGCAAGGACGGGGCGACGATCTTCATCTCCGCAGAGCACTTCGGCCAGAGCGGGCTCTTCGCGGCGTCGACGGGCTCGGGGCAGGTCAGCGAGCTGCCGTTCAAGGGCTCCATCGGCGGGCTGGCGGTGACCGGGGCGGGGCTGCTGCTCGCGGTCGACGATCTCAAGCGCCCGTCAGACTTGTACAGTGTTGGCTTTGCCGGTGGAGAGCTCAAGGCGCTGACGCAGCTGAACAAAGACACGCTCGAGGGGCTCAAGTTCGGTGACTTCGAGCAGTTCAAGTTCAAGGGCGCCGGCGGAGACGTGGTGTACGGCTACTTGGTCAAGCCCGTCGACTTCGATCCGAAGAAGAAATACCCGCTGGCGTTCCTGATTCACGGCGGGCCGCAGGGGAGCTTCGGCAATCACTTCCACTATCGGTGGAACCCGCAGACGTACGCCGGGCGTGGGTACGTGGCGGTGATGATCGATTTCCACGGCAGCACCGGGTACGGCCAGCAGTTCACCGACGCGATTCGGGGGGACTGGGGTGGCAAGCCGCTCGACGACTTGAAGGTGGGCTTGGCGCACGTGCTGGCGACCTACGGCTTCGTGGACAAGGAGCGGCTGTGTGCGCTGGGCGCGTCGTACGGCGGGTACATGATCAACTGGATCGCCGGGGTCTGGAACGAGCCGTGGAAGTGCCTCGTCACGCACGACGGGAACCTGGACGAGCAGTTCGCGTACTACGACACCGAAGAGCTGTGGTTCCCCGAGTGGGAGCACGGCGGCCCGCCGTTCGCGGACAAGTCAGGCTACGTGAAGCACAACCCGATCGATCACGTCGCCAAGTGGCGGGTGCCGATGCTGGTCGTGCATGGCGGCAAGGACTTCCGCGTGGTGGACACGCAGGGCATGGCGACCTTCACCGCCGCGCAGCGCAAGGGCGTGCCCAGCAAGTTCCTGCACTTTCCTGATGAGAACCACTGGGTGCTCAAGCCCGCCAACTCGGTGCTGTGGCACGAGACGGTGCTGGGGTGGCTGGACCAGTGGACGGGCGCCAAGCGCTGAAGCGGGGCTTGGCTGCTTGGTGAGTCAGTCAGAAGCAGCCGTAGCCGGAGTTTTCGTCACACCGGAACTGGGTACCGCCGCCGACGTCGATCTCCGCCTCGAGCTCCGAGGTGATCAGGTTCGCCGAATTCTCGTTGTACCCGTAGTACCCCGTCACGCGGATTCGGTACCGGTTGGCCGGGGCGCCCACGTCGGGCCGCCGGAAGACGACGAACCGGTAGGCCAACCCGCCGCCCTGATTCAGCTCCGAGCCGGCGCCGTTGTTGATGATCGGCAGCGGCGCCGTGTCCGGCATTCGCGTCGTCGGCGGGCACGCGTAGGGATCGAGATCGACCTGCGGGGTGGGGCAGAACGGCAGGCCCGTCACTGGGAGCGAGATGACGCCCGACCGAATCTGCCGCACCGCCTCGCCCAATCCTCTCTGCGCATTCGACAGGGCGACCTGCTGTCCCGCCACGCTCTTGGCGGTCAGGACGTGGTCGCTCGCCTGTGAGAAGTACGCGGCGACCATCAGCGTCAGCAACGCCAAGACGAGGACGACGAACAGCATGGTGACGCCGCGGCGTTCCCTGGCAACTCGGAATCTCATGGGTTCACCAAGTTGATATTGGGGAGCTGCAGCGACTTCGTCGACACGAACCGTCGAACGTTGTCGATGGCCCCTGGCGGCGTGTAGATGTGGTCGAAGAGGTTTCGCGGGCGGAGCTGCAGCGCCGTGCCGGAGCCCAACGAGCCGCGGACCACGACCCCGAGCCGCACACCCGTCACACGAGACTGGTAGCTGTTGGGCGAGAGGGCGCCCAACCCGACCATGTCCGGTCCTCCAGTCGGGTCCGGCGAGCTCGCGTTGTAGACGGCGCTGTTCCAGGCGAACAGATCCTGCGGGATCCCCGAGGCCTGGCAGCGCAGGCCGGCGCCAGGTGTGTCGGGGCTCGGCTCGTCGTTACACCGGCACATCGGCGGGCCGCCGAGAATCCCCAGCGCGCCACCGCAGGGCGCTAGCGACGAATAGTGCACGGTCGGCGAGCCACTCACGTTGGTTGCGATCTGCAGATCGTCGACGCCGTCCTGAACGAGTACGGGGTTGTCCGTGTATTGCCCGTAGTCGGGGTCGTTCGGGTTCGTATTCGATGCCTGGCGATACAGTGCGCCGAGGGGACCGCTGCCCGCCGGGGGGCTGGTCGGCACGCAGACGAAGTAGCGCACGCGCTGCGCGAAGCGGTATGCCCGGGAGTTTGGCGTGGGGCAGTTCGTCGCTCCCGAGTTGTACGGATCGAACCCGCTGCCGACCGGAGTGAAGAAGTTGGGATACATCAGCTGCACCAACAGCCCGTTCGGTCCGCTCCCGACGGGGTGCTGCCCCAGGCAGGACGCGCCCGTGGGCGTGGTGAACAGCACGAAGTGCCGGCTGCGATCCAACACGGTTCCGTCCGGGTCCAGGAACGGGGCCTGACCTGCGTAGAACACGTTCGGCCGGCCTGGTCCCGTCATCGTGACGCTCTGTACGAGTCCAGGTGACGATTCGTCAGTGCCAAACGCCAACTCGATGGCGTCCGTTCCAGGCTTGAACTTGAGGCCGGGGCCACACGTGTCCGGAACGTTCGGTCCCGGTGCGAACGGCGGCTGGAGCGCTGGCGAACCCGCCACCGGCGCGTCGTTGTAGACGTGGATCGCGAAGGCCGACGCCGGGAACCGGAAGCCCGCATTCTGAATGTCGAACTCCAGCTGCGCGAGCGTGACCGCAGCCACCGTCTGGAGTTCGAGCGAGCGCTCGCTCTCACGCTTCTGCTGTACCGTCGAGCCGAGCACCATGACCGCGGCTGACAAGATGGTGACGCTCACCGCGGAAGCCACCATCAGCTCGATGAGGGTGAGGCCACGACGTCGTGCGGCGACCGGTCGACTGGCTGGGCGTCTAGAGGTTGGCATCCGGCACCTCCGGCATGATGCTGGTGACCCGAACCGTCCGCGTGCGGCCGACGGAGTCCGTGTAGTCCACGCTCAACTCCACCTCGAGCACGCGGAGGCCACCGTCCCCTCGGTCGAAGACCGTCACGCGAGGGTCGAACTTGAGCTTGTCGATCTGGATTTGCCCCAGGCTCGCGTCCGGCGTCAACGCCAGCCCGGCGATGTTCTCGAAGCGCGCCTGCGTGAAGCGATCGAGCGCCTCCTGGGCGATGGTCGCCGCGACGATGTCCTTCGACCCGTCCTTCGCTGCGCCCGCTCCTCGAGACAGCATGGCCGTGATGCCGAGCAGACCGACGATCAACACCGAGGCGGCCATGAGCGTCTCGATGATCGAGACCCCACGGGCGCGCAGGGCTCGGCGAAGCCGCGCTCGTCGGCTAGCGGGTGAAGGGCATGCGTCCATTGGTCACCACCATCATTTGGGAGTAGCCCGAAGCCTGGTTCGTCGACGTGAACACAGTGAAGGGCATGTTCGCGGGCAGGCTCGCGGCCGGGACCACCTCGTATTGGTTGTTCTTGTACACAGACACCTGCCGCTGACCGAGTTGGTCGAACATGATCAGCACGGACCCATTGACGAGATCGTCCGAGGCAGGGGGAGGGGGCGTGCCACCCGCCCCGCCGGCGCCGCCGGCGCCGCCAGCTCCGCCCACGCCCCCCGCGCCACTCGGCAAGATGCCGCCTGGCGAAACGCCCCAACCCAGCCCCCGGAATTCACCAATCACCAGAGTCGAGACGACCTGATCGCGATCTGCCGGCACCGCCGGGGCAGTGGCTGGGAGCACGCCTTCCTCGTAGTTCGCCACGGTCGACCGGCAGTCGCCCTTTCGCACCACCGAGGCGGTGCCGCGCCAGGCCGGCAGCCCTGGCCGAGGCGACGTCGGGTTGAAGTTGTAGCCGTTGACGAGCACGTAGTGAGGGCAGCGCGTCGTCATGGCTCTCAGCCGCGCGCTGGTCACGATCTTGTTCAGCCCAGCGATCGCTCCGTTCACCTTCGCCGTCTGCGTCACCTGGACGATGCCCGCCCCGGCCAGCGCGGCGAGCGTGCCCAGCACGACGAGCACCACCATGAGTTCCAACAACGTCATGCCGCGTCGCATGGGCTACTTCCTCCGTCGAATCGATCGCAGGTCGCCGCCGCGCGGTGGGTCGCGGTAGCGCACGCTCTGTACGCCAGCGTTGCTCGTCGGCACGTAGAGGTTGTTGTTGATCGCCACCAGGTCTCCAGGAATACCCACGTTGCCCAGGTCGACCACCGAGTTGTACACGGGAGCCCCGGTCGGGTTGGCGTACGGTGACGCCGAGGGGTACTCGAGGCACCGCGCCAGCTCGCCTGTCTTCGGGTTGAACCCATACAACCTCGTCGAACCCGTCAGGTTGCAGCGCCCGCCGCCGGCCGGCTTCGTGTACGTCGCGACGATGAGGCAGCCGTCGACGACCACCGGCTCGCTGACCACCGCTTCGATCGGGTTCTGGAACTTGTTGAACCACAGCGGAATGCCGTCGTTCGTCCCGCCGTGCGCCTGGGTGTTGTTGTCGTGCACCCCGAAGACGTAGTTCTGCAGGGTCTCGTACGGGCCCCAAGAGCCGGTCGGGTCCACCGAGTTCCCCGTCGCCACGAAGTAGTCGGCGATGTTGCCCGCCGGGTCGAGCACCGCCGCAACGCGCGGCCGGTTCAGCAGCGGCAGTGCCTCGGCGGCGGGCAGCGGCAGGGTGCTCCCCGTCGCCTGGAGCGCGAAGGTCGGTGGCGTGCAGCCGGCGCCCGCGTCGGCCCCAGCCGCACACGAGCCACCGTCCGTCATCACCACGCGCTTGATGCCGACCGGCAGTCCGGTCAGGCCGTTCGAGTTCCGCGTCGACGTCGGGTCGAAGAACTCGTCCGGCAGCCAGCTGCCGACGTTGTTGTGCTGGACGCCAGAGGGGCTCGCGAAGCGCGAGACCATCAACGCGTGGCCAGACGCGAACACGACGTGGTCGAGGTAGCGCGGGCGATCCGGACGGCGGAAGGACTGCGGCCTCGCGACCGCCTCGCCGGTCATCCCGACGGTCGTCGAGCCGCGGGTGAAGGTCGTCGCGCGGATCATGTTTGATCCGTTGACCGCGTTGATCCCGTAGAACGCCCGGCCGACCGTGGTGTCACACGCCCCGGGCAGGCCCGAAGCGCAGTTGCCGGTCGAGTCCTCCTGCCGCCCGCCGCCGAAGAAGGCCATGAACTCGTCGTTGCCGCCGCGGCGGACGCGACCGACCGCCGGGCCGCCGAACGTGAAGCCGAGGGCCGAGTCGCCGAAGTTCCACGCGTACGTCGGGTCGTTGCCCGTCTGCGTGACGTCCAATGCGAAGTACGTGCGACCACCCTCGCGTGCGCCGGTAATGGCGATCGTCTTCCACTCACTGGCGCTGCAGTCCGACGCCGTGCCAGACCCGGTGGCGCACACGTCCGCGACGGTGAGCTGCCCGTCCAGCGTCTTCTCGCCGCCGTTGTTGAGCGTCCGGTAGATGCGCGAAACCTGTTCGGTGGGCACGAAGCCCCAGGCCTCCGAGCCGTTCTTGCACGTGGGGGTCGACTCGATGGCGCACGGATCCGGCGCCACGCCAGCGTCGTGGCGCTCGTACAACCCACGCAGCAGGCCGTCGTTCGAGGTGAGCAGCACGCGCACCGGGCGGTTGCGGGTCATGTCCTGGTACGTCTGGTACGCCGCCGCTTCCGTCCCAACGCCCGCGTAGCCCGAGCTGAACGGAGACTTCGACACCACCACCGACCCGCCGTAGACGATGGCGCCCACGCGCGAGCGGCGATCCGCTCCGCTCGTGAAGGTCGCGAAGCTGTTCGACGGCACGCCCGGGTTTCGCACGAAGTTGATGATCTGCGCCGAAGTCATGGCGCCCGGCGCAAAGGCCCGCAAGGCCGTGTCCAGGTCGCCAACGGCTGGGGCGGTGAACGGCCGGGTATTGGAGCCGACCTGCGCGAACAGGTGCCGGGACCCGTCGGACTGCAGGTTGATCTTCTCCGAAGCTTCCCAGGCCAGGTTGAGCGCTCCGGTGTCGTTGATCGCGAACGCGCGGAACTCACCCTTCCACTCGGGGGTGCCCGAGCCACCCTTCACGTACTGACCCACGTAGAGGCGGTTGCCGTCAGTCGACACCGTCGGGCGCGAGCGCACGAACGTACCCGCGCTGATCGTCGCGAACACCGCTTGGAGCGCGCTGCTCAGCTGGGTCGGGTTCGCCGCGGAGTACGCCGCCGAAGTGCCGCCTTGGACCGCCATTTGGTCCAGCGCGGGGCTGCCGGCGGCTCCAGAGCCGAACCCAATCACGAACGTCTTCATGTCCGTGCGCTTGTTGAGCGTGGGTGAGGTCAGCGTGCGGAAGGACTGAACCAACGTCGTCAAGTCAGACGTCGCGTAGTTCCGAGGCGTGTTCTCGTTACCGTCCGTCGCAAGAATGAGGAAGTAGTCGCGGCAGGTGTAGTCGCTGTCCTGATCGAGCGCGGTGGCCATGTACGTACCGGCGTTGGCCAACGAGCCGTACAGCGGCGTGAAGTCCGCACCCTGCCAGCTCGCGCCGACCTGCGGGTCCGCGACCTGGGCGGGGCAGGCGCCCTGTCGATCCCAGACGAAGCCGCTCGGCGCCGTGTAGGTGACGTTGGCGTTGTTCGGGTAAACGCAGGTCCGCATCACGTCACGAATCGTCTGGGCGTGGGTTGCAGAATTGTAGCCCGCCAGCGGCGCGTCGTCGGGGACCGGTACGAAGAGAGACGACGGTGGTGTGAGCGAGCCGTTCGCCGCCCAGCCGGTGCCGCTCGAACTCCACCCGAACACCTTCTGGTTCCACGTCCGGCTCGACGTCCACGTGGCGCCGGTCAGACCGAAGGCGGTGTTCAACGTTGCGCTGACGAGCGCGTTGTTCGCCGTGGCCGGGGAGTACCAGTCAGAGATGAGCCTGTACAGGGGCGTGCTGGTGCCCGCGGCGCCGCTGCAGTAGCTGCCAATGTATGTGAGATCGGAAGAGCG
>JALHOS010000075.1 GCA_022842905.1 Myxococcaceae bacterium | reverse complement strand
GTCCCTGCGCTGCCGCCGCTCCCTGCGCTGCCGCCACTCCCTGCGCTGCCGCCACTCCCTGCGCTGCCGCCACTCCCTGCGCTGCCGCCGCTCCCCGCGCTGCCGCCGCTCCCCGCGCTGCCGCCAGTCCCTGCGCTTCCTCCGACTCCACTCTGACCGGCGGCGCCTCCGTCCGGACGAGGCGTTCCCGCGTCGAGTGCGCGGAGCTCGGGCTCACACGCCACAAGAAGCGCACCCAGCACAGCGCTCCAGGCCACCACGCTTCGTCTCATCGGCATGGGGCGCAGCGTAGTCGCAGCCCTCGCGGAGGTGTGCGTGCGTTCCGACTCCGGCGCTCGCCGCTCGAGGTCACTTCCGATTGCGCAGACGTGCACGTCGGACTCTGCGCCCCCACGCTGAACAGCGCTCGGACTGGCCCGGCCGATGGAATCGGCGCGCTGCCACTCGTCGTTTCGCCTGCCGGGAGCGAACGTGCCAGACAGCCCGGAGACTGGACTGCGTCGACCCTCCGGCGCTGGAGGCTCCGACCGTCCCCGAAGCGCTGTGGGCGGAGCCAGCGACTCGGTGGAGACGCGTTGGGCGTCGACCACGGTGACGGTACGCTCCAGTGCTCGAGAGGAGACAGCGATGCAAGGAGTGCTCGCAGTGCTCATCGCGGTGGCGGCGCTCGGGTCGGGGTGCGGACCCGCACCCGGCTGCGACTTTCGGCAAGGCTCGAGCGAGGGCCCCAAGCCCACGTGCAAGGAAGCCACCGGTCTGGTCAGCCTCGGCCCGGCCTACGAGGGCACGTGCAAGGCCCTCGGCGCGGCGTACCTGGCGACGGGGTGCCCACGGCAAGGCGCCATCGGCGGGTGCCAGGAAAGCGAAGGCGGCGGCGCGGCGGGCGGCATCACCTGGACGTACGCAGGGACGGTCGACGACGTGAAGGCCGAGTGCGCGCGCAAGGGCGGCACGTTCCTCTCTCCGTAGGTCCCTCGCGGCCCCGAGCCTGCGGTGCGGGTGGATCCGACCTGACCCCGGAAGACCTGCAACTCAGGGCAGCCCGCCCACTGGCCCGTCGAGCGCCAGCAGGTACGCCTCGAGCGCGTCCAACTCGTCCTGACTCAGCACGACCGGGCGCAGCTCCACGTCGCGCTCCGTCGGCAACACCGGCCGCGCGTAGTGCGCCAGCACGTCCTGCAGCCCGGCCTTGCTGCCGTCGTGGAAGTACGGCGCCGTGCGCGCGAGGTGCCGCAGCGTCGGCGTCTTGAGGGCCGAGAGGTCCTCCACTTCTCCGCTGAAGCCCTGCCGCGCCAGCGCCCCCTCCGCGGTGCCTGTGCGATGAAACTGCTCGTCGCTCAGCGAAGGCCCGTGGTGACACGCGCTGCACCGCGCTTCGCCGAAGAACAGCGCCCGCCCGCGACGGACCTGAAACGGCACCCTTCCCTGCAACCGTTCGAAGGCGTCGACGGCGCTCGGCAGGCTCAGCAGCGTGCGCTGGTATTGCCCGAGCGCCCGCTCCACGCGCGAGCGTGTCACCACTTCACACCCCACCTGCGGCGCGCCAAACGCCGTGCGAAACGCCTGCGCCATGCCGGGCACCTGCCGCAGCGCGCGCAAGCCCTGGGGCCAGCTCGTCGCCATTTCGAAGAGGTTCGTCAGCGGCGTCGTCACCTGCGCTTCGAGCGAGCCGGCCCCGCCGCGGAACGTCTGCCAGCTGCCGAGCGCGCGGTTGACGACGGTGGGCGCGTTGTCGAGCGGGAGCTGGTTGGCCGCCCGCACCCGCCCGTCGGTGAAGGCCCTGGGCTCTTCGTGACACGTGCCACAGCTGCGCGCGTTCGTCGTCCACCTCGATTCGAAGAACACGGACCGTCCCAGCGCCGCGACAGGCGAGGTCACGGGCTCCGGCAACAGCAGCCGCGACGCGTCGAACGGCCCGCCGTCGCCGCTGAAGGCCGCCGGGACCAGCGCCGCCAGGCTCCGCCCGTCGACTCCACTCACCGGACGCAGCGCGTGCCGCCACAGCACGTCGTCGCGGCGCGCCACGTCGGACACGGCGAACTCGTCCAGACGCGCCGTGTACTGGCGCGCCGGCTGGCTCGGCGCGTACGGCCCGAGCACCCACGGCCCGCTGGCCGCCTGCAGCCGCGTCACGCCAGCGCCACCGCCGATGGGCGCGCTCGCGAGGACGTCACCGTTCACCAGCAGCTCCGCCCGTCCGGCCGCCGCCGAGACGCGCACCGCCACGTGGTACCACCGCCCCTCGACCACCGCGCCCTGGCTCGTCAGCCCGGTGACGGCGGCGTCACCCGACGTCTGCACCGTGAGCCTCACGTCGCGCCCGACGCCGCCTTCGGACACCAACACCGAGGCCACGAGCCGATTCGCGCAGTCGAGCCCGACGACGAGCTGGTTGCCCCGCCAAACGAGGGAGCTCTCCATGGGGCAGCTCGGCGCCGGCGCCGAAGGGCTCAGCGCCTCGAAGTGCGCCCACAGCTCCACCGTCGCTTCGCCGGCGAGGCGATCGAACGCGCTGGGACGCACCGGCACCGCCGTGGGCTGCGCCGGAACCGTCAGCGTGTTCCCTTGGCTGACGAAGACGGCCCGGCCGCCGCGGACGCCAGCGTTCTCGTCGAGCAGGCCGCGCGTCTGCGGAAACTGCGCGCCGGTGAGGACGCCCGTCTGGAAGTTGCCCGACAGGTCTGGCGTGACGCCGTCGGCCAGACACAGCGCCAGGCCGTGGGGTTGGCCTCGCCCGTCGGCCGCGCGACACAGCGGCGAGAAGCCCCCGTCCAGCTCCCAGGCCTGCACCACCGCGTGGGTCATGGGCAGGTACACGAGGAAGTTCCGGTCCTCCCCCACCTCGAGAGACACCTCGTCGTAGAGCCCTTCGCGCAGCGCGGAGTCTCTCCCGCCGCCGACGGAGTCGAAGAACGTGCGCGTGCCGGCGTCGTCGAAGACGTCCAAGCAGAGCGGCAGCGACGGGCTCGGCTGACACGCGGGGCCCACTTCCCCTGGCGCACACGCCCGGCAGCGCGTCGCCGCGTAGTTCGACGGAATCGCCTGCAGGAAGAAGGCGTAGCCGGTCCGCGGCGCGGCCCACGGCAACAGCGGCGCGTCGAAGACGCCGGCGATGGGCCACATGCTGCCGAAGGCCCCGAAGCTCTGCACGTTGACGCGGCGGCGCAGCCCCGAAGAGTCCGGGTTGAGCGGCCCGTCGAGGTAGCGCAGGGCCCAGTTCGTGCGCGCGCCGGCCAGCACCACGCTGTTGGTGACGGACAGGTACGTGTTGTCCAGCCCCATCGTCGCGGTGAAGGCGACCTCCGCGCCGTCGAGCGAGAGCCACGCGTACGACGGGCCGAGGAAGGTGGTGCGGGTCGGCGCGCTGCGCGAAGGCCACGGCGTGCCGAGCGCCCGGCCCAGCCCGTCGACGAGCGGCTGCTTGGCGAAGGGGTAGCGCTCGTGGAACGGGACACCGCCGACGTCGAGGTTGAGCGTGCCCGCGTGCAGCTCGGGCAGCGTGAAGGCCTGCCCGTCGAAGGGTCCCGTGGCGTCTTCGCGGACATAGACGGCGAGCCCACCTTCTCCGGTGCCGAGCAGCACCCGGCCGTCGACGGTGAGCGCGGGGTGGTTGTTGAGGCGAATCGGCGTCAGCCCGGCGTCGTCGAGGAAGGGAGGGCGGAACTCCGCGCGGGCGGGGTTGGTGCGGTACAGGAGCAGCTGCTTGGGCTCCGCCACGGCGCGCGTCACGGTGGCGTACGTGGCGTCGACCGTCACCTGCGCGCGGCGCTGGAAGAAGACGTTCTCCGCGCCGGCGTTGAGCGGCCCCGAGTAGGAGACGACGAGCAGGTCGTACGTCCAGAAGCCGCCGTCTTCGGCGCAGACGCCCTGCGCTGAGGAACGGAACGGGTTCTCCTCGGCCGGACAGCCCGCGTCGAGGTGGGCGCCGAGGCGCCGCAGGGCCGAGGGGGCTTGGGCGACGGCGTACTCGTGGCCGAACGCGGGCTCGCCGCCGTCGACGACGAAGGGGTGCCACTGGCCGATGCTGGCCCAGAAGCCTTCGTCGACGAAACGCGGGAGGCCCGCGTCGTCGAAGCGAAGACGATCGCGGTTGAGCGCGGCGACACCTCCGCCACCGAAGGCGAGCTTGCCGTCCCAGGAGGTGGCGCCTCCTTGGGGTGAGCGGACTTCTGCAAGGCGTGGCGCCGTGTGCTGCGGGCGAGGCGCGGCGGCGGTGAGGCCGACGGGCGCGTCCTGGCAGTCTGGGGAGCCGGCATCGGCGGAGCCAGCATCGGTGGAGCCGGCGTCGGTGGAGCCAGCGTCAGCGGAGCCAGCGTCGGTGGAGCCAGCGTCGGTGGAGCCAGCGTCGATGGAACCAGCGTCGATGGAGCCAGCGTCGATGGAGCCAGCGTCGATGGAGCCGGCGTCGGTCGCGCCAGCATCAGTGGAGCCAGCGTCGGAGGAGCCTGCGTCAACATCCAGAGCGCCTGCGTCCCGCTCAGGTCGCCCAGCATCCGTCGGCGAGGGAACGTCACAGGCCAACGCGGCGTGCATCACCAGCACGAGCACCCAACGAGTCCGCTCGACCATGAGCGCTTCGTACCACGCGGCACGTTGGCGCCACGCGAGCGCCAGCCAACCGCGAGAGCCCCTGCGGAAGGGAACGCCGGCATCCGCTGCATCGGGAGTCCGACCCGACGGCGGGAGTGCCGCCCGTATCCGAGAGCGCGCGCTGCCTTCTCCCGTGCACCGCACGATGGCCACGCAAGCGCCGTCCGCATGCGATGCCCAAGCAGAAGCTGGTACCCGCTACGCCGGGCGGCGACGAGAGGCGCGAAACCCGTCAGCGTGCGAGCGCCGCTCGGCGTGCTGGCATTCGCCGGACGTCGGGCGCGACCCGTCACGCGAGCATGCTCGTACGCAAGAGCCGAACAGCACGCTGCGCGCCCGAGCAACCGAGCTTTCGCACGCTCGCCGGAACGCCGTCCGTGCACGAAGCGTTATCGCGCGTCGTCTACTTCACGGGCCGCCGGAGCACCGTCCGAGCGCGACCGCCCACAAAGACGAGCTGGCACTCGCAATACGTCAGGCAGGTCGAAGCGCACGACGGGCAACCGGTGCAGCGCCGCTCGCTCGCACGCCACGCGAAGCGCCTTGCGCCTGACGCCCGCGCCCACGACGAGCTTCGCGGCGCTCGGAACCGCTCGCGCTGGTCAGACCGATCGCCCGACGAGAGGTCCGCAGCTCCTCTCGAACACGCGCGCCGACCGACGCTTGGCCCCACCCAAAGCGCCGACCGCGGCTACGCTCCCGCACCGCGGTCCGTGACGCTCGTCGGAGGAAAGCCCTTGAAGAAGCGTGCGCTGTCTCTGTGCATCCTCACCTGCGCCGTCGCAGCCCACGGCGCCCCCAAACGCAGCCCTCCAAAGCCGGCGACGGCCGCAGCCGAAGCGGCGCCCGTCGCCGCGCCCGAGCCGGCCCCGCCAAACCCAACGCCGCAGCCCGCGCCCATCACTGCCCCGACGCCAACGCCAACACCCACGCCCGCCCTCGTCGCGAGCGCTGCGCCTGCGCCGTCGGTGAACGCAGCACCCGCCCCGGCCGCCGTCGAGAAGCCGCGCCTCGTCGTGCTCGACCTGAGCCCCGCAGGTGGCCTCGACCCGACGCTGGCCGGCGCCATGTCCGAGGTGCTGACCGCCGACGTGTCGAAGATCGGCGTCTTCGCGGTGACGTCGCAGAAGGACCTCGTCACCTCTCTGGGCCTCGAGCGCCAACGGCAGCTGCTCGGCTGCAGCGAAGAGTCCTGCCTGACGGAGCTCGCCGACGCGCTCGGCGCGCGCTTCGTCATGTCCGGCACGCTGGCCAAGCTCGGCGACGCGTACCAACTCAACGTGCAGACGGTCGACTCGCGCACCAACAAGGCCCTCGGCCGCGCTACCCGCATCGCCCCAGACATGAAGGCGCTGCGCGGAGCCATGCCCTACGTCGTCGCCGAGGCGACGGGCACTCCACCGCCGACGCCTCCGTCACGAGTCCTGCCCATCACCCTGCTGGCCGTCGGCGGCGTCAGCCTGGTCGCCAGCGGCATCGTCTTCGTGCAGTCCCTCTTCCGCGAAGAGACGGCCCTCAACGAGCTGAAGCTGGGCAAAGAGCAGCCGTCCTTCACGCTGCGCTCGGCGCAGTACTACCGAGAGGAAGCCGCCCGCGTCGTCGAGCTGCGCGTCATCGGCGCCATCACCGCAGGAGTCGGGACCGCGCTGGCGGTGCTCGGCGTCGTGCTCATGCCCCCGGCGGAGGCGCGGCTGTCGGTCGTACCGCTCGCCAACGGGCTCGGCCTGGTGGGGGTGTGGCCATGAGCCGCGCCTCGCTGCCGGCTTCGGCGCTCGCCGCGCACACGGGGGTGCACCTGCATGGACGAAGGGGTGTGGCCGGGAGCCACCCGTGGCTGTGGGCTGCGGCGCTCGCCGTGTTGGCGGGCGGCTGCACCCGCATCGACGTGGGGGCGCAGCGCTACGTCTGCGTGCCAGACGGCCTCGACCCCCAGCAATGCCCCGGCGGTTTTCGCTGCGCGCTCGACGGCTTCTGCGTGGACCCGAGCGTCGGCGCGGAGCTTCGCTGTGAGACGCGCGCCGACTGCACCGGCGGCTGGCAGTGCTCGCTGGAGCAGCGCTGCGTGGACCCGGCGGTGGGCAAGCCGCTGCGCTGCCTCGCCGACGCCGACTGCACCGCCCGCTGGAAGTGCACGCGCGAAGGCCAGTGCGCGGACCCGAGCCTGGGCAAGGACCTCCCCTGCGCGACGAGCGACGACTGCACCGGCGGCTGGCACTGCGGCGTGCTGGGGCGCTGCTACGACCGGCTCGACGCGGGCGCGCTGGGCTGCCGCCGCGATTCCGGCGTGGACGACTGCGCCCCCCAGTGGCGCTGCGGCGTCGACGAGCGCTGCCAAGACACGCGGGTCGCCGCCGCCTACGCCTGCGTGACAGACGAGCACTGTGAGCGCGGGTGGCGCTGCGCGCCCGAGCGGCGGTGCGTGGACCCGCAGGCCGACGCCCTTCGCCCCACGGGAGACGGGGGCCTGAGCGTCACCGAGCTGGGGCGCTTCTTCCCCGCCAACCCCACGGCCGTCGCGGTCGACTCGGCGTCACTGTCGCTGTGCGGCGAGCCCTACGGCCTGCGCAGCTCCACGTCCGCGGCGGCAGGCGGCTGGGTCCGGCTGGTGCGCCCCGACGACGACACCGGCTTCCCCGTCATGCTGGGGCCCTGCGGCGTGCGCCCGGATCAACGCTACGGCCTTTCCTGGCAGCGCCCGTCACCGGGGCGCGTCGTCGAGTTGGCGGACCTCGTCGGCGAGCAGAGCCGCACGTACGCCTTGCTCGAAGACGGCGGGCTCCTTCGCTGGGACACGAGCCTGTCGGGCCCCGGTGAGTCCTTGACGAACGTGCCGCTGCCCTTCGCGCCCACCCGCATGCGCTGGAGCTCGGCCACCCGTGGCCGGTTGCTGCTGGCCGACGAGTCGCGAGTCGCCACCCTCGAGCTCGACGGCGGGCTGCGGCTGACCGCCCCGGCGCCCTCCCCCATCGTCGACTTCGTGGAGGTCTACACGGGTGCATTGACCTCCGACGCCGCCGTCGTCATCGCCAGCGAAGACACGGTGCGCGTTGAGGACCCGGGCGGGCAATGGACCCAGTCCTGGCTGGCCCCGGACACCGCGGGGCAGTTGGACTCGACCTTCTCCCTGGGGCCCGCACGCAGGAGCAGCGGCGAGTCTGGCTTCGTGTACCTGCGCGACCTGTTGGACGGTGGCGTGGGCGGCGGCGTCACGCTCTTCGGCAGCGGCAATGGAACGCGCCCTGTCCCCAGCTTCCACGCCGACTGCGCGCGCGGCGTCGCGGCGCTGGACTTGGGCGTGGCGTCGACGACGAGCTCGGTCGTCCCGCGCGTCCGCCTCGCGTGCCTCACGTCGGACTTCGTCCCCGTGGCCTTCGACGAGACGGCGCTGTCTCCGAACCCGCTCATCGGACCGCTCCCGCCCGGCTACTTCCGCGCCCTCAAAGGTCACAGCCGGCCGGGCACCGTCGCTTGGGCGCTGCCGTCAGGCGCGGTCGCAGCCTGGGGTGGCACCGAGGAGCGCCCGCAGGACCTCGACGAGCTGTCGGCGTTGCCGACCGTGCCGGACCGCATCTTCGGCAACTCGACCGTCCCGGTGGTGACGATCGACGCCCCGCTGGGTGGCGCCAACGCGGTCTGCCGCTTCGCGCCACCGTTGGGCATGGTGTGCACACGCACGAACCTCCCCATCGTCGCGGTGTCCCGTGCGAGCCCGGAGCTGGTGCTCACCGACTTCGGGAGTGTGGAGTCTCTGCTGCCGCCGCTGCTGGTGGTGCGGCTGGACGAGACGAGCCGCTTCGACCGCGCCCGCATTCCCGCGCAGCGCGACGACGGCTTTGGCCCGCCGTACACGCTCGCCGCCCGCAACGACGGCGACGCAGGCCTGGTGCTGGCGTCGAGCAACGACACGCTGCTCTTCGCGCAGGTGGGGCTGGGGCCGCTCGCGGCGACGCTGGACACCCGGGCGGACTTCACCGCGCTGCCCCGCCTCACCTACGCCACCGTGCCGCAGTCGCGCGCCCCAATCACGTCGTCGGTGCTACTGCCAAGGACGGACGCGGGGGTGCAGCCGTTCGCCGAGGCGTACGTGGTGGCCGCCGGGCGCGTGTACCGCGTGCTCGCCGACAACGCCGTCGTGTGGCGCGCGGACGAAGTGCTGCCGGTGACGGCGGAGGCCATCAGCGTGTGGAGTGACGGCCCGCGCGTGCGCGTCAGCTTCCGCGACGGGACGGTCTTCAGCCTGCCGTCGCGGCTGCAGGTGGCGCCGCCCATCACCGCGGGGGCTTCGACGGTGGTCGACCTGGCCGACGCGTGTGGCCAGTCCTTCGCGCTGACGGGCAGCGGGCTGTTCCGCTTGGAGAGCGCGGGCGAGCCTCAGGGACGGTGGACGGAGGTGCGGCTGCCGGTCCTCACCGACGAGGCGCTGCGGTCGGGCCGCCTGTTCGCCGACGCCCGCGGGCTGCTCGTGTTCCTGCCCGAGGGGCGCGTGCTGCGCGTGGAAGGGTTCTCGTGTCTGAACTGACGGCGAAGGAGACGTGCCCGTGAAGGTGCGGGCACGGTCGGTGCTGCTGGGCGTGCTGGTGCTCATGGGCCTTGGGCTGCTCGGCGCGTTCGCGGCGTGGAGAGCGGCGCCGGACTGGGCCGCGGACGCGAAGCTCTTGGCGCTCGAACGAGCCGGCGTCGAGGACGACGCGGCGTATCGACGCAAGAAGGCGCGCATCGACGCGGACGAGGCCTTCTGGAGCGCACACCCGCTGCTGCAGCCCGTCGACGGCGGCGACGCCGAGCCGCTGCTGACGCGCTTCATTCGCTGGGAGAAGGACAAGACGCAGGCGCCGTACATCCCCGAGGCGCTGACCGCGGCCATGCGCACACCCGACGGCGGCTGGGCGTACCGCTTCGCCGAGTTCGATGCGGGCGGCGTCGACTTGTCGTGGATGGCGTCGCTCGGCAGCTACGGCACGTGGGACCTCGACAGCCCCACGAGCCCTTCGAGCCAGGGCTGGCGATCGTTCCCAGAGGGGATCGACCTCGTCGGCGTCGCCAAGACACGGTTGGTCCAGGGCCTCAAGCACGGCGACGCGCGCGAAGCTGCTCAACAGGTACGCGAGCTGGCCCGGCTGTGTCTGACGTCGGAGCGTCTCCTCGTCCACGTGTACGCGCTGGGGCTGCTCAACGAGGAGCGCTCGGCCTTCCAAGCCGCGCAGGCCGCTGGCCAACCCGTGGACGGCTGGAGCCCCATCGACGAGCGGTCGGTGCACACGCTCAAGCAGCTGCTCTTCATGGCGCAGGCTCCGTCGGGGCTCTGGGCGGGTCCAGACGTCGCCGCGGCGCACTTCCCAGTCGGCGCGTGCGCGGGCCTCGCGGAGAGCTTGGGCGTCGCGGTGACGCTGCACGCGTTCCTCGCCGACGAATACCCACAGCGCTTCAAGGCGCTGGGTGACCTGCTCCGCGCCAGTCCGTGCCGCCTGCGGCGCCTGCGCGAGGTGTGGGCCGTCCTCGAAGCCGGCGGTCGTTTCCAAGACGTGAACGGAACGACGGACGCCGGGGTCGACCCTCGAACGCTCCCGGCAAGCCAGCGCCGGCTCGCCGGAGCCACGTTGGGCGCCATGGCGCGCTCGTTGAGCTCAAGCTGGTTTGCCGACTACGGGAAGTGACGCCACCGCCGGCGCTTCGAGCTTCTTCGGGTCCGCCAGCACTTCGCGCATGACCTTGGCCAACGTGGCGCCCTGCGCGCCGTCCATGAAGCGGTGGTCGATGGTGGCGGTGATGGTGAGCTGCCGGCGAATGACGATGGCGCCGTCCACCACCATGGGCATCTCCTTCACGGCGCCGATGAGGACGTAGACCGGCACGCCCGCGAAGGGCGTGGGCGGCACGTAGCCCTCGTCGAGCCCGAAGACGCCGACGTTGGTGATGATGCAGCTGCCGAACGGAAACGCCTCGAGGCCCAGCGCCGGCACGCTCCAGCCCAGGTTGGTGGTGACGAACTGGACGAACTTGAGCAGCGGCTTGAGCAGAAAGCTGGGCAGCAGCTTCACCGGACCCATGGACTTGTTGAACGCGTCGTCCTTGCCCTGGTGGAGCTTCTCGGCGAGCTGGCGCAGCTCCACCGTCGCCCGCACGACGGACTTCTGGTCGAGGTCGTCGATTTTGGCCTTGGCCAGGTTGCGGCCTTCCTCGAGCGCCACCAAGAAGGCCACGCTGACGCGCTCGTGCGGCACGTAGCTGCCCAAGCGAATGAAGCCGTTGAGCGACGGCGTCGCGCGCAGCGCCAGCGCCACCGCCTTGCCGATGACGGTGGTGAGCGTCACCTTCTCACCGCTGCTTCGGCGCAGCTCCTCGACGTACGCGAGTGCGGGCTCGGCGTCGAAGGTCATTCGCCCGAAGATGTTGGGCTCGCGGGGGCCGTCCCAGGCGGCGATGGCGAGCTTGCGGCGCAGTGGGTTCATGGCGGCGCACGGTAGTCCCCTGGCCGAGCGGCGGAACCCGCAAAACACCACGGGCGAGCGCCCCTGACTTGAAGGTGGCGCCCGCCCGCTTTTGGAACCTCGGAGCCTTTGAACGACGCGTTACGCCGGCTCCTCTCCTTCGGCCGGCTCCGTCGACGCCGGGCCCTGCGGAACGACTTCGTCCGAAGGCTGCGCCGGCATCGCGACGGGGTCCTGCGCGGGCAGCACCGGCTCCAGCGCGGGCATGCCGGGGCGCTGCTGCGCGACCGGCGGCAACATGCCGTCGCCACCGGGCGTGCCGACACCTGCGCCCAACGCCGCGAGGGTCAGCGGACCGACGCTGCCGTCGACCTTGAGCCCCTTCGACGCCTGGAACGCGCGCACCGCCGCGTCCGTCGCCGGGCCGAACTTGCCGTCGACCAGAATGCCCAGCTTGCGCTGCAGGTCCGCCACGGCGGGGCCGGTGCTGCCGCGCACGAGCTTCATGGACGTGTTGGCAGTCGGCAGCTCCATGGTGTCGACGGGCATCGGCGCGGGCTGGACCACCGGCGCGCTGACGGCGGGCGCAGGCTGCACCGCGGGTGCGATGACAGCGGGTGCTGGCTTGACGACCGGGGCCACGACGGCCGGCGCCGGCTTCGCGACGGGCGCGGTGACGACGGGAGCCGGGGGCGCGACGGGCGCGGTGACGGCCGGCGCGGGCTGCGTGGCGACCGGAGCTCCGCTCAGTGCCGCGAGCGTAGCCGGGCCGACCTTGCCGTCGACCTTGAGGCCCTTCGACGCCTGAAACGCCTTCACGGCGGCCTCCGTGCCAGCCCCGAACTTGCCGTCGGCCTGGAGGTTCAGCTTGCGCTGCAGCTCGGCGACGGCCGGACCGCTGGAGCCTCGCGCCAGCACCGACGACATGGGCGCGGGCATGGGCATGGGCGAAGCGACGGCGGTCATCGGCTTGGGGGCGATCGTGGACATGGTGTCTTCCGGGGCTGTGGGGGGAACGGCGAGGTGCCAAGTTGTCGGAAGGTGGCGGGTGACCCCTCACAAGGGAAACGCTCCTGCGCTTTACGGGGCTGCTCCACCCTGGCCTCAGGAGCGACAGCTGGCGGGAATGCCCGACGCTTCTCCTCGCGCGCTGCGAGGCGCGGCGCGTCATGGGCGGCGCTGCTGCGCGGACCTGCGGCGAAAGGGCAAGCGCGAGTAGCCTCCTTCGACGGCATGACCTTCCTCGTCACCGGCGCGACGGGCTTCATCGGCGGGCGGCTGGCCGAAGTGCTGCTCGAGCGCGGGGAGCGGGTGCGGCTGCTCGTGCGCCGGCCTCAGGCGGCGCGCTCACTCGAAGCGGCAGGTGCCACGCTCGTGCACGGAGACCTCGACGACGAGGCTTCGCTGAAGACGGCGCTCGCCGGCGTCCGTGTCGTCTTTCACTGCGCGGGGCTGTCGACGGACTGGGCGCCGTGGGCCGACTTCCAGCGCGTCAACGTGGACGGCGTGCGCCGGTTGGCCCGGCTGGCGGCGAACGTGGAGGGGCTGGGGCGCTTCGTGCACCTGAGCAGCACCGACGTGTACGGGTACCCGAGGGTGGCCTGCGCCGACGACGCGCCGGTGAAGGACGTGGGTCTGCCGTACAACCGCAGCAAGGTGCTCGGCGAGCAGGCGCTGGCGCAGGTCGCGGCCGAGACGAGGCTGCCCGTCACCGTGATCCGCCCGGCGACCGTGTACGGCCCCAAGAGCAAGGACTGGGCGGTGGAGCTGGGGAAGCTGCTGCTCGCCAAGGAGCTGCCGTACGTGAACCGCGGGCGCGCGAGAGCGGGGCTGCTCTACGTCGACACGTTGGTGGACGCGCTGCTCAACGCGGCGGAGACGCCAGCGGCGGTCGGGCGCACGTACACGCTGCGTGACGAGGAGCCGGTCACGTGGCGGCAGTACCTCGAAGGCCTCGCCGCGGGGATTGGCGCGCCGCCGCCGTCGCTCAGCCTGCCGCTGTGGCTGGTGCTGCCGGTGGGCGCGCTGGCTGAAGCGGCGTGGCGGGTGGCGGGCGCAAAGAGCCGGCCACTCATCACGCGGCACGCGGCGCTCGTGGTGGGGACGGATCAGCATTACGGCATCGCCCGGGCACAGGCGGAGCTCGGCTTCCGTTCGACGGTGAGCTTCGAGCAGGGCCTGGCCCGAACGGTGGCGTGGCTGCGGTCCGAAGAGGGCGCGGCGGCGCTCGGCCGTCCGACGGGCCCCGCGTGAAGCGACTGAGAAGGAGCGTCCGGCACATCGCCCCAGCCGGCGGTCGGCCGCGTCGTGGTCGCTGCCGCGTGATGGCCGCTCGGACTCCTCCTTCGAGGAGTCGTAGGGCCTGCAAGTCACGCGGGTGAGGGGGGAATCCTTTTGAGAAACTTCAGCCCGGAGGGGGGAATGGTTTTGAGAATTTCCTCAGTCCGGGGTCCCTTCCTTCTGAGAACCGACACGTGATGACCGCTGCCTCGTCGTGATCGCTGCCGCGTGATGGCCGCTGCCTCGTCGTGACCGCTGCCTCGTCGTGACCGCTGCCTCGTCGTGACCGCTGCCGCGTCGTGACCGCTGCCGCGTGGTGGTCGCGACCGTCGGGGCGCTCGCTCAGGAACACCGGCATTCCGTCGGCCCCTCTACCGGCCTGTGGCGAATTGCGACCGGTGCTGCACGACGGGTGGGCTGAAGCGTCGCTCGCGTCACTTCGCCCGCACGAGCGGACTGGCCCAAGCCGGCGCCCGCGGGTCGACCTACCGCTCCGTGCGCCTTCAAGGCGACAGCAGAGCGTGACTCCTCGAGAACTCTCCCGTCGCGGTCAGCTCCGCTCCCGCCCCGCCTTGAGCGTCGTCCCCCACCAATCCAGCTCGCCGACGAGCGCGGCGAGCCGCTTGCCGTGGAACTCCTCGCGAGGCGCTCCCGCCTCGTCCAGCGCCTTACCGATGAGGGGAATGTTCACCTCGTCACGCACCGGCGCGAGCTGAAGCTCCACCGCCACCTGCCGCAGCTGCTCCACGGCGCGCACGCCGCCGGACGTTCCGCCGTAGCTCACGAAGCCGACGGGCTTGCGATTCCACCCGGCGTACGCGTGGTCCAGCGCGTTCTTCAGCGCCGCGGGGTAGCCGTGGTTGTACTCAGGCGTGACGATGAGGAAGGCGTCGAACTTCGCGACGAGCTCCGCCCACGCCTTGAGCCGCACGTCGGTGTAGCTCTTCTCCGCCATCTTCGTCGGGAGCGGCTGCGCGTAGTTCGGCAGCGGCCAAGCCAGCAGGTCCACCAGCTCGACGGTCCACCCCGCGCGCTGTGAGGCCTGGGCGTGGACCCAGCGGCCGACCTTCTCTCCCATGCGGCCTTCACGGGTGCTGGCGATGACGACGGCGACGTTCAGGTTCATGGCGTCGCCGTGTAACGCCATCGCCGCAGCGGCGCACGGCCGTCAGAGACGAACGGGAGCGTTGGACAGCCCGCCCCCAAGCCCCGAGGATGCGTCGCCATGTCGGGCTTCGAAGGGCCGCGTGGCACCGCCACACGCAGAACGCGCGCGCGCTGGCTCGCCGCCTTCACCGCCGTCGCGGCTGCCTGCTCACCCGCGCCTTCGCACGACGGCCCGCCGCGCTACTTCGGTCGCCCCATGAGCCAAACTGGGTTGAACAACGGCCTGTGCGGCCCGCGCTGCGCCTGCGACGGCGGTTCCTTCGAGCCGACCACCTGGAACGACGAGAAGCTCGCCCGCACGCGCGCCTGGCGCCTGGTCGAGACGACCTTCGAGACGAGCGTGGACCCGTACACCCAGCCGGTACCGGAGCTCGACGGTGGCGTCTGCGGCGTGGTGGTGGTGAACGCGCAGGACAAGACGTACCGGCTGCAGACGTTCCCCGACGAAGCGCGGGCGCTGGACGCCGGCGCGAAGGTGACGCACGTCGACCCCTGCGGCGCATGCTCCACGCTGCAGGACCTGACCGTCTACGCGAAGGAAGTCGACCTGGGCCGACCGGTGAAGGACTGCGGCGTGAAGACGCTCACCGAGCCCTTCGAGAAGAACGTGGAGTGTCTGCTGAAGCTGGGCTTCACCGACGCCTGCGCCCGTGTCTGGGCGTTCAACACGCGCGCGACGCGCGGCCACTGCTGGGGTGAGTGCTGGACGCGGCTCGACGCGCCCTACCACCTGGAAGACGGCGGGCTGAACCCCTGCCTTGGCTGCGACGAGCGCCGGTCCGGTCCGACCTTCAAGGCCGCCGCCGGCCGCACGCGGAGGAACACCGGCATTCCGTCGGCCATTTGCCGGCCGTGTGACGAGGTGCGCCCCGTGCTCCACGACTGGTGAGACGAACGCTCTCCTCTCTTCATTTCACGCGCACGAGCTTCTCGAGCGGCGCCTTGTCCGTCGTCTTCTTGCCTTCGAGCCACGCAATCGTCGCCGCCTGCCACGACGTCTTCGTCGCCGTCGGCGTGGGCGCCAGCGTGTGCAGCGTGAAGCCGTCTCCGCCCAGGTACAGGTAGTCCGTCGTCGCCAGCGTGTACGTCTTCTTCGGGTCCACCTTCGCGCCCTTGTCTTCCACGAAGTCGTCGCCCTTCGACTTGATGCCGGCGTAGCGCGCTTCGACGTTGGCCAGCACCTCGAGGAGCTGCGCGCCAGTCAGCGACACCGTCACGATTTCGTTCTCGAAGGGGATGATGTCGTAGAGCGAGCTCTTGGTGATGGGGCCGGGCTTGAGGCCCAACCGCACGCCCTTGCGGTTGACCAGCCCCACGTCCGTCTTGAACTGCTCCTTGAGCGCGGTGGCCAACCAGCTCGTCATCTCCGGCGACTCCTGGCCCAGGCCGTCGACGGTGTGGCCGATGACGGCGCCGAGCTGCGCGTCGAGCTGCTTCTGCGTCTCGGCCACCAGCGCCTGGAGCTCGGCGTCGGGCGGCGCGGCGTCCTTGCCGTTGACGACCTCGACCAGCGTGGCGTCGGCGCTCTGCACCTGCTCCGCGGCGCTCTTCGCGGCGTCGGCCTTCACCGTCACCCGCGCGTACTGCTGGAAGCGGCGGCCCGGGTAGACGAGCAGTGTCTTGCCCACCCGCTCCGGCGCCTTCTCGTCACACTGCCGGCCCACCACCACGTCCAGCCCCAGCCCGCTCTTCTCGGCCAGCAGCGCCGCCAGCTCGTCCAGACAGCCGTCGCTGAGCACCACGAGCAGCCCGGCGCCCTTGGCCCGCGCGGCGGTGGCCGACGCCTCGAGCGCGTCGACGTCCTTCGCCAGCGACAGGCCGGCCATGCGCCCCGGCATGGGCGTCAGCGTCGCCTTCTTGCTCGACAGGCCGATGAGGGCCACCTTCACGCCCTGCCGCTCGACGAGGTGCACCGGCTGCAAGCCCAGCTGCTTGCCTTCGTCGCTCACCGGGACGAGGTTCGCCGCGAGGTACGGAAAGCCGCCGGTGGCCTCGTTCTTCAGGAACTGCTCGCGGCTCCAGTCCAGCTCGCGGTTGCCCAGGGCCGAAGCGGCGTAGCCCATGCGGCGCATCACCTTCATCGTCGGCTCGCCCTTGAAGTAGCTGGAAATGGCCTGGCCGTTGGCGTTGTCGCCCGTCGACGCGACGAGCGTCTTGGCGTTGGGGCACGGCGCCTCGCCGGTCGCTGACAGCGGCCCTGGGCAGTGGCCTTCGTCCTTCACCCAGCGGCCCAGCAGCTCCGCGGCGCCGCCGCGCGTCACCTCACCGTCGGGCGTGGCGGTCAGGTAGCCGTTCTCCGCGCCGGTGAAGAGCAGCTTCAGGGTGACGGGCTTGGGCTGAGGTGTCGCCGGCGGTGCGGGCGGCTGCTCTCTCTTGCAGCCCAGCGACGTGAGGACGACGGCGGCCACCAGCGCGAGGAGTCGTTTCATTCGGGGCCGGTGGTTACACCAAAACTCGGCGCGGCGGCCACGGACGCGGCGCGGACGCTCGTGGGCTCGACTACAGTCCGCCGTCCACTTCCCCCCGCCGTGAGGTCCACGGATGACCCCAGTCACCACGCTGCTCGCCAACGCCAAGAGCCTCCTCGCCGCCGGCCAACGCGCCCGCGCGCTGCCGCTGTTCGAGCAGGCGCTGAGCCAGACGCCCACGGACCTGGGGCTGCGCCAGACTGTCGCGGAGCTCAACGCGCAGCTCGGCCGCACCCAGCGCGCGGTGGCGCACTACGCCCACGCCTGTGAGGACTACGCGCTGCGGGGCCAGTCGCTCGAGGCCATCGCGCTGTGCAAGCGAATCCTCGCGCTGGACCCTGCGCACGAAGAGACCCAGGCGCGCCTCGCCGAGCTGTACGCGGGGCGCCCTTCGGCCACGTTTGAGGTGGACGACGACTGGAACGAGCCGACGGACCCGTCCGTTGGCCGGCTGGCGGCGCCGCTCGACGCCGCGGCCTTCCGTCCGCCTGCGCCGCCGCCGTCGCCGGACGAGCTGGCGGAGCCCGACGCGGCGGACCTCGTCACCGAGCCCACGCTGCGCCCACAGCCTCCCGCCGGAGGGCTGCCCCGCATTCCGCTGTTCTCGGCGCTGTCACCGGCGGAGTTCATCGCCGTGCTCAGGGGCGCGGTGGAGCCGAAGGCGTTCGACGCGGGCGAGCCCATCGTCACCGAGGGGGACGACGGCGACGCCATGTTCGCCATCGTCCAGGGACAGGTGAGCGTGGAGCGAGAGCGCGACGGCCGGCGGCAGGTGGTCGACGAGATGCGGGACGGCGACGTGTTCGGTGAGGTCGCGCTGCTGTCCAACACCAAGCGCACGGTGACGGTGCGCGCGAAGAGCCCCACGGTGGTGCTGCGCTTCGAGCGGTCGGCCATGCAGGACGTGATGCGCCGCTCGCCGACGGTGGCGCGCGCGGTGGACGAGTTCTGCCGCGCACGGCTGCTGGCCAACTGGCTGCGCGCGAGCCCGCTGTTTCGGCCGCTCAACCCCAAGGAGCGCTCGGAGCTGCGCCGCCAGCTCGAGCCGCGCACCGCCAAGCCAGGGGAGGTATTGGTTGAAGCGGGGACCCAGGGCGACTCGGTGTTCTTCCTGGTGCGCGGGCGCTGCACCGTCGTCGGCGCGCAGGGAGAGCGGTACCCGGACATGACGGAAGGTGACTCGTTCGGGGAAATCTCCGTCATTCGCAAGGTGCCGGCGACGACCACCGTGCGCGCGGTGACGGACTGCGTGCTGCTGCGGCTGCCGCGGGCGGGCGCGCTGACGAGCGTGCTGCAGCACCCGAAGGTGTTGCCGGTGGTGGAGCGCGTCGTCGCCGAGCGGCTGCAGCGGACGGCGGAGCTGCTCGGGCTGGGTGAGGACGGAACAGGGAGCTGACGGGTGCAGGGCACACGCTCCGACTGCATTCGTGCGTCAGAACACGCCGCTCAGCCCAGCGCTCGTGCCGGTGAAGGAGAGGCCGGTCACCTTGGGGCCGTCTCCATCGAAGGCGGAGCAGGTGCTCACGAGCAGGACGACGCCGGCGACCTGGGCCGTGAGCGCCAGGACGTTCGTGGTGAAGGCGACGTACGGGCCCACCTTGCTGGTGCCGAACAACGTGGGCGTGCCGTAGAAGATGGCCGCGCCGTCGAGCAACAGTCCGACCACGGGCATTCCTGGAATGGCGTTGACTGCACCCCACCCCAGCAGCTCAGGCGCGAGGTTCAGGGCACCGGCAGTCGGCGCCATGAACGCCAACGCGAACCCGCCAGCCAAGAGCAACGCGCCGTCGCGTGCGCGCGCGTCTCGCGACCGTTGCCGCGGGCTCGTCGCCGCGGCCGCCCTCCCTCGTGGTTCGTCGGGCTCCCGCGCGTCGACGGACCTGAGCGCGGGCGGCTGCCCGAGGATTGAAGCGAGCAACAAGAGGGTCGACATTCGGGGCGCACACTGCGGGCGTCGTGCCAGCGCACTACCCACTCGGTGAGTGGACCAGACCCGCTCGACGCCCTGCGCGGGGCGATGCACGTCTGTGCACGCCGCTGCACACCAGCCCTGCCCATCGAGTCGTCAAACCGACCAGGCTGCGGCGCTCAGGCGGCTCGCCGCCCGAACGCCGAGCGACGCCTGCGATGGCCGCGGCACCAAGAAGCCCCCACCCCCATCAGGCCGAACAGCACGCCGCCCTCGACGCCAGCACACCCGCAGCCGCGCACCGCCTGTTTCCCCGAAGGACAGAAGTACTCGGACACGAAGGCGCCGGACCGGTCGGTGCAGTTCGACAGCACCAGGCCCGCGTCCTGCGCTTTCGCTCGGCAGTCAGTCCCCGCATCGGCCTCGCCCAGCGAGCGACCGCAGGTGACACACTCGCTGGGGACGACACACTTGGGCAGCGGCGGCGCGACGTCAGCGAAGGCCGCCGAGGCCAAAAGCCACACCACCACGCCCACGCGCCGCACCTGCATCACGCCCGCTCAGCGCACGGTGATGTGAATGTGGTTGTCGTGGTTGGGGAACTTGCGGCACAGGCCTTCGGCGATGAGCACCGGGTCGTTGAAGAGAATGTCCATGCTCGGGTTGAGCCGGCGCAGCTCCTTGAGAATCGTGCGCGTCGCGCTGCGGTCGTAGGCGCGGTCACGGAACGTGGCCCGCGGCCCTTCGCGGTCGTGCGTCTTCGGGCCGCGACCGTCATTGAAGACGATGTTGATGTCGACGTTGGTGCCCCGCTCGTGCGACTTGTGCCCGTCGATGTCGCCGCCGCCCCGCAGGCTGATGTCGCCGATCTCCAGCTTCTTGCCCGTCTTCGCGTGGAAGCTCGCCGCGACGCGCTTGAGCAGCTCCACCGTCTTCGCCGTGCCCCAACGCTTGCTGTCGGCGTAGTAGCCCATGTGGTGCGGGCCGCTCGACGGCATCTGCGTGTCGACGCGCGAGTGGTTGAAGGACGACAGCGGCGTCGTGGAGATGACCGGCTGCGGGCCGGGGCCCACGCTCGAGCCCGAGCGCAGCGCCGCCCACGTTTGCGGGCCCACCGAGCCGTCGGAGCGGAGGTTGTTGCGCTCCTGGAAGTTCGCCACCGCTTCCCGCGTGCCGTTGCCGAACTTGCCGTCGGCGCTGCCGGACAGGAAACCCTTGCTGATGAGCAGCTGCTGGAGCTCGCGCACCTCGGGACCTTCGTCACCGCTGCGCAGCGTCTTCGTCGTCCCCGATGGCGTTGGAACGGGGCCCGGCGCCTGGCCTGCGCCGAGCAGCAGCTCCCACGTCTTGCGGCCCACGACCCCGTCCGCCGTCATGTTCGCCTGCCGCTGCAGCTGCTCGACCGCCGCCAGCGTTCCCGAGCCGAAGTTCCCGTCTGCCACGCCGCTGAGCAGCCCCTTGGCGATGAGCGCCTGCTGCAGCTTCACCACGTCCGGGCCCTTGTCGCCGCGCCGCACGGTGGGCGGGACGCTCTGCGGAATCAGCGCGGCGGAGACGCCGGTGCTGCGGGTCTGCGTCTGAACGGTCGACATGGGAGAGCCTCTGGCGCGGGGGACGCCGCCATTGTCGGGACGCCGAGCCATTCGTTCGCCTCGCAAACGTCCGATTCAATTACAGAAGTCTGGACGCGCCGCGTCATGGGCCCTGCATTTCGCGGCCTTGCGAAGCCACCCGTCGGTGGATCAGCCGAACCCATACCGGCCGTCGGTGGGGCTTCTGGCGGGCGGCCGAGCGCGGCGCGGCGTCCTTGGCTTCGCCGCGGGCGTCGGCCAGGGTGCGCGCACCATGGCCACGAGCTTCACGCCGCTGTCGAAGAAGGTCCGCAAGGACGAAGCGCTCGACTACCACCAGCGCGGGCGCCCCGGAAAAATCGAGGTCATTCCCACCAAGCCGACCGCCACGGCGCGGGACTTGGCCTTGGCGTACACGCCGGGCGTCGCCGAGCCGTGCCTGGAAATCGCGAAGGACCCGGACCTCTCGTACACGTACACGGCGCGCGGGAACCTGGTCGCCGTCATCTCCAACGGGACCGCCGTGCTGGGCTTAGGCGACATCGGCCCGCACGCGGCCAAGCCGGTCATGGAAGGCAAGGGCGTGCTGTTCAAGCGCTTCGCCGACATCGACGTGTTCGACCTGTGCATCGACGCGAAGGACGTGGAGACGGCGTGCACGGTGGTCAAGGCGCTCGAGCCGACGTTCGGCGGCATCAACCTGGAAGACTTCAAGGCCCCCGAGTGCTTCATCATCGAAGAGCGGCTGAAGAGGGAAATGAACATTCCCGTCTTCCACGACGACCAGCACGGCACCGCGATCATCAGCGGGGCGGCGCTGCTCAACGCCGTGGAGCTGGTGGGCAAGCAACTGGGTGACGTGAAGGTGGTGGTGTCCGGCGCCGGCGCGTCGGCCATCGCCTGCACCAACTTCTGGGTCACCCTGGGCGTGCGGCGCGAGAACGTGCTCATGGTGGACACCAAGGGCGTGCTCTTCGAAGGCCGCACCGAAGGCCTCAACCAGTGGAAGGCACCGTACGTGCGCGCGACGAAGTGCCGCACGTTGGCCGACGCCATGGTGGGCGCGGACGTGTTCTTGGGCGGGAGCGTCAAGGGGCTGGTGACGCAGGAGATGCTCAAGACGATGGGGCCAAAGCCCATCATCTTCGCGCTGGCCAACCCGGATCCGGAGATCAGCTACCCCGAGGCCCGAGAAGCGCGGCCAGACGCCATCGTCGCGACGGGCCGCAGCGACTTCCCCAACCAGGTGAACAACGTGCTCGGCTTCCCGTTCATCTTCCGGGGTGCGCTGGACGTGCGGGCGCGGCAAATCACCGAAGCGATGAAGCTGGCGGCGGCCAAGGCGCTCGCGGCGCTGGCGCGTGAAGAGGTGCCCGACGTGGTGATGCGGGCGTACGGCGGCGAGCGCTTCAGCTTCGGCCCCGACTACATCATTCCCAAGCCGTTCGACCCGCGGGTGCTGACGTGGGTGGCGCCGGCGGTGGCCAAGGCGGCCATGGACGGCGGCGTGGCGCGGCGGCAGGTGGACCTCAAGGCCTACCAGGAACAGCTGCAGAAGGCGCAGTCGCGCAGCCACCAGGTGATGAGCACCGTCTTCGCCAAGGCGCGGCAGAAGCGCACCAGGCTGGCGTTCAACGACGGCGAGCACCCGCGGGTGCTGCAGGCGGCGGCGATCCTCAGGGACGAAGGGCTGTGTGAGCCGCTGCTCATGGGCAAGCGCGACGACGTGCTCCGGGCCATCGCCGAGGCGCGGCTCGAAGACGAGCTGAAGGGCGTCACAGTGCTCGACCCGAGCGAGTCGAAGGACCGACCGCGCTACGCGCAGGCGTACTTCGAGCTGCGGCAGCGGCGCGGCATGTCGCTGGACAGCGCGCACTTCCGCATGGGCGCGCGCGGCTACTTCGGCTCGATGATGGTGCGGCTGGGAGACGCCGACGGGCTGGTGACGGGGCTGACCCAGAACTACGGCGACGCGGTGCGGCCCAGCTTGGAGATCATCGGCACACAGCCCGGGCGCCGCGCTGGGGGCGTCTACATCGTCATCACGCGCAACGACTTCAAGTTCTTCACCGACTGCACGCTCAACCCCGACCCGACGCCGGAGCACCTGGCGCACGTCGCGGTCGCCACCGCGGACCTGGCCCGCTACTTCGACGTGAAGCCGAAGGTGGCGTTCCTGTCGTACTCGAACTTCGGCGACGCCCCCGGAGACAGCCCCACGCGCATGCGCAAGGCGATGCAGCTGGCGCGCAGCCTGCGCGGCACGCTGGAAATGGACGGGGAGCTCCAGGTGGACGCGGCGCTGGTGCCGGACCTGCGCGCGCAGCAGTACCCGTTCTCGTCGCTGACGGGCGAGGCGAACGTGCTCGTCTTCCCCAGCCTCGACGCGGCCAACATCTCGTACAAGCTGCTGTGGCGCTTCGGCGGCGCGGAAGTCGTCGGCCCGCTGCTGCTCGGCATGAACAAGCCCGTCAACGTGCTGCAGCAGAACGCCAGCGTGCAGGACATCGTCAACTTGGCGGCGGTGACGGCGGTGCGCGCGCAGGAGCAGGAGCTGGCGCTGTAAGGCCGGTCGGACCGCGCGCCCTCGAAGCCTCCTCAGGCGGCGCGCCGCAACACCACCAGGTTCGGCGCGCTGGCCGCGTCCACCGTGAAGCGCGCCACGGTGTCGTCGAGCTGCTGCGCCTGCCGCCCGAGCTCCAGGCTGCTGGCGGACGACTGCTCGGCCGAAGCGGCGTTCATCTGCGTGACGCGGTTGACGTCGGACACGGCCCGGACGAGCTCCACCACCTGGCTGACCTGCTGCCCGCTGGCCTCGCGCATGCCCGCGACGGACGTGCCCAGCGCGCCGACGCGCGAGACGATGACGCCCAGCTGCTCCTGCACGCGCACCGACGTGGCTTCGATGGTCTGCGCCTGCTCCACCGACTCCGAGATGAGGCCCGTCGTCTTCTGCGCCGCCGTCTTCGCCCGGAGCGCGAGGTTGCGCACCTCCTGCGCGACGACGGCGAAGCCCCGGCCCGCTTCTCCCGCGCGGGCGGCCTCGACGGCGGCGTTGAGCGCGAGCAGGTTGGTCTGGAAAGCGATGTCGTCGATGTCCTTGATGATGTCGGCGGTGCTGGCCACGGCGCGGTGCACCCGAGCGATGGAGTCGCGCAGCTCGCGGACCGCGGCGCTCCCCGTCACCGAAGCCTGCTGGGCGCCCTGCGCGAGCTCCGCGGCCTCGCGCGCGCC
>JALHOS010000074.1 GCA_022842905.1 Myxococcaceae bacterium | reverse complement strand
CGCTCTTCCGATCTCGCGTGCCGCGCCGCGTGCTGGCGGAGGGGCTGGGCGTGGCGGCGACCTTGAGCGCCGCGGAGTGCGCGGATCTGGTGCCGAACCTGTCTCCGCTCGCGCTGGCAGCGGCGACTGCGGCCGAGGCCTTCGCGCGCATCGCCCGCTTCGTCGGGTCGGACGACGTGCAGCGGTGTTGGGCGCCTGCGTTCGGGCAGCAGCGGATCCTGTCGGTGCCGATCGCGGCGCTCCAGGGACCGTAGGGGCGGGCGTCGGCGCGCATTGCGCCGGCGTGTCTGCTGCGCGGGCCCCCGCGGTCGAGGCGCGGAGGCTGACGCTCGACGCGACCCAACTCGCCGGTGCGCAGCGCAGCCATGTGCCTGAGTTCTGGGCTGGCGTTCGCGATGGCGCGGTGATCGCCATGCAGGAGGGAAACCATGTCGTGGCGCACGCGACGGTCTCGGGCGTCGCCCTCCTGTCCGCTCGGCGCGCGAGCCGCTGCTCGCGAGGAGGGTCGGCCGAGCGCTCCCGGCGGGAGAAGGGAGAGCGAGCGCGCGACGGCCGCGCACCTGTCCAGGCTCAACGCTGAGGCCACCGAAATAGCCGACGATCGCCCGATGCGACCCAGCCACCTGATCCCCCTCGTGCTGTTGGCCTGCGAGGTGCCCGGCGTCGAGTGGAGCCGCTGCGTCGTCGAGGGCTCGATCCTCTCGCCCACGTACCGCTGCGAGGCGGGCCTGGTGTGCAACGTGGCGCTGGTGCGCTGTCAGCGGCCGAACACCGGCGCGCTGGGCGAGCGGTGCAGCAGCGACGCAGTGTGCACGAGCGAGCTGTGGTGCCCTCCGGGCCTCGATGCGGGCTGCGCGGCGCGGATCTCGGAGGGCGGGGAGTGCTCGGCTGGGGTCGGCTGCGTCGACGGCCTCCGCTGCCTCAAGGCCGACGGCGGGACGCGCTGCGCCCCCTGAGTCGAGCGAGGCGACACGCGCACGACTGCGGGCGGCGATCCAGGTTCCGAGCTGCGCCGGGCTCGTCCGTCAGCCTGCGTCGCTGAGCGGAGAGCGGGCGGTCCACGACTACTTCGGGTTCGCCGCGGGCGACGTCGGGAACGTTCCGAGACGTCGGTGCGTTCGGCGAGCGCCGGGCGGCACCAGATTCACTGCGCCGGGGCGCCAACCACTTCGCTGACAGCCGCCGCTCGCAGCCACGCGGGGCCACGACGTCGAACCACGCCCTCTGCGTCAGCGACGACGATGGTCGGCACGAGACAGTACGAGCGGTCCCAAGAGCGGCTCTTCCTTCGCCCTGCCGGCCCTTACCAGCGCAGGTTCACCTGCTCTGCGGCCGTCGTCACAGAGCCACGACGCCGCCGGCCGGCCCGCTCGGCGGCAGCGACGACGACGCGCAACACGAGCCAGGACCAGTTGCCCCAACAGCGGCTCGTCCTTCGGGGCGTGGCGGCCCCCACTGGCCAAGCGCGGCCCTGAACCTGCCTCACGGCGTCCGGCGGACGGCCCGCTCGGCGCCGGCGACGACGACGCAGCACCAGCCAGCACCGGCGGCCCGACAATGGCTCGACCTTCGCTCGGCCGACGTCCACCCGCGAGGAGCGCCCCTCACCAACCATCACGGCCTGCGTCACACGTAGCCAAAGCGCCGGCGGACGGCCCACTCGGCACCTGCGACGACGACGAGCAACAGCAGCCAGTACCAGCGGTCCCACAGCGGCTCGTCCTTCGCCCGGCCGACCTCCACCAGCGGAGGCTCCTTCAGCGGGAGCTCGTCCACGCTCAGGCTGTCGAGCGTGAAGAACTTGCCGCCGGTCGCCGCGGCGATGGCTTGGAGCAGCTCGGCGTCCGTGCCGGCCTGAGACAGCTCCGGCCCGAGCGAGCGAACGGCGAGCGCGTCGAACGCTTCGCCCAACGGCTGCCCGTCGCGGCTGGACTGCGCCTTGAGCTTGTACGCACCGGCGCCCGGCGCGGGGAACTCCACCCGAGCCACGCCGTCGGCGCCCGCCCGCACCGTCTGCGTGCCCACCACCTCGCCGGTGTCCGCGCGCTGCAGCTCCACCACGACGTCGGCGTTGGGCGCGGGCTGGTAGTCCGGCGTGCGCGCCTGAATCACCGCGGCGATCGGCTTCCCCGGGTCCACCTGCGGCGCCTCCGCGCTGACGGACAGGCTGGTCAGCTCAGGGTCGCGCACCAGCCAGCGAATCGCGTTGCCCCACATGCGCTCGTAGGCCCGCGTGGGCGCGCCCTGCGCGTGCGACGGGAACGCCCAGTACCAGCTCGCGTCGGTCCCCAGCGCCAGGACGCGGCCCCGGCCGACTTCCCAGACGGCGAGCAGCGGCGCCCCGGCCGAGCCTACGGGCACGTCTGGGTTCTCGAGCAGCACCGTGGCGCCGGGCTTCGCGCGGGTCAGGTTCATGCCAGGGACCGCCGGCAGCGCGGCCCACAGCGCTTCGGTCGACTCGCCGAAGCCGCCGACCTGGACGAGCGGGTGGCGCAGCCCGTCCGCGGTGGGCTTGGCGTGGAAGTCGGCGAGCACCGCGGGCCCCGCAGGCTCGAGCGGCAGGAGCTGATCGAACGGCGTGCGCCCCCGCGCTTCCGAGAAGCTCATGTCGCCGCCCACGTACGCCAGCGCGCCGCCGTTCTTCACGTAGCGATCGAACTGCGCTCGAAAGTCCGCCAGGGACACGCCGCTCTCCGCGTGCCCGAAGTTCATGATCACGATGAGATCGAACGTGTCGATCTTGGTGTCGAAGATCTCCTGCCGCGGGAAGGGGATCAGCGACAGCTCACTCTCGGCGGCCAGGATCTCGTCGGCGTTGGACCGCAGAATGTAGAAGCTGATCAGCTCGACGTTCGGGTCCTGCTTGAGCAGGCCACGCAGGAAGCGCTCGTCCCACGTGGGCCGCCCGGCCACCAACAGCACGCGCACGCGATCGCGGATCACCTTGAGCGTGAAGGCCTTCTGGTTGTTCTCGGTGATCGCCTCGCCGGGGATCACCGGCGCCGACACGAGGTAGACGAAGCGGCCGGTCTGGTCCGGAGAGAAGGTGAAGCTCACGGTGGAGCGCTGATCGGCCTGGCTCACCACCACCTGCTTCGTCGCGATCACCTGCCCTTCGCGCTTGAGGGTGATCGGCAGCACCTGGCCCGCGAAGCCCTGCGCGCGAATCGCCACCTCGACGGTGAGCGAGTTCCTCACGAACGCGAAGTCGTCCACCTTGACGCCTTCGACGGCCACGTCTTCGAGCCCACCTTGACCGACGACCGCCGTGCTCACCGCGACGCCCAGGCCCGCGAGCGCTTCTTTGAGCTCCGCGGCGTCGAGCGTGCCGAGCGAGCCGGTCGTGTCCGCACCGTCACTGAGCACGAGCACTCCGGACAGCTTGCGTGCGCTGCCGACTTCCTGCGCCTTGAGCGCGTTGAGCGCCCCGAGCAAGTCCGTGCGCTGCCCGTCCGGAGGCCGGCTCGCCGCCGACTCGAGGGACAGCGGGGCAAGCTCGGGATCGAAGCCGAGCAGCTCGAAGCCGAAGCGCTCGCCCAGGGCGGCCATGCGCGGCGCCTGCTCCTGGAGCGCCTGCGTCACCGCGTCGGCGCGCGACGGGCCGCCCTTCGACACCGGAAAGCGCATGGACGCCGACCGATCGACCAACACCGCGACGCGGTTCTTCACCCGCGCGACGTTGACCTTGCGCTGCCCCGGCTCGAGCAAGAAGCCCACGGCCAGCACCCCCGCCAGCAGCCTGAGCGTCCACAGCAGCCACCGACGCCCGGCGCTGCGCTCGCGGCGAACGCCCCAGCTGGCCAGCCCCACGCCCAGCGCCACGGCCAGGAGCAGCACGGCCAGCGCCCAGGCCGGCAAGGGCGAGAGGCTGACCACCTTGACTGCCGTCGTGCCGTCCACCGCGTCCACTCAGCGCCGCCGGTTGAGGATCTGCGGGGCGTGCACCGCGTCGTCCTTGTAGTCCAAGCACAGCGCGTACATGGCCACGTTGAGCGCCGTGCGGACCGCGAGCTTGCGCTGGTGCTCCCCCTGCGGCGTGCACTCGTAGAGGAAGCCGCCCAGCTCGTCTCGCGCGAGCGCGCCCAGCACGTCGTTGGCCGAGTAGACGACGGCGGCGCGGCGGTTGAGCACGCAGGCTTCGAAGCCCGGCTGCGCCAGCACGCGGCCGTACGCACCTTCGAGCAGGAAGAAGGACTTGTAGATGACGTGGGTCTTGGGCAGCTCCTTGAGGGGCTGCTGCGGCAGCACCCGGGCCAGCTCCCGGCGCAGCGAGCGGTCCGCCGGGCTGTCGAGCGCTCCGCTCGCGGCGTCGACGAAGAGGAAGCCGCCGAAGGTGACGTAGCGGCGCAGCCCTTCGACCTCCGTGGCCGAGAGCGGCGGCAGCTCGGTCTCCGTCGACAGGGAGAGGAAGGGGTGGGTGAACAGCTCAGGGCTGTCCAGCGCCAGCGGCTTGGGCTCGAGACGAACCTCGACGCTGGTCGCGCGCTGGAGCTCCCACGCCAGGCGGGTCAGCCCCGACAGCCTCGTGTCCCAGGTGCCCTGGTGCTTGGCGACGGCGGGGACGAACTTCGAGGCGTCGCCGAAGGCCCACGCGGCGGACGAGCCCAGCGCGCCTGCGAGCGCGGCGCGACGGCTCAACGAAGAGGACGGAGGTGAGGACACGCTGAAGGCCCAAGGGTGTAGCGCCGCTCGCCGTCCGTTGCATCAAAAGCCCTTTCGTGGTGGAGGCGTCAGCCGCCCATGGCCAAGTCCAAGTCGCCCAAGCCGTCTGGGGAGAGCGTCGAGTCCGATCGCCTGACGGCCGCCCTGCGCGCGTTCGAAGAAGGCGACGTCGTCAGGGGTCGCCGGCTGGCCGAAGAGGTGATCGCCCAGGGCAGCGGCGGCGACGCGTCGGCCGTGAAGAAGGCGGCGGAGCGCATGGGGTTGGATCCCGCGACGAGCCCGGAGCTGGTGGCGCAGGCGCTGGTGACGCGCTCCATGCCCCCGCCGCGCGCGTTTCTGTTCGGCCTGGCCGTCCTGGCGGTGATGGGTTTGCTGCTAGTCCTGGCGAGCGCACGCTACGCCGCGATCTGAACGAAGCGTCGGCCCCCGCCACGGAGCGCCCGCATGGAGCAGCTGCTGGCCCAGCTCGAGCCGTACCGCCACCTGGACCCGGCCGGGTGGTTCGCGCTCGCCGCGAAGCTGCCGCTGTGGGCCGCCATCGTCCTGTTGGGCGTGAGTGTGGGCATGGTGCTGTTCGGCGGCGGCCGGCTGTTCCGCCTGGTCGCCGTGCCGCTCGGGGTCTTCGTCGCCGCGGTGTGGCTCGGGCCGCTGGCGGCGCGCCTGGGCTTCCCCAAAGCGCAGACGCAGGTGGCCGCCGTCGGCATGGTGGTGCTGGGCCTGGCGGGGGTGTTCTCGCCGGCCATCGTCGTCTTCGCGGCGGTGGGCGTGCCGGTGGGCCTGCTCGTCGGCAACCTGGCCGGCCCCACCGACTGGCTGCTGGGCTTCGCGCCGGGCTTCCTCTTCGGCGGCGCCATGGGCGTCGTCTTCAGCCGCACGCTCGGGGCGGTGCTCTCGTCGCTCGTCGGCGGCCTGGCGGGGGTGGTGGCGCTGGTGCGGCTGTTCGGCCCGGACTCGACCGTGAGCGTGCTCTTGCTCAAGCAGCCGATCGTCGCGGTCTGCGTGGCGGGGCTGGTCGGCTTGGCCGGTGTCGTCTACCAGCTGTACGTGCGGCCCACGCCCGAAGAGAGAGAACAGCAGCGGGTGGCCAGCGCCCAGCGAAAACGGCTGCTCGCCGAGCGGAAGGCCTTGGAGAGTCGCTGGAAGCGCAAGGCGTGACGCCGTCTGGACGATCGTGCTAGGCGGCGCGCCTCAAATGGCTCAGCCCAAGCGCAACAAGGCGGACGAAGGCGACGTGCCGACCCCCGACGCGAGCGGAGCGGCCGCGGCGACCATGGACGCGACCAGCGAAGGCCCCTGGAAGCTGCCGGCCCAAGGCACGAAGACCGGGCTCATCGTGCTCGGCGTGGTGGTGGCGGTGCTGAACCTGCCGATGATCCACTACTACCTGCTGCGCGGTGCGCCGGAGGCCACCGTCAGCCTGCCGTACCAGAACGACTTCTCGAGCACCGAGCTCAAGGACTTCTTCGCGACCGGCGGGCTGTGGCGCGTCGAGAGCGGTGAGCTCGTCTCGCCCGGCGTGAAGAACAACCCGCTGTGGCTCAAGGCCAAGCTGCCCAACGACGTCGCGGTCGAGTTCGACGTGCGCAGCATGTCCCCGGAAGGCGACATCAAGGTCGAGATCTTCGGCGACGGCTCGGACCACGCCAGCGGCTACGTGTTGATCCACGGCGGGTGGAACAACAGCATCAGCATCATCGCGCGGCTCGACGAGCACGGCACGCCGCTGGGGCAGCTGCCCGAAGGCATCAAGCGCATGGACACGCGCACCCGCGTCGAAGCGCACCCCTACCCCGTCACCATCGGCAAGACGTACCACTGGCGCATCGAGCGGCGCGGCGGGCTCATCACCTGGCTCATCGACGGGCAGCAGTTCATGCGCTTCGAAGACCCCAAGCCGCTGACCGGCGACAAGCACAACCGCTTCGGCTTCTCGTCGTGGGAAGCGCAGCTCTACTTCGACAACCTCACGGTCACCGCGCTGTAGGCGACCAAGATCAAGCCAGGATGTAGGCGCGGCACGGCGGACTTCGGCACCGCTTGCGTGAGCGATTGCGTCTGGCGGCGCGGTCGTCAGAATCACCGGGTTTTTCACTGAAGTCGGCATTGGGAAGGGGTACTCCATGGGCTCACGGACCTCGTCGTCCTTCACCCGCGGGGCGCTGGTGGCTTTGGCGCTCGCGACGCTCGGAGGCTGCAACTGCCTGGACCTGTCGGTGCCCCCCCGGCCCATGTCTGGTGGCTTCGAAGGCCTCGTCGACGTGCAGGGGCACATTCCCAAGGCCGACAACGAGCTCAAGCTGGTGCGCACCGACGGGCCGGGGTCTCAGACCGCGAAGACCGACGCCGACGGGAAGTTCTCGTTCGGCGGCTTGGTGCCGGGCCTGTACATGATCCAAGCCGACCTGGCGGGCTTCGCGCCGCTGCGTGAAGGCCCGTTCCAGCTCGTCCCCGGCAACACCACCGACCTGGGCACGTTTCGGCCGGTGTGGCTGTCGCAAACGCCGTCGGAAGGGAGCATCAGCGGGCTGGTGATCGTCGCGGGTGGCGCGACGGCCCAAGACGGCGGCGTGGACGCGGGCGCTGGTGCCGACGCAGGTGGCCGGCCTTCTGACGCTGAAGGCGCGACGGTGGCGTTCCTCTTGGAGCGCACGGGCGGACAGCCGGCCAAGGTCGCCGAGGCCACGGTGAACGCGTTTGGCACGTTCAGCGCGAGGCTCCCCCCGGGGACCTACACGCTGGAAGCAACGCACCCGTACTACGTGGCCGCGCGGCGCACCGGCGTCGTGCTCGGCGCAGGGCAACAGCTGGACCTGGTCCCGCAGCCGTTGGTGCTCGAGGTCAACCCGGCGACGGTCACCGGCAGCGTCACGCTCGAGCTGGAGAGCCTGGGCGGAGGCCCGTCGACGCGGCCTGGCGCAGGCGTGCAGGTGACCGCGGACACCGGCCAGACCGCCACGGTGGACGTCAGCGGCAACTTCCGCCTGAGCGGGCTCGCGGCTGGCACGCGCCGGCTCATCTTCCAGCTGGCCGGCTACCACGACGATCAGTCGGACCGAGCGATTCAGCTGACGGCGGGCCAAGAGCGCGCGCTGCCGCCGGTGCGGCTGCTGCTCGACCGCGGTGACATCGCCGGGCGGGTGCGCATGAGCGACGGCAGTCAGCTCGACGGCGTGACGGTGCAAGTGGCCGGCGCCCTCGACGGCGGCGCGGGTTCGTATTCCGTGGCCGCGGTGCGCTCGGCGACCGATCCTTCGGTGGGCGACTTCCTGCTGCGCGGCCTCCCGGTGGGTCCGTACGAGGTCGTCGCAAGGCGGACGAACTACGTCGACGCGACGTCGCCGCCGGTCACCGTCACGGTGGGCACGGTGTTTCGCATCGCCGAGGATCTCCGGCTGGCGCGCCTGCAAGGTGACTTCACGATCGACGACGGCGACGGGACGAACACGCCTGGCTACACCCGCGAGCGCCCGGTGACGTTGGTGCTGTCCAACGTGGTCAACGCCGCCGAGTACCGCGTCGCCGAAGGCAGCCAAGCGGCGCTCATGAGCGCCACGTACCAGGCGTTCACGAGCCCGCGCGTGCCCTTCACGCTGTCGGCGGGCGACGGCGTCAAGACGGTGTACCTGCAGATCAAGAACACCATGGGCAACGAAGGCGCGGCGCTGTCGGCCAGCGTGGTGCTCGACACCACGGCGCCGGCCAACGCCTCGCTCGAGCTGGGCGATCGCAGCGGCTTCACGCGCGCGAGCACCTTCCCGGTGGCCGTCAGCGCGACGGACCTGGGCGGCGTCTCGCTCATGCGGCTGGTGGCGCTCCAGAGCGCGGACGCGGGGCTGCCGCTGCGCGACGCGGGCGTGGGTGACGCCGGCACGCAGGTGCTCGACGTCCCGAGCGTGCAGTACGTGCGCAACACCTCGCTGACGAGCCAGCTCGGCGCCGACGGCGTGCAGCCGGTGGCGGTGCAGTTCATCGACAACGCCGGCAACTTCAGCGTCATCGTCGAAGCGAGCGTCGTCATCGACACCACGGCGCCCAGCGGCAGCGCGACGATCCGCCGAGGCATCGCCGCGTCGCTCGACGGCTTCACGAACGACCTCAACTTGGAGCTCGACGTGAGCGTGCCCGCCGAGCCCAACGGCGGCCGGCTCTTCCTGCGTCTGGCCAACGAGGCGGCGGAGCTGCCCACCGTCGTCGCCGAGCCGCTGCGCACGCGCATGGCCCACGATCTCGACCCAGGCAGCGACGGCGCCAAGACCGTGCACTACCAGTTCGTCGATTCGGCCGGGAACCTGAGCGCCGCGGGGCAGGCGACGATCACCCTGGATCGTACCCGCCCGGTCGTCGTGGCGACCTTGCTCTCGCCCTCACCGACGGCCGACGCCGGCATCACCCTGGGACTCAACACGACCGAAGCCAACCCCTACGCGCCGGACGCGGGCCTCGCGCTGAGTGAAGTCGGCGCGTTCGCCAACGCGGTCGAGCTGCCCTACCCGTCCAACAGCCAAGCCACGTTCCAGGTGTCCTCCGGCGACGGCCGCAAGACGGTCACCGTGCGCGTGCGCGACGCGGCGGGCAACGAAGGGACGAGCGCGGTGGCGGTGGACCTGGACACCACGGCGCCGTCCGGCACGCGCATCGACCTGGTGGGTCGGCTGGCCGACGGCACGCCCAGCGCCGCGTTGACGTCCGCGAACACGGTGACGGTCAACCTGACGCACGTCGGGGCGACGCGGGTGTCCTTGGGCGACGAGAACGTGACGGCGTGCCCCGCGCTCGACTCGAGCTACCGGGCCATCACCGGCATCGCGATCGCCAACCACCCGCTGCCCGGCGGCACCGGCGCCACCCGCACGGTGACGGCCTGCTTCGCCGACGAAGCCGGCAACGTGACGCCCACGCCCGCGACGGCGAGCATCGACTTCGACGGTCAGGCTCCCGGCGGGTGCCAGCTGCAGCTGACGGGGCTCTCCGCGACGACGCTGAACAGCCAGCCGACGTCGAACGGCAAGACGGCCCAGACGGTGGTGCCCTTCACTTTGACCGGCTGCCCGGAAACGCCGCGGGAGTTCGCGTACACCGAGCAGCCGAACGTCACCTGCACCGCGACGGCGACCGGGCTGGTGTGGCGAGCGCTGGACGGCACCACCACCACGGTGACGCTCTCGAGCGTGGACGGCACAAAGACGGTGCGCGGCTGCGTGCGTGACGCGGCTCGGAACACGGCTTCCTTCACCGAAGCAGTGCTGACGCTCGACACGACGCCTCCTTCCAACGCGCGCGTCGTCATCAACGGGGGCGCGGCGTACGTCAGCGGGGCGCAGGCCGATGCGGGCGTCGTCTCGGTCACCATCGCCGGCACCGCCGTCGGCGCGGCGACGTGGGCCGTCGCCGAAGACACCACGCCCAGCACGTTCGTCGACTTCGCTACGCAGAACCCCGTGACGCTCGCGCTGTCCGCGGGCGACGGCGTCAAGACCGTCAAGGCCCTCTTCCGCGACGACGTCGGCAACCAGACGCCCGGCGAAGCGCAGGACAGCATCGACGTGGACACGACCGCGCCGACGCTCTCGAACCTGCGCTTGGTGGGGCTGCTCGCCGACGGCACGCCGTCGGTGACGACGACGACGCAGGCCGAGGTAACGGCGGAGTTCGTCCAGACCGGCGCCACCACGATCTTCGTCGGAAACGACACCCTGACGAGCTGCCCGACGACGGGCCACACCCCGCTGGTGGGCAACTCGGCGCGCGTCACCCTGCCCGGCTCGGGCACCACGCGCACCGTGAAGCTGTGTGTGGGCGACGCGGCGGGGAACGTGTCCAGCGTCGCGACCGCGAGCATCGACTTCGACGGCCAAGCGCCGACGGGTTGCGCGCTGGTGCTGACGGGCCTGCGGGCGGACACGCTGCTGCCCACCGACGGCGGCGCCGCGACGAAGACCGGCCGCGCCGACGTGCAGTACACCGTGACGGGGTGCGGCGAGACGCCCGCGGACATCGTCCTGACGGAGTCCCCGGTGTCCTGCTCGGCCGCGGCGAGCCTGCCGTGGCGGCTCTACAGCGCGACGTCGACCAACACCTTCGCGCTGGGCGGCGTCGACGGGCTGAAGACGGTGCGGGGCTGCGTGCGCGACGCGTCGCGAAACACGGCGCCGCTGGTGGCCTCGTCCATCACCCTCGACACGACGCCGCCGTTTGGCGCCAGCGTCACCATTCGCGGCGGCGCGCCGTACTTCAACCAGGCCGACGCCCTCGACGCGGGCAGCAACACCATGCTGGTGACCGGCAGCGCGAGCGGCGCGGTGGAGTGGGCCCTGGCCCAGGGCGCGACCCCCACCACCTACGGCCCCGTGGTCCCGACACCGTTCACGTTCTCGACGGGAGATGGCGCCAAGACGATCACAGCGCTGTTCAAGGACGACGTCGGCAACACGTCGACCCCGGCGGAGGACAGCATCGTCGTCGACACCGAGGCGCCGACGCTCACCGCGCTGAACCTCAGCGGCAGCCTGGCCGACGGGACGCCCTCGTCCACGAAGACGGCCAGCACCACCATCTTCGCGAGCGTCGTGCAGTCCGGCGGCAACGGGCTGGTGCTGGGCGGCGCCAGCCTCAACTGTGCGGGGGCCAGCTACCAGTCGAATTCAGGCGGCTCGGTGCAGAACACGCTCACCGGCACCGGCACGACGCGGACGGTGCGCGCCTGCGTGACCGACGCCGCCGGCAACCTCGCCGGGCCCGCGACGGCGACGATCGACGTCGACGAGGTCGCCCCGTCGGGCTGCCAGCTGGTGCTCGGCGGCAAGCGCGCGGACGACGGCCTGCCGACGCCATCCGGCCTCAACAAGACGGGGCAGCGCGACGTCAGCGTGACGTTCACGGGCTGCGCCGAGAGCCCGGTGGAGATCTTCCTCACGGAGAGCACCGTGACGTGCTCGGCGACCGCTTCGCTCGACTGGCGCAGCGCCGTCTCGCCGGCCTTCAGCCTCACGCCGGGTGACGGGCTCAAGACGGTGCGCGGCTGCGTGCGCGACGCCATGCGCAACGTGGGTACGCTGCAGTCCGACGACATCACCCTCGACATGACGCCGCCGTCCGGAGGGACCGTCAGCATCAAGAGTGGCGCGACCTACTTCAACCGCGCCGACTTCTTGGCCAACGTGCCCAACAGCAACACCATGCCGGTGACTGGCACGGCGCTGGGCGCGACCGAGTGGGCGCTGGCCGAGACCGGCACGCCGACCAGCTACGCGCCCTTCACCTCGCCGGCGACGCTCACCGTGGCCTTCTCGAGCGGAGACGGCCGCAAGACCATTCGCGGGAAGTTCCGCGACGACGTCGGCAACACGACCGTGGTCGAGGCGGAAGACGAGATCGACGTCGACACGACCGTGCCGGTGCTCGCCAGCTTCTCGCTCGAGGGGGCGCTGGCAGACGGCACGTCGTCCTCGGCGAGCACGACGTCTTCGCAGGTGACGGTGAAGGTGCAGCAGACCGGGGCCAGCGCGGTGCAACTGGTCGCGTCCAGCACTACAACCTGCCCCGTGGGCGGCTACACGGCCCTGCAAGGCTCCGAGGCGCTGGCGCCGCTGCCGGGGAGCGGCACTGTACGCTCGGCGAAGGTGTGCCTGGTCGATCTCGCCGGCAACGTGTCGACGCCGTCGACCACCACCGCCACCATGACGGTGGACGCGACGTCGCCGTCGGGCTGCGCGCTCAATCTCATCGGCCGCACCAAACAGGGCGGGACGACGGCCGGCGCCGCACAAGACAAGACCGCCGAAGCGCTGGTCGGCGTGACGGTGACGGGCTGCGACGAAGCCGCCGCGGAGGTGGGCCTCACGGAGAGCCCGGCGGTGACCTGCAGCACCGGCGTCGTGCTCGACTGGAAGCCGCTCTCGTCGGCGACCTTCACGTTGTCCTTCGGCGACGGCGCGAAGACCGTGCGCGGCTGTGTGCGCGACGCCACGCGCAACGTCGGCCCGCTGGTGCAAGACGTGATGACGCTGGACACCACGCCGCCCCTGGGCGCGTCGGTGACCATCAACAGCGGCGCCACCTACGTGAACGCCGTCCAGGCCGACGGCGGGACGACGGTGAGCGTGGCCGGGAGCGCGAGCGGCGCCGCGGAGTGGGCGATCGCCGAAGGGACCCTGCCCAGCGTGTTCCAGGCGATCGCCACCGCCAACCCGCTGACCTTCACCTTCAGCGCGGGCGACGGAGACAAGACGATCCGCGCCATCTTCCGCGACGACGTCGGCAACGCCAGCCCCGAGGTGACCGACGGCATCACCTTCGACACGGTGCCGCCGCAGTTCAACTCCTTCACGCTGGAGGGCACGCTGGCCGACGGCACGGTGTCGACGGCACGCACCGTCACCGAACGCGTCAACGCCCGCATCTTCCATTCCAACGGCGGAGCTTCGGTCGCGTTCGGCGGCCCGGCCATGACGTCTTGCCCGACGACGGGCTACCAGCTGCTCAACGGCAACCTGGCCGAGCTGACGCTGCCGGGCACCGGGACGCCGCGCATCGTGCGAGCGTGCTTGGCGGACCTGGCGGGCAACACCACCAGCCTCTTCGCCGACGCGGGCGTGGCGAGCGACGACATCGAAGTCGACGCGACGCCTCCGGGCGGCTGCGCGGTGACGCTGGTCGGCAAGCGCGCCGACGACGGGCAGGACACCGGCGGCGCGACCGCGAACAAGACGGCGCTGCGCGAAGTGCGCGCGAACCTGTCTTGCGGCGAGAACGTGAACGAGGTGGTGCTGACGGAAGCCACCACCATCAACTGCGCGAGCACGTCGCTCGCCTGGCTGCCGGTGACGGCGAACACCATCACCTACCAGCTGTCCGCGCTCGACGGGACGAAGACGGTCCGCGGCTGCGTGCGCGATTCGGCGCTGAACGTGGGCACGCTCACCCCCGACGACATCGTCCTCGACACCACGCCCCCGCAGGCGGCGAGTGTCCTCATCGACAACGGCGCGGAGTACGTCAACCAGGCCCAGGTGACGAGCCGCGGGGGCTTCCGCGCCAGCGTGCAGGGCTCGGCGGTGGGCGCGGCGCTCTGGGCGATCGCCGAGGGCGCGCTGTCGACCGACTTCCGCAGCTACACGACCGAGAACCCACGGGTGAACTTCGCCTTCACCTCGGGCGAGGGCACCAAGGAGATCTGGGCGCTGTTCAAGGACGACGTCGGCAACACCACGACGGTCGAGGTGCGCGACGGAATCACCTTCGACACGCAGGCGCCCACGCTGACCAGCTTCACGTTGTCCGGGCTGCTCGCCGACGGCACGCCGTCGCCCACCCACACCATCACCACGACGGTCAACGCGACGCTGATTCAGACGGGCGGCACGCAGCTCTTCGTCGGCGGCGGCAGCTTGGGCGCCTGCCCCACGTCGGGCTACGTGCCCTACGCGGGTGGCAGCACCGGCGTCGCGCTCCCGGCCGGCACGGGAGGCACGCCCGACGTGCGCACCGTGCGCGTCTGCGTAGCGGACCCAGCGGGGAACACGGCGGGCCCGTCGGCGGTCGTGTCGATGACGGTGGACTCGGCGCCGCCAGCGAGCTGCACCCTGACACTCGCGGGGTTGAGGGCCGACGGCTCGGCGGGCGCGCCGGTTGGGCGCACCGCGAAGCAGGCCATCACCGCGGCGGTGAGCTGCCTCGAGGCGCCGACGGAGATCTACCTGACGGAGAGCGGCACGCCGTCGTGCACGCCGACCGCGGGCCTGGCGTGGGTGCCGCTGGTGGGTGGAGGCCTGGCCTACAGCCTGACCGCTGCGGAAGGCGCGAAGGTCGTGTCCGGGTGTGTGCGCGACGCCGCGCGCAACGTGGGCACGTTCAGCAGCGTGACGATGACGTTGGACACCACGCCACCGCAGAACCCGTCGGTCACCATCAAGAACGGCGACGCGTACTTCAACAACGCCGACTTCGTGGCCGCGGGCAGCACCAACGCCATGCCCGTGCGCGGCAACGCGACCGGCGCCAACGAGTGGGCGCTGGCCGAGGGGGCGGTGCCTTCCAGTTGGGCGGCCTTCACTTCGCCGCAGTCGACGCAGAGCTTCACCTTCTCGGCAGGCCAAGGGTCGCGGACGGTGCGCGCGCTGTTCCGAGACGACGTGTGGAACACGATCGCCGTCGAGGTGCAGGACAGCATCGAAGTGGACACGGGCGTGCCGACGTTCACGTCGATCTCCGTGTCGGGGACGTTGGCCGACGGGACGGTGTCCACCACCAACACGGCGGTGGCGGCGGTCAACGTGGGGCTGACGCAGTCGGGTGGCACCCGCATCGTCTTCGGCGACGCGAGCATGACGTCGTGCCCGACGACGGGCTACGCGGACTTCGTCGGCACGTCGGTGCCCACGACGTTGCTGGGCACTGGCACGACGCGGACGGTGCGGGCCTGCGTGGCCGACGTGGCGGGGAACCGCGCGGGGCCGGTGACGGACTTGATCGACTTCGACGGCACGCCCCCAGGGAGCTGCTCGCTGGTGCTGGTGGGCAAGCGCACGGACACCGGCGCCGACACCGGGGGCGCGACGGCTGAGAAGACGGGACTGCGCAACGTGAAGGCGACGCTGTCCGGCTGCAACGAGACCATCACCGAGATGGCGCTGACCGAAGCGAGCACCGTGGACTGCAGCCCCACGGCGGCGCTCGACTGGCAGCCGGTGACGGTCGGCAGCCCGTCCTTCGTCGACTTCACGCTGTCCGACGGTGACGGGACGAAGACGGTCAAGGGCTGCGTGCGGGACGCGGCGCGGAACAGCAACGGCCTGACTCAGGACACGATCGCCTTGGACACGACGCCGCCCACGCTGGCGACGGTGTCCATCAAGGGAGGCGCCGCGTACTTCAACCGCGCCGACTGGCTCGGGGCGACCCCGGCCAACACCAACACGATGCAGGTCACGGGCAGCGCGACGGGGGCGACCCACTGGGCGCTCGCCGAAGCGGCGACGCCGAGCAGCTTCGCGGCGCTCGCGCCCGTCAACGTCACCTTCAGTGCTGGCGAAGGGACCAAGACGATCCGCGCGCTCTTCCAAGACGACGTCGGCAACGTGACGACGGTCGAGACCCAGGACGACATCGTGGTGGACACCATCAGCCCCACGCTGTCCGCGCTGGCCCTGGAAGGCACGCTGGCTGACGGCACCGCGTCGAGCGCCTTGACGGCCAGCACGACGGTCACGGGAACGGTGACCCACACCGGCGCCAGCCTCGTCTTCTTTGGCGACGGCTCGCTGTCGGCGTGTCCTGCCTCTGGGTACACGACGCTCGTCGGCAACTCGGGGCAGGCGACGGTCGCGAGCGGCACGTCGGGGACCCGCACGGTCAGAGCCTGCGTCGCGGACGCGGCGGGCAACACCGCAGGCCCGGCGGCGGCGACCATCGACTACGACGGCACGCGGCCGTCGGGCTGTACGCTGACGCTCATCGGCAAGCGCGCCGACGGAACTGACACCGGCGGAGCGACAGCCAACCTCACGGCGCAGCAGTCGATCACGGCGACGGTGGCGTGTGCCGAGGCCGTGGCGGACGTCTACTTGCAGGAGACGAGCGGCGCGCTCACCTGCCCGAGCCCCAACTCGGCCGCGTGGCAGTCGTACGGCGCGGGCTTCGTCGGCTTCACGCTGTCGGCGAACCCCAGCATTCTCGACCAGCTCAAGACGGTGAAGGCCTGCGTCCGGGACGCCGCGCGCAACGTCATTCTCGCGGCGGTGCAGGACGACATCACCCTCGACGTTCGTCCGCCGTACTTCACGAGCGTGACGATCTTTGGCGGAGCGCAGTACTTCAACGCCGCAAACTTCGCGGCTGCGGTGCCCACCAACACCAACACCATGCAGGTGACTGCGAGCGGGAACGACATCGTCGAGTGGAGCTACACCAACGACGACACCGCCCCGTCACCGACGGCCTTCTCGACGGTGACCTCCCCGCTGACGGTGACGTTCCCTGCCGGAGACGGCACCAAGCGCTTCCGGACGCTGTTCCGCGACGCGGTCGGGAACGTGACGTCTTTCGAAACGCAGGACTCCATCGAAGTCGACACGGAGCTGCCAGACTTCGCGGGCGTCAGCTTCATCGGCACGCTGGCCGACGGGACGACCTCGACGACGCTGCACGCGCCGATCCCCATTCCGTCGCCCGTCACCAACGCGGTGACGGTGACGGCCAACGTGCTCCACACCGGCGCCTCGCGGATCGCGCTGACCACGGCGGGCACGGCCTGTCCGGCGTTCTCGACGGTCACCTACGTCACGTTCAGCGGCAGCTCACGCGGCGTCAGCCTCCCCGCGCTCCCTTCGGCGACGACACGCGCGCGCCGAGTGTGCGTGGCCGACGCGGCCGGCAACATCGCCACGGCGAGCTTCGACGCCACGATCGACGTCGACCTGGCCAACCCGCAGAGCTGCGTCTTGACCCTCGTCGGCAAGCGGGCGGACACGGGGGCCGACACGGGCGGCGCGACGGCGAACAAGACGGCGCTCCAAGGGGTGACGGCGAGCCTGGCGAGCTGCACGGAAGCGCCGGCCGACATTCACCTGCTCGAGACCGCGTCGCCGAGCTTCGCCTGCCCGGCTCCGGGCGCGCCGACCTGGCAGACGCTCAACGGCAACACGACGATTCCCTTCAACCTCTCCAGCGGCGACGGGCCACGCACGGTCAAGGGCTGCGTGCGCGACGCTGCTCGTCGCGTCAGCCCCATCTTCACCGACGACATCACGCTCGACGCCACGCCGCCGACAGCGACGGCGGTGACGCTGCACACGGGTAACTACTTCAACCTCGCCGCGTTCCAGGTCCCCAACCCGGACAGCAACACCATGAACGTGAACGCCGTCGCCACCGACGCGACGGAGTGGGCGTACGCCGAGAACGCGCCGCCCACGTCCTTCGGCGCCTTCACCAGCCCGACGAACCTGAGCTTCCTCTTCTCGGCAGGAGATGGCACGAAGGTCTTCCGCGCGCTCTTCAAGGACGACGTCGGCAACGTCACGCCGTCCGAAGCGCAGGACACCATCATCGTCGACACGGTGCCGCCGAGCTTCACCGGCATCACGATCAAGGGCCGACTCGCGGACGGCAGTACGTCGGACGTCGTCACCCAGCAGCAAAACGGGCTCACGCTCGACTTCGCGCAGGCAGGCGGCAGCCTCTTCGCGTACGGCGGCGCCACCTTCACGTGCCCCGTGCTCACGTCCTTCAGCGCGCTGAGCGGCACGCAGGCGACCGTCAACCTCACGGGCACCAACGCGACGGAGACGCTGCGGGCCTGCGTGTCGGACGAAGCGGGCAACATCGTCGGCTTCCAGCAGGACAGCATCACCTACGACGCCGCCGCGCCGGCGAACTGCGTGCTGACGCTGAACGGAAAGAAGGCCAACGGCGCACCGACGGCACTCGACAAGACGGCGCTGCTGCAGATCAGCGGCACCCTCAGCTCCTGCAACGAAACCCCCACGGACATCTACTTCCTCGAGACGACGGGCAGCATTTCCTGCCCGACCGCCGGAGACACGTCGTCGTGGATTCCGCTGGTGGGGAGCGCGGCGAGCGTGACGGTGAGCGCGACCGACGGCCTGAAGACCGTCAAGGCCTGTGTGCGCGACGCCGCACGCAACGTCACGTCGGCCGTCACGGCCGACACCATCACGCTGGACCAAACGCCGCCGACGAGCGCGAGGGTCAGCATTCGCTCGGGTGACGTGTACTTCAACCGCCAGCAGTGGCTCGCCGCCGGCAGCGCCAACGTCATGGCGGCCGACGGCAGCGCGACGGGCGCGATCGAGTGGGCGTACAAGACCGACGGGACGAACCCGACCACCACCGACCCCCGCTCTGCGACGCCGAGCGGCAACGGGGTGGCCAGCCCCACCCCCACGTTCCTGCCCACTGGAGACGGCACAAAATGGTTCCGGGCGATCTTCTTCGACGACGTCGGCAACCCGACGGACGTGGTGACAGACGACATCATCATCGACACGGCCGCGCCCACGCTCAGCTCGGTGCTGATCACCGGCGAACTGGCTGACGGCACGCCGTCGACGTCGCTCACGGCCAACGCCAACGTCAGCCTGTCGCTCGTGCACTCCGGAGGCGCGACGCAGGTGAAGTACGGCCCGGCGGGCTCCACCTGCACGACGGGCATGACCGCGTACTCGACCCTCAACGGCAACACGACGCCGGCGAGCCTGGGCGGCACGGGCTACACGCGGACGGTCGTCGTCTGCATCGCCGACCCGGCTGGGAACGACAGCGCGGCGGTGCAGGACACGATCGACTTCGATCAAGCGGCGCCGACCACCTGCGCGTTGGCGCTGGTCGGTCGCAAGCTCGACGGAACGAACACGTCGGGAGGTCAGGCCGATCTGACGGCGCTGCGCGACGTCACCGTGAGCGTCACCGGCTGCGCGGACTCGTCGCTGGCGCTCGGGCTCCAGTACGCGCTCGTCGAAGCTGGCTCGGTCGTCTGCAACTCGTCGGCAGCCCTCGTCTGGCAGCCGGCGGGCACGGCGACCATCACCTTGAGCAGCGGCGACGGCCCGAAGACGGTGGCCGGCTGTGTGCGCGACGCACTGCGCAACATTGGTTCGCTCGCCAACACCGACTCGATCACCCTCGACACCACCGCGCCGGACGACGCCTTCATCACCGTCAACAGCACCAACGGCTTCGTCAACGTGACGACGACCACGATCACCGCCAACGGCTACGCCACCGGCGCCTCGGAGTGGGCCACGTCGAGCAGCCCAAGCGGGCCGTGGACGTACACGACCTTCCCGACGAGCCCCACGGCCAAGCTGGTGGGCTTCTCGTCACCAGACGGCCAGAAGTTCCTCTACGCGCGCTTCCGCGACGCGCTGCAGAACGCCTCGCCGGTGGTCTCGACGAGCGTCGTCTTGGACACGACGCCGCCGATCGCCCCGGTGCTCTTGACGGTCGACGCGCAGAACCGCAGCGCGCGGCTGTTCTGGGACGCCACGTCGGATCTGAACGGCCTGCTCCGCTACGAGCTGCTCTGCGGCACGTCGACGCCGTCCAGCGTCTGCGCGACGACTTCGGGGACGGCGACCGACGGGTGGGTGCTCAACCTGGCGGACAAGACCGACTACGCGTTCGCGGTGCGCGCGGTGGACAGCGCCGGCAACGCGTCGGCGGCCAGCGGCAGCATGAGCTCGTCGGTCGGGTGGCGGCGAGCCAGCGTGAACCCAGGCTCGGTGTACCCGCTGCGGCCGCTCGATATCGCGCTGAAGGGGAACGACGTCTACGTCACCTTCATGGAGACGGACTACGGGTGGGCGGGCATCGCCGGCACGCTCAAGATCGCCGTGTCCCACGATCGCGGGCAGTCCTGGAGCTTCCGCACCCTCGACTCGGCGTTCGGAGGGAACCGGTCGGTCGCGGCGATCGGCTTCACCGACTCGCTGGTGGTCGTCACGTCGGCTGCCAACGACGGCTTCGCGACGGACGTGATCGCCGGTCGCGTGAGCGTCTGGGCCAGCGAAGACCGAGGCGACAGCTGGACGGACGTGTCGCACGCGAACCTCGGCTCGTCGGCGAACTACGCCAAGGTCGACAGCCTGGGCTTGCAGACGGCCGGCCCGACGATGCGGCTGCTCTACATGCTCGCCAGCGGGACCAGCGAGAAGCGGATCAACCGCGTCAGCTTCTCCGGGCCGCTGACGGCCGACACCTCGAGCCCGACGGCCTACGCAAACGCCGCGTCGTTCGGGAACGCGCCCTACCAGCTCACCAACGGGCTCAAGGCCTGCTCGGGCAACTACACGAGCGTGGCGGTGTGGCGCGACCGCAACTCGAGCGGCGGGGCGGAGACGAACCTGCGGTCGATCGTGCACTACTACTTGAGCGACAACGTCTACGACGCCGGGACGGGCGAAGGGCTGGTGCAGGCGCTCGGCATCGGCGCTGGAGCGGGCTCCGAGGTCGGTTCCTTCGACCTGGGGTGCACGTCGCTCCCGGAGAGCACGCAGGCGTACCTCATCTACAACCGCGCGCCCGCGTCGGCCTGGGCGGTCGGCAGCGGCGGCACGGTCCTGCGGTGGGACGACACGACCTGGGCGAACACGCAGAGCCCGACGACGAAGACGATCTACTCGGTGCAAGACGTGTGGGCCGTTGGCGCGGGCTACGTGGCGGCCGGCGTGTCCTACGACACGATCCTCCGGTGGAACGGCACGAGCTGGGAAGAACTCCAGCTGAGCACCGTCGCGGAAGGCAACAACCTCTACGACATCTGGAGCTCGAGCCCGTCCAACGTGCTCGCGGTCGGCTCGGCGGGCACGATCATTCGCTGGGACGGCTCGGCGTGGACGGCCCTGAGCGCGCCGGCGGGCTACGACAGCACGCTCAACGGCATCTGGGGATCGTCGGCGGCGAACGTCTGGGCGGTCGGCAGCTATGACAGCACGGCTGGCGTGACGACGAACCTGCTGCGCTACAACGGGAGCAGCTGGGCGTCCTTCGCGACGCCCACCACGGACACGCTCAACGCGGTGTGGGGAACCTCTTCGAGCAACGTCTGGGCGGTGGGCACCAGCGGCCGGATCATTCGCTTCAACGGTACGTCGTGGAGCACCGTCGCGAGCCCGACGACGGCCACGCTCAACTCGATCTGGGGGACCGCGTCGAACAACATCGTCGCGGTGGGCACGGGCGGGACGATCATTCGCTACGACGGGACGAGCTGGGCCACTGTCGCCAGCCCGACGAGCTCCACGCTTTACGAGGTCGCGGGCGTCGCGAGCTCCGAGGTCTGGGCGGTGGGCAACAACGGCACCGCGATCAAGTGGGACGGCAGCAGCTGGGCGATCGTGCCCACCGCCACCACCAACACGCTGTTCTCGGTCTGGGGCGGGACGTCTGGCGGCGGCAGCGCCAACACGATCTACAAGCGAGTGATGACCGACAGCCTCAGCGGGTTCGGCTCTTCGGTCAGCGTGCGCACGGACGCGGATCCGTCGCAGCCGCCCCGGCTCTACGCGGGCGGCCGCAACGTCTACGTGCTGTACCGCGACACGACGAACCGGCTGCTGCTCGGCGAGTCCACCAACGAGATGGCGTCCTTCAACCAGTGGACCACGCTGTCCTCGGGCAACAACAAGGGGCTGTACGCGGTGCTGGGCGGCGACTCGTCGTCGGACGTCGCGGTGGCCTTCACCGACGTGGCCGGCGCCAGCTTTACGGTGATGGTGCCGGGCCTCTCGTCGCTCGCGGTGACGCCGAGCGCCGGCATCGGGATCGGATCCATCGCCTGGGCGTCGGTGGCCAGCGTCGATCGCTACCAGGTCGACGCCGATCCTGACGGCGCGGCGCCGTGGGCGAACGTCGACTTCACCAGCCTCACGCAGGTGAACGTGCCCCCGCCGCCGGGCCTGGCGCCCTTCATTCAGGTGCGGGCGGTCGACCCGCGCGGCATGCCGGGCAACACCGGGGAAGTCTGGCGCATGAGGCCGTTCAGCGACGTCGCCCTCGTGACCAACACGTCGACGGCGCCCAGCCCGTCCGAGCAAGGAGGGATCGTCGCGTACAACGACAAGGTCGCGGTGTGGCCGACGCGCTCGAGCCTCAGCGGCAACGAGTTCACCCTGTACCGCTCGACGGACTACGGGACGAACTGGACCAGCCACTCACCGGCCACCATCTCCACGACGGGCGCGCGGGCGATCGCCGGCTTCGGAGGAAAGATGGTGATGTTCTACGAAGACGTGCTCGCGACCAGCAACCTGCGGGCCTACACCTTCACCGATCTCGCCGGGACCGGCACGCTGACGACGATTCAAGCGGGCGTGCCGCTGGATCTGGTGTCTGCGAAGGCGAGCAGCACGAACAACGGCATCGTCGTCGCTTACGCCGACACCGCCAGCGACATCATCCGCGTGGCGACCCTCGACACCAACCTGAACGTGACGCTGCGGACGAGCATCTCGACCACCGCGGCCAACACCATCGGCTCCATCGAGGTCGCCAAGGCAGACCTGTCGACCGGGCGAATCGTCGTCAGCTGGCGCGAGTACAGCGCCGACCTGGACGCGGACCCCGGCGAAGATCTCCGGAACGACCTGGTGCGCATCGCCGAGTCGACGAACTCCGGCGCGAGCTGGACCACGCCCTTGACGCTGCTGAGTGGCGACTCGAGCACCACCAGCAACTACGCCGACTACTTCATCGGCTCCTCGCAGCTGTCCGGGTCGAACAACGGGGCGTACTCGGTGCTGGCCCATGTCTCGCAGTTCAACGACTTCTGGCACACCGCGGCCAACCTCCACCTGACGGTGACGGGGACGGACCACGGGATCGACCCCAGCACCTACTCGAAGTTCTACTTGGAGACAGAGGCCTGCGACTCACGCAGCGTCGACGCGTTCGCCAACGGCGACGGGCACTACCTGACGTACCGCACCGAGTCGCTCGACGGGACGATCGCCAAGCTCAAGCTGGCCTACTGCGTGTCGGACTGCCACCTGACGCGGTCCTGGAACCGGAGCCTGCTCAAGACGTGGACGGCGTCGGTGAAGGAGCAGGCGAAGGTCGTGAACATGACCGTCGGGCAGGTCAGCAGCACCGCGTACGACCCGGCGATCTACGTGCTCTACCAAGAGGCCGGCGCCGGCTCGAGCCGCACCCTGCGCGTGCTGTCGCGAGGCGTCCACCGACGCCAGCAGTGAGCGCCGTGCTTCGAAGGCTCGACTTGGCTCAGGCCGCCGCCGCGGGCCCACTCCTCGCGGCGGCGTTCCAGGACGACCCGGGCATGCGCTTCGTCGAGCCTGACGACGCTCGCCGCGCGCGCTTCCTGGCCGACATGGGCCGCCTGGTGGTGAGCCTCGTCGCGCACCGAGGTGAGGTCTGGGGCGCCGGTGAGCCGCTGAGCGGCGTCGCGCTGTGGACCGTCGGCCCGCTGACGACGTGGGACTGGGCCACGCACGGCTTCGCTGGCCTCGCGCTGCGCGCGCCCAGCCGGCTGGGGCGCATGCTGAAGAACGGCGCGGCGATCGATCGGCTGCACGCCCGCTGTGTCAGCGGGCCGCACGACTACCTGGTGATGCTCGCCGTCGACCAGGCAGCGCGGGGCCAGGGCCTCGCCACGCAGTTGGTGCGCGCGCGGCGCGAGGGCAGCGCCCGGCCGACCTACCTCGAGACGGCCAACCCGAAGAACGTTCAGCTGTACGCGCACCTGGGCTTCGAGGTGAAGGCCCGCGAGCGGCTCGATGCGGCCACCGAGCTGTTCGGCATGCTCGCCCCCGCGCTCCGCGCCAACACACCTGCGCGCTGACGCCCCTGCATGTGGGGCGTGTGCCCCGATTCGTTCGCCTGCGCCGCTGGCTAGGCTGCGCGCCGGCCGGGGAACTCCACGCCTCTCTTCGAGGAGGACATCACATGGTGCAACGAGCTGCGTTTGCGTGCTGCGCGGTCTTCTGTGTGCTCGCCGCGTGTGCCGACGTCGTGCCAGTCAACACGGATGGCGGCGACGGGACGAGCAGTGATGCCGGCGGGGGTGGTTCAGGCGGGACGGGCGGCGCGGACACGGACGCGGGTGCTGGCGGCACCGCAGGAACGGATGGAGGCACTGCCGGCGCGGGCGGCACCGCAGGCGCAGGCGGCTCGGCCGGCGCAGGTGGCACCGCGGGAACTGATGGAGGCACTGCCGGCGCAGGTGGCACCGCGGGCACCG
>JALHOS010000073.1 GCA_022842905.1 Myxococcaceae bacterium | reverse complement strand
GGGCGTGGGCGCAGGCGTCGGCGCGGCGGCCTTCGGCGCGACCGGGGTGGGGGCCGGCGCGTTCGGGTTGTTGCGGTAGGCGGCGTAGCGGTTGGGGTCTTCACCCAAGAGGAAGAACGTCACCGCGGCGATGGCGGCGGCCCCGGCGACGCCCATGGCCACGTACATGCCCGTCTGGAGCGGCTGAATCTGCGAGATGAGGCGGTTGGCGCCATCGCGATTCTCCGTCGTCTCCAGGCCCTGGTTCAGCCGGCTCTGGAAGTACGCGAACGTGTTCTCCTTGTTGGGTGAGCCGTACAGGCCCAGCGCCAGCGCGTAGGTGACGACGGCCGCTCCGATGCCCACCACGGCGAGCCCCGTCGACAGGTACGCGGCCACCCGCAGCCGCGTCTGCTTCGCCTCGTACGCGGCGATGAAGTCCGGGCTGGGCACCAAGCGCACCTGCTCCTCGACGATGCCTTCGGGCTGCACGCGGACTTCCTTCTTCGCGGTGACGAAGCCGTCCTTCTCGACCTGCAGCAGGTGTGGCCCGCCGGCGACCTGCTGGCGACCGGTCAGCGGCGTGACGCCCAACACCACGTCGTCCACCTTCACGGACGCGCCAGCCTCGGACGAGGTGACGATGAGGGAGCCCGAGCGCGACTTGAGAATGCTCTGCACCAGCTTCACCGCGGAGGCGGGCACCTTGTCGAACAGCTCCGTCTCGCTGACGGCGTTGACCACGTCGGACGCCTCGCGCTTGCCGCTGGCCACGTGCATGAGCGAGAGGTCCAGCGAGAGCTTGGCGTCCTTCGACGAGCCGCCGGCCAGCTTCGTGAGCCGCCCGGTCACCAGGTAGTCGAAGCCCAGCTGGCCGGCGATGGTGCCCTTGCAGGTGTCGTCTGGGCAGCCCAGGAGCTGCTGCTGGCGTTCGAGCGACAGCAGCGCTCGGACCTGCTCCGCGGTGGTGACGGGGAACGCGCCCAGCCGCTGGAGCTCGTTGGCCACCGCGCCGCCCAGCGCCGCGCCCAGGCTCGCCTGTTCCTTGCCGGTGGTGATGTCGGACACGCCGACCCGCGGAGGCGGTGGAGTCTGGCCGGCCACGGAGACGACCAGGCAACTGAGCGCGAGCAAGGACATGGAGGTTCCCTCAAGTGTGTGCCGCGAAGCCCCTTACCTCATCAGGGTGGGGTGAGATCCACCAGCCTCGCGTACTCGCGTCCGACGCCCCTGGAATGGTGCGCGTTTGAGCACAGGGTGGCGCCCTTCGCCTCGTCACCCGAGCGCGCCGAGCAGCACGCCCACGACGCTGCCCGTACCTGCCGCGGCCAGCGCTGCTGGAAAGGCCCAGGCGCGCCCGCGCTGTCCGAGCCTTCGCGCCAGCAGGAGCGCGACGACCTCAGCCACGACGGCCAGAGCGAGTGAGACGAAGAGCAGCACCGCCGCCAATCCCGCTGCGCCCTGGCCGTCTCTGCCGCCGAACGCATGGGGGCGCAGGAACGCAGCGAGGAATGAGCCAAAGAAGACCGAGGCCAGCGCCGCCGTCGCCGTGGCGACGCCCCAGGCCAGCCAGAGCCCGGTGCTGGGTCGAGCAAGGTTCGACGGCGCGTCAGTCACCAAGAACCTCCCGCACAGTCGTGTCGTCCACGTCGTCAGTCTGCATGCCCGCAGCCGCAGAACACCAGCGCGTCCCCGCTGTCACTCGAAGGCCTCGGGCATCACCCGGCGCGGCGGCGAGGACCTCGCTGGTCGGCGTCGGCCCACGTCACGGCGCGGCAGCCACCTGCGCCCAGAGTGAAGCGCCTTCCAGCACGGCACCCAGCGGTGCGCGCTGCGCAGCGACGTGCAGCAGCGCGCGGGCCAGCTGGTTCAGCGTGATGGCGCGGTACCGCGGGCCGGCCAGCGAGCTCACCGCGGAGAGCAGCCCCGCGAAGGGCAACCCCTCGCGGTCGGCGAACATGGACGGCCGGACGACGGTGAACGGCAGCCCCGACTCGCGCACCAGCCGCTCCGCCTCTGCCTTGGCCGCGTAGTACGCCCCCGGCAGGCGACCGGTGCCTGCGGCCGACAGGAGTACGACGTGGTCGATGCTGCCCGCGACTTTCGCCGCGTCTACCAGCGCGCGCGTCGTCCCGATGTCGCTCGACTCGTACGTGTCCCCTCGGCCGAAGCGGTTGCGCATGGTGCCGATGAGCTGCACCACCGTGGTGCAGCGGCGCAGCGCCGCCTCGAGCTGTGGGCTGGGCAGCTCGCAGGCCACCTGCTCGGGGTGGCGCAGCTTGGCGGCGCTCTGCGGGCGCACGTGCGGCACGACGCTCACGCCAGGTGGCAGTGACAAGCCCAGCAGCGTCTGGCCGACCGCGCCCGTGGCTCCGGCGAGGAAGAGAGTTCGATTCGGTGGCACGTGGCGGCTCCTTCGATGCGCTCCGCTGCACAGCGGGCATCACCTTCATGGCGCAAAACGGCGCGCGCTTCGCCAGGAATGCCGCCGCTTGCCTTTCAGCACGCAGACAGGCGGCCACCGCTAGCCGGAATCGCCGCGCAGGAAGTGCTCGGTCAAGAACTGCTTCGTCTGCCTCGCCTGCCGAAGGAGCGCGTCGTCGCCGGGCTCCACCACGTCCGCGGCCCCCTCGCGGACGGCGCGCATGACGTCCGCGCTGCGCGGAGGATTCAGCGCCGCGCCCAGCGCCGCCACCCTGGCCTGGGCTTCGCGCACCGTGCTCAGCGCGGCCTCGAAGGACACCACCTCTCGCTCCAGCGCGCGGCCCAGCGTGCAGACGAAGGCGCGACAGCCGTGGGGGCGGTCTGCGTAGAGCGTGCAGGCCAGCCCGTTCAGGCCTCCGCAGCGCAAGGGGAGCGTCGACTTCTTGCGAGTCACCTGCACCGCCAGCCCACGGTCGGCCAGGGCCTGCGCTTCTTCGTCCCGCAACACCACGTGCCGGAAGAGGCTCCCGTCGCAGCACAGCCCGCAGGCCAGACAGAGGTCGGACAGGCGCCGGCCCGCTGGAAGGCTCATGGGCGCCGCTCCACCTCGCTGGTGCCAAGGCGCGTCCGCGGGCGCGGGGCGGCGTCGTGGGCTCCAGCAGGCCTTCGGGGGTGAGCGGAGGAGTTCCGCGCGGTCACGGCGACTGAGCGGTCACCACGACGAGCGCTGCCGAACCACTGGCAGGGACCTTCCAGGACAGTTCGAAACGCCGCGTGCGCCCGCGCAGGGCGTCAGGACGGCCAGTGCGAGGAGGGTGGAGCATGGGGCCTGAGAGAATACTCCGGCCGCGCGCCCTCGCCTCGTGCGGTAACGCGTCAGGCGCCCAGCGTGAAGATGCGCTCGAAGCCCGTCTCGAGGTCCTTGAGCGACACCTCCACGAGCCCCAAGTCCGACACGCTGTACTCTTCCTGCACGAGCGGGCCGGCGCGCTCGAGCCGACGCACGGGGACGCCCTTCAGGTCGAGGCTGGTGGCCCGCAGCGCGGGGTCGAAGGGGAAGGTGAAGTCTCCGCACGTGCGCAGCCGTTCGTGCGGCAGGCCCCGCGCGTCCAGCTCGTTCGCCTCGACGAAGCGGTAGTGGCCCAGGTTGTGCGCCGCGCGGTACACGCGGCGAATACGGCGCCGCTCAGCGCCCCGGGCGGGCACGCGCTCTTCTCGCCCGAAGATGGGGTCGAACGCCACGTCCTTCCCGCCGTCGCGCTCGCGGAAGACGCCGAAGTAGCGCGACAGCCGGTCGGTGAGCTGGAAGCCCGCGTCTTGGTCCGCGGCGATCGCCAGCCCCATGGCGATGGCGGCCGACGGGTACGGCGAGCGGTGCACCCTGCGCCCGAAAGACTCCTCGAGGCGGCGCGCGACGACGGGCAGCGCGCTCGCCCCGCCCACCACGTACACGCCGGCCAGCTCGTCCGACGTGGTGCTCTCCTGCGCGGCGGCGAGCACCCCCTCCAGCGCCTCCACCGTGCGGTCGACGAGCGGCAGGCAGGCATCGAAGTAGTCGCCCGTCGTCAGCGTCACCTCGTCTTCACCCAGCTCGAGCCCGGCCAGGTCCACGTGCACGCGGCGGCTGTTGGCGTTGAGCTTCTCCTTCGCGTCCCGGGCGCGGTCGAGCAGGCCCCCGAGCTGCGCCGGCGTGAGGCTGTCCTTCGGCAGGCCCAGCTCGTCGAGCGCGAGCGTGAGCAGCACCTGGTCGAAGTCGTCGCCGCCCAAGGTCCCGACGCCGCCCGTCGCCACCACGTCGTGGTGGGCGCCGCGCATGCGCACCAAGGACACGTCGAACGTGCCGCCGCCCAGGTCGTACACCAGCACCTGCTCACGCTTTTCGGTCAGCGTCTTGCGGTAGCGGTGGCTGTATTCGAAGCCCGCCGCCGACGGCTCGTTGAGCAGCCCGTGGACGACGAAGCCCGCGCGGCGGAAGGCGTCGAGCGTGAGGAAGCGCTGCGGCCCCAGCGCGTTGGCGGGTGTGGCGACGAGCGCGTGGAACGTGGACAGCTCCCCACCTTCCGGCTTGTTCGACTGCGTGGCGATGGCGTGCCGCAGCGCCGCCAGGTACCCCGTCAGCACGTCGCCCAGCGTGTGCTCCGAGCCGCCCAGGCGCACCGTCTGCCCCGGCGAAAGCTCGGGCTGGGTGAGCAGCCGCTTGAAGCTGCGCTGCAGCGTCCAGCCGGGGCTCGTCGCGACGTCGAGCGCGGCGAAGCCGAAGCGCAGCTCCCCGTCCTTCTCGGCGAGCACCGAAGGGAACCAGTCCCAGCCGTTGCCGGCGGAGTCGAAGAACGTGAGGACCGGGTAGTTGCCACGGTCACTCACTGCCACCACGGTCCGCGTCGTGCCGAAGTCGATGCCCAGGTGCATGGTGGGCGCGGTTTAGCTGCTCGGAGCGCCAGCGGTCGAATTCCTGGTCGCGGCGGTTCCGTTTCGCGGCGGACCTTCAGCGCAGCTCGCCCGCCGCCTTCGCGCGGCGCACCTGCGCGCCGTCCTGCGTGAAGGCCGCGTACTGCGTTTGGCCGCCCACGTGCCGCAGGAGGAAGGCGGTCGCAAACCGCATGGCGACGGCGTTGGCCTTGTTCTTCGGGCCACGCGTGGACCCGTTCTGGAAGTCCATGTGTCCCGCGCCGGCGACGCGCAGCAGCTCGTTCTGGCTGCCGGGCACGCGGTCGTAGATGCGGTAGCCGTTGCCGAACTGGTTCCAAATCTCCGCCCGGCCGACGACGAAGGCCGTCGGCGCGGCGATGCGGGAGCCCTGCGCCAGGCCCTGGCCCATGAGGTCCGCTGGATCCAACGCGACGACGGCGCCCACGTTCTTCTGCCCGGCGGCGGTCAGCAGCGCCGTCAGCGCCCCGAAGGAGTGGCCCGACACCGCCACGCCCCGGCTGGTGTCCAGCGTCGCCCCCCCGAGGGCCGCGGGCTTCGTCATGGCCCAGTCCACGGCGGCCTTCAGCGCTTGGCTGTTGGCGCCCGGCGCGCCGCTCCCGTGCGGCAGCGTGGGGACGACGGTGGTGAGCCCCCACGACGCGTAGTGGTGCGCCGTGCCGGCGGTGCGGCCGGGGCTCTGCAACAGACCGTGGAGGTGGAGCACCGGCGGCGATGAAGGCACACCCACCGGCGTGTACACGTCGGCGCGCGTCGTCTTTCCGTTGCCAAGGGGCAGGTCGATGACGGAGTGCCGCACCGCATGCGGGCCGAGCTGCCCGGGGTCGCCGACGGTGGTCGCCTGGGGCGTCGAGCGCGCAGTCGCGCTCGCCTTGGGTAGGTCGAAGCCGCTCTGGCCAAACGCCGCCAGCGTCAGCCGCCCCGCCTGGCCGTCGACCTCGAGCTGGCGTGACGCCTGAAACGCGCGAACGGCGCGCTCCGTCTTCACGCCAAACTTTCCGTCGATGCCGCCGGGGTCGAACCCCAACGCCAGCAGCTTCGATTGCAGCGCCTTGACCGCGGCTCCGGTCGCTCCCCGACCCAGCGTCGTCATGCAGAAGTTGTCGGAGGGCGCGGCGCGTCACGCCCAGCGCTCAAACGTCAAACAGGCGGCACCAAAGGTTTTGGGCGGGGAGCTGCAAAGAGAGCTGACAGCGACCGTGGGCGGGTTTCTGTGTGGCCCGGCTCACGCCGCCGAGCTGAGTCACGCGGAGGCGCGGGAGCCGAGCAGCCCGTCGAGCGTCGCGCGGAGCGCGTCGGCGGTGAACGGCTTGCCCAGCACCGCGATGCGGTCCGCCGGCAACCCGTTGACGGGCACTTCGTCGCGCGCCGAGCCCGTGACGAGGACGACCTTGAGCTGCGGCGCGAGGCTCAACAGCCGCGCCGCGAGGGCCGCTCCCAGCTCTCCGGGGAGCAGGTGGTCGAGCACGGCGACTTGAAACGACGACGGGGCCTTGGAGAATTCGGCCCACGCGTCTTCGGCGTTCGACGCGCGCACACACGGCATGCCCAGCCCCTCGAGCTGGTGGGCCAGCGTGCGAAGCAGCGCCGGCTCGTCGTCGACGACCAGCGCGCGCACGCCGGCAAACCCCGAGCGCGGCTTGACCGACGCGGCGGCGGCGGAGTCCTTCGGCGCCACGGGCAGGTCCAGCATGAAGGTCGTGCCGCGGCCGACTTCGCTCTGCACCTGCACGACGCCGCCGTGGGACCGCAGCGCGCCGAACACCGAGGCCAGCCCAATGCCGGTGCCTCGGCCGTCGCCCTTGGTGGTGAAGAACGGCTCGAAGATGCGCTCGCGCAGCTCCGGCTCGATGCCAGCGCCCGTGTCCTTGACGTCGATTCGCAGGTACCGGCCCGGCGTCAGCTCGACGCCGCTGCGGCGGCAGGCCCCTTCGTCCAGGTCCACGTTGCGCGTGGCGAAGGTCAGGGTGCCACCCCGCGGCATGGCGTCTTTCGCGTTGACGGCCAGGTTGAGCAGCGCGCTCTCGAGCGACGAGTCGTCGGCGAGCACCGTGTCGTCCTCCGCGCGCGCGTCGCGGGTGATGGTGATGTTCGCCGGCAGCGTGCGGGTGAGCAGCTTGGTGGTGTTCTCGAGCAGCGTGTGCATGGACACCACGCGGCGTTGGCTCGGCGTCTTGCGGGCCAGGTTGAGCAGGCGCCGGCTCAGGTCGCTGGCCCGCATCGACACGTCGCGAATGGCGTCGAGCGCTTCGGTGACGTCGGCGGACACCTCGGTCTTCGCCGACAGCTCGTCGCGCACCACCTCGGCCGACGACACGACGACGGCCAGCACGTTGTTGAAGTCGTGCGCCACGCCGCTGGCCAGGCGGCCGACTGCCTCGAGCCGCCGCGCGTGCGCCTTGCGCTCTTCCTCTTCCACCACCGCGGTCAGGTCCTGCGCTTCGACGATGACGTACCGAAGCGCCCCCGCCGCATCGAGGAACGGCGCCAGCGTGAGTTCGAAGCGCGCCGGACCGCGGCTGGTGGGCAGCTCCACGCGCAACGTCTGCCGTGACGCGGCCGCTCGGACCAGCGCCTGGGCGAGGGCGTCGCGGTCCGGCCAGGGCAGCGCGTCCAACAGCGGCCGGTTCTGGAGGTCGGTGGCCGCCGCGCCGAGCAGGGCCTGCGCGCTGCGGTTGGCGGCCTGAATGCGGCCGTCAGGCGTCACGAGCACGAGGACGTGTGGCGTGTGTTCGAAGACGGCGCGGAACGCGAGGTCGGCCTCGGCGCGCTGACTCTGCGCGAGCTCGAGCGCCCGCTCTCGGTCCACGGCGCGGCTGAGCGCCGTTCGCAGCTGCTGCTGCGGGAAGGCCGTGGTCAGCCACACCAGCCAGACGTACACGGAGAGGAAGGCCGCGTGAATGAGCGGCGGCGCGGGCGCCGGGACGCGCAGCGCGTCGACCGCCGACAGTCCGGCAACGGCGACGTACCCTCCGGCCACGCAGAGGGCGATGCGCGTGGCGGCGGTTCGCCCGAACGCCCAGCCCACCATCGACACGAGCGCCAGCGGGAGCGCCGCGGCCGGGGCCCGCAGGCCGCCGTTGAACACCATGGCGAACGCGCTGATGACGGCCAGCGTCGCGACGAGCGCCCACACCGCCGCGTACGGGCGACCTCGACGGACCAGCACCCACGCGACGCAGCACATCAGCGGCGCCAGGCTCGTCGAGGCGAGGCGCAGCGGGTTCTCCCGGAGGGCCGCCAGCGCGATCGCCAGACTCACCGCCGACAGCAGCATGAGGACGGGCAGCGCCCGAGCCAAAATGGTCCGGACGATCTCCAGCTCGACCTCGTGTGCGTGGCGTTCGCCTTCGCCCGGACTCCCCATGTCTGCCCCCGCAGCGCTGAAGGTAGACGGACCTTAGGCGCAGGAGCCTGCCCGTGCCCACTCGGGCGAGGGGTCGAAACCGACCTGGGCCCCGCGCGTCAGCGCCCCGCGAAGCCGTCTTTGACCGGCTTGGGGGCAATGGCCTGCGCCTGCACGAAGCTCTGCAGCAGGTCGAGCTTCTGCACTTTCTTCTGGATGATCTCCGCCAGCACGTCTGCGTCGGCGTCCTTCTTCATGTCCTTCGCGCGGACCTGCGTGAGGTTCAGCTCGGGCGCGGTCATCACTTCGATGCAGGTCGCCACCCAGCCAAAGCGCTCCATCAAAGACCACAAGCTGAAGCCGCCGCTGGCGCCGCCGGGGTCCACCACCGCTTCGGTCGTGGCCAGGCGGTCCAGCTTGAGACCGGCGTCGTCGACGTCCTTCTTGGCGTCGCTCAGCGCGCGCTCCTGCTCGGCCTTGGCGGTCTTCAGCTCGGCCAAGAGCTTGCGGCGCTCGGCCGGCGTCTTGGCGTTCTTCAGCTTGGCCTCCAGCTCCCCGCCGAGCTTTCGCGCTCCGTCGGCGCGCCTCAGCTGCTCGTCCAGCTTCCGACCACGCGGCCCGCCCAGCTTGGCCGAACGCTGCCGGTACAGCTCGAGCGCCTTCTGCTGCTCTTCGGGGGGCAGGGCGTCGAACCGCGCGCTCAGCTGCTCCGCCCGCTGGGTGATGCGCTGGGACAGCGCCCCTTTTTCTTGGCTCAGCGCCGACAGCCGCTCCTTGCGCTCGGCAGGCGGCGCGCTCAGGAAAGCGACGAAGTCGAACTTCTGGAAGAGCCCGCGGCCCCAGAGCGTGGTGGCTTCACCGGGGCCCTTGGCCGGGCCGTGGTTCACCGTCACTTGGGGAATCGCTGGCAGCGAGCGGCGCTCGAGCGAGACGGGCTCGAGCGCTTGGAAGGACGACGAGGTCACCTGCTGGCGGTCGACGCGGGCGGACATGGGCGGCCAAGGTAGCAGCCGCCGCCCTCGACGGAAGGGGCGGGCACCGAAGCGCCCTCACCCGGGCAGGGCGCGGCGCTTGACTGCCAGGCCGTGGATCGGCCAGCCCGAAGGCTTCGTCGGCGTGCTAGGCGCTCGCACCTTTCATGCAGCCGGTGCGAACAGCGTCTGCCGTGGGCTTCGTGGCCGCGAGCTGCGCGCTGACCTTCTGGGCGCTCGCGGCGGTCGGCTGTGCGCGGAGCCTGCGCGGCGAGCCCGGCGGGTGGGTGGACCCGGCGCCCCACACCGTCAGTTCCATTCGCGGTGAGGCCGGCGTGAAGCTCGAGCTGCTCGACTTCCACGGGAGCGGCCCGCCGGTGCTCCTCCTGGCTGGCCTCGGCGACAGCGCCCACGTGTGGGACGACTGGGCGGGCGCGCTCACGAGCCGGTTCCACGTCTGGGCGCTGACGCGGCGCGGGTTCGGCGCGTCCGAGCGCCCCGACGCCGGGTACACCGTGCCAGCGCTTGCGGGCGACGTGCTGGCGGCGCTCGACGTCATCGCGCCGACGGCGCGCGCTGGCCTCGTCGGGCACTCCATTGCCGGTGAAGAGCTGTCCTTCCTCGCCCGAGCGCACTCGGAGCGCGTCGCCGCGGTGGTGTACCTGGACGCGGCGTACGACCGCACCACGGTCGCCAGCGCCTTCGCCGACGTCGACGTGCCCAAAGAAGCGCAGCCGGCGCCGACGGAGCAGGACCTGCACAGCATCGCCGCGTACCGTCGCTACACCTGGGGGCTACTGCGGCTGGCCGAGCCTGAAGCCGAGGTGCGCTCCCAGTGGACGGTGACGAGCGACGGGCGCCTGCTGCCCGGCCCCGCCAACCCGGCGTTCGGGGCCATCTTCCAGGCGGTGGAGCCGCCTCGGTATGCCCAAGGCAAGGTGCCGGTGCTCTCGTTCTACGCCAAGGCCACGGCGCCCCAGGACGAGCTGCCGCTGTACCCGTCGCTGAGCGTGGCGGCGCAGAAGAAGGTGGACTTGGTCTTCGCGGCGAACGCCGGGTGGACCGCGCAGGAGCGAGCGCGGCTCAAGGCGGAGCGCCCGGACGCCGAGGTGGTCGAGGTGGTCGGCGGCGCGCACTACCTGCACTTGCACGACGAGCATCGGGCGGCGGTGCACCGGCGCATCGCGGACTTTCTGGGTCAGCACCTGGGCGGGGCGGGCGCAGCGCCAGACGGCGGGGCAGGGCGCTGACGGCGAGAAGTCGAACACGGCAGCGCAGCACGCACACCGAGCGGTCGAGCTCTGGCAGCGCGTGACTCGCGGCGTGCGGCGTCGACCGAGCCGTTTGAAGTGAAGTGGCCGCACTGCGGCCCCTCGAGGAATCAGGGCGGGCCGGCGTTGGGGCGCCCAGCCCGTCAAGTCGAGGTGTCCGCCGTCGCGTAGCGCCTTTTCAGCGCGCCGAGCGTTCCCGCGCGAGCTTGGCGAAGGCTTCGGCCTGCGCGGGGCTCACCTGCTCGTCGAAGTGCACGGTGGTGTGCTCTTGCCGCGTGTGCATGCCGTCGGACGTGGACGAGGTGTGCCGCACGTCGACGGTGATGACGTGCCGCGCTTCGTCGTACGCGACGGACGCGACGCTGGTCTCGGCATGGCGATCGAGCGCGCCGTACAGGCCGCCCCCCACCACCGCGGTGTCGTCGAGCACCAGTACGCCGTGGGACGTCGACGGGAGCCAGTGCTGCGGCTGGCCGCCCTTGAGCTGCTTGAGCTTGCGCACCGTCTTCCCGCCGTTGAGCGCGAGGTACCAAATGGGCGGGAGGAACAGCAGCGCCTGCGCGGCCACGATGAGCGACTTCGTCGTGGCGAGCACGACGACGAAGAAGACCACGACGAGCGCGGTGGCCGCCCCCGCGGCGGCGATGCGACGGCGGGTGGTGAGGGCCAGCGCCTGCTGGAGCGCCGCGTCGAAGGTCTGGGCCGGAGGTGCCTGGCTCATGGGGTCGCGCAAGAAGCCTCAAAGGGAGCGGTCTGTCCAGAACGAGGTCGGACGGGCGCGCCGGACCTGTTGCACGGCGTGGAGCCATACCTGCGCGCAGGTCGTCAGCGGCGGCAGGCAGACGGCCACCACCTCGCGCGCTTCGTCGAGCGCCGAGACGAGGAGGGCCGTCGCGCGCGCTGCTGCGGCTGCATCGCCCGAGGCCCGCAGGCCACCAGCCGGACCCTGCCGAGGTCCCGCACCGGCCAGCTCCGCCGGGCGGGCGCGTACGGCGCCGGAGCGGTGGTGCCGGTCCAGCTCTGGCCTGACGCGGAGGACATCACGCCGGGTCGACGAACTGGCAGTGCCGCACGTCGTCTCCGCAACGCCCACCGTGGCCCTGCGTCCTGGCGTTCCAGTCGCCCGCCGACTACGCGCGAGCGCCATGCGCGCACTCCTGCTCGGACTCCTCGCGGTGCAGGTCCTCGCCGCCTGCCCAGCCACGCTCATGATCGGTGAGGAAGACGCCGGCGTTCGAGACGCCGGTCGCAGCGACGCCGGGACCGTGTCCGACGCGGGCAGCGCCGACTCGGGAACGGAGTTCGACGCGGGGCGAGTCTTCACCGCGTGTGACCTCGCCGCGACCGTGAAGGGCTCTGCGGGCTGCCGCTTCTACGTCGTCGTGCCGAACGACGGAGACGGGTGCCTCGCGGCCTTCGTCAACAACACCGGCATTGGGTCCATTCGGACGTCGGTCGTCTGGAAGGGCAACACGCTCGACGGTTCGCGGTTCACGTACCTGGCCTCGAGCGATGGCGGGGTCGACGCTGGCACGACCTACGCGCTCGCCCCGAGCACGGGGATCCCCGCCGGTCAGACCGGCATCGTCTTTCTGCACAAGTCGCCGACGGCGCCGCACCCATGCCCGCCAGGAGTCAACGCGGCGGTGGAGAACGAGAACGTCGGCGGCCGTCGCACGGGCTACGCGGACACGCTGGAGCTCCGCACCTCGGAGCCGGCGATCGTCTATGACATCTACCCCTACGGACAGGGCGCGAACCCGGACGGGCGGGCGTCGGCCAGCCTGCTGTTGCCCACCCACGTGTGGGACACCAACTACGTCGCCGTCACCTTGGGTCACGTGAACGACGCCGGCGCCTTCGTGACGCCGCCGATTCAGCCGTACACGTACCCCGGCATCGTCATCGTCGCGCAGGAAGACGGAACGCGCGTCACGCTGCGGTCCACCGCGACGACGGCCATCGACGTGGTGGACGGAGGCCCGAGCACCACTGCGGGGACGACGTCGACGTTCTCACTCAACCGCGGCCAGTCCGTCCGCTTGACTGGCGGCTACAACGGCACGCGGGCGATTCAAGACTTCGCGGGCAGCGCGATCTTGAGCAACCTGCCCGTCGGCGTCTGGGCGATGAACTACACGGCCTACGTCTTCACGGACCCGCCCGGGTGGACCGTCATCGGCATGGTGGACGGCACGCAGCTCACCTTCGAACCCTCGGTGCCCGGCGCGCCCGCGACGCTGCAGCGCAGCCAGCGCGTCGACTTCGTCGGGGCCCCGGCGTTCCGCGTGCGGTCTCAAGACGCCGCGCACCCGTTCTACGTGTTGGGGCACCGGCCCAGTCGCTTCGGCACCTTTGCGGGGCTGGTGACGTCGAACAACGAGCTGGCGCACCGACAGCTCACCCCGACGCGCGCGCTGGGCTCGGACTACGTGGCCGTCGCCAATGAGGCCAGTCGCTACGAGCTGGGCGGGCCGGAGACGTTCAACGTGGTGCCCGTCGACCAGTTCCCCCAGTCGGCCCAAGTCTTCGCCGACCCGACGTACGCCTTCACGGAGCTGACGCTGGCGCGGACGCGCCCGCTCGACGGAGGCGCCTTTCAAGACGTGGTCCTCGACTGCTTGGGCCCCGTGTCTGGCTGGCAGACGGCGGGCGCGCACCAGTACGCGCGTGTGCAGCTGAAGGCGGACGGCGGTGGCGTCGGCGCCTGTGACACGGGCCTGCGGACGCTGCGCAGCGAGGCGCCGTTTGGCGTGACGGTGTGGGGCTACGCCCCGTGGACCAGCTACGCGTACCCCGGGGGGTCCAACTTCAACGTCATCAACACCGTCGAGGTGCAGTAGCGGCGGCAGCCGGCCGCACGTGAGCGCTGGACAGACGCGGCGGGCTGTCGCATCACGCGGGCTCCTCTGTTTCCGCCTGCCATGGACACCCCTCCGCCGCGCAGCGTCACCGCCGACTTCCACGCCGTCTTTCGCGTCGCCGAAGCGCTCGTGGCGCGGTTGCCTCCGTTCGTCGCGAGCCGGCTGCGGTCGTCGGCGCTGCGGGCGGCGGGCATCAACCTGGGCAAGCGGTCCGTGTTCTGGGACTTCCCCACCATTCTGGGGACGAAGGAGGGCGTGGCGGCGCTGTCCATTGGCCAGTTCTGCGGGTTCAACACCGGGTGCTTCTTCGACCTGGAGGCGCCGCTGGTCATCGAGGACCACGTGTCCGTCGGGCACGACGTCATGTTCCTCACGAAGAGCTTCGAGGTTGGTCCGGCACGGCAGCGGGCGGGGGTCGCGCGGCGCGCGCCGATTCGCATCGGCACGGGCGCGTGGTTGGGGGCGCGGGTGACGGTGCTGCCCGGCGTCACGATTGGACCCGGCGCAGTCATTGGCGCGTCGGTCGTGGTCGACAAAGACGTGCCGGCGCAGACGCTCGTCATGGGTGCGCAGCGCGTGTCGCTGGCGAAGTGGCGGAGCAACGGCTGAGCGAACCGGACGCCTGTCAGGGGACACTCACTCGGTGCGCCTCGGATGTCCTTTCGCGTCAACCGGGCCGTGAGCGATGAGGTGGCGTGCGTCGATGCCCTCGATCCGTTGAGAGGCGATCACCTCGCGCACGATGAGATCGGGCTTCGGCGGCGTCGCTTCGATGAGGGCCTTTGAGTCGCGCGACGCGCTCTTCCTCGCTCAGCCGCACCGCTCGAACTCCGCGGCCAGGTCGCTTGGGGGCCATGCAGGCGGCGCGCGCCAAGCTCGCGACCTCTCCTTCTCCGCGCAGGTACGCTCGCCAGCGCTCCGAACCACTTCCGTGGCTCGCGCGCGCCGAACACAAGCGCCGAGGTATTGGTACGTCTGGCGGACCTCGTCGCGCTCTGGGGGCGTTGGCAACGGGGCGGCGCGCGGCATCCCTGACGGCGCTCCTTCAATACAGCGCCCGAACCGCCGCGCCGACCTCCGCGGAGAACGTCGACGGCGCGCTCGAGTACCACCGGTACCGCTTCCGCCCCTGCGCGTCGTAGACGAACGTCAGGTGCTTGCGCGCGCCGGGCTCGAAGGCGTTCCACGCGTCGAGGCTGGCGCTCGGGTCGCGGAAGATCGGGAATGAAACGGCGGACGAATACCAGTCCGCCTGTCCGTCGCTGACGACGACGAACTGCGCGCCTTTCCCTTCGGCGGCCAGCTGCATGCTCAACGTCGTCGCGACCCCAGCCTGGGATCGACAGACCGTTCAATACCCTTGGAGCAACATCACCACGAGCGGTCGGCCCAAGAAGGCTTGAAGCCCGTAGCTCTGCCCGGTGCGAGGGCTCTGCGGCTGAACGTCGACCAACGCCCAGGTCGGTAAGTCGGACACCACGGCGCCCGCATCGGCGCCGGCGTCGTCACCCGAAAGGCCGGCGTCGAACAACCCCATGAAGCCGCCACCCGAGCCGCCGGACCCGGCCGAACCGCCTGAGCCGCCGTCGTCACCGAGTCCGTCGACGCCCCCGGCGCAGCCCAGCGCGACCGCTGCCAAGGCCGAGATCCACTGACCCCTCGTTCTCATCGCTCCGCCTCCAGGACCGCCGCTTCGAAACCGAACACTGCCTCACCCACCAGCCGGACCGACAGTGTCCCGTCGGCGCGATACACCTCGACGATGGGAAGGCCAGCCGCGCCAGGCACGGCGGCTTCGAGCTCTTCGGCCGTCCAATCGCTGGCGTCGATACGCTGGAGCCGCAGGTTCGGTTTCAGCTTGAGGTACGCGTCGAGCTTGGGCTCGAGCTGCCGGCATGGCAGGCACCAGCGCGCCCCGTACTCGACGATCGTCACCCGGCCCGGCTCGGGCGCTGCGGCTGCTGGCTTCCGGGCGCCCAGCTCGAGGGCGCCCGCGAGCCCGACGAAGGCTCCGACGGCGGGGACGAACTGAAGGCCGTTGACGACCTGGCCCACCGGCACTCGGGCGGCGACCGACAACCAGAGCCCTTGGGTGAGCCTGAGCTGACCGGCTGGGAGCAGCGTCCACCACCACCCGCCGGTGTTGACGGAGGGCACGAGCGCCGACACGAAGGGATCGACCTCGAGGCTCTCGTGGCGGTACTGGGCTTCGAACGCCAGCGAGAGCGTGAGCCGGTCGGCGAGCGGACCGAGGGAGAGGCCGGCGGCGCCGCGCACCTCGGTCCCCCAGCGAAAGCCGTCGATCGCCGCAGCGAAGGGCACGCGCAGGGTGCTCTGCGCGAACAGTCCAAGCCGTGCCGGCAGGGCCACGCGCAGGTCGAGCTCGGCCAGGCCCCAGGTCACCCCGCGGCCCAGCGTGAGGTACTGGGCGCTCTGCGCGAAGGCGGCCAAGCCTGAGCGAGCGACGTACGGGCCCGTCGGCCAGGCCGCGCCCGCCGCGACGTTCAGGCGCAGCTTGGGGTGTGGGCGAAACAGCCAGCGGGCGCGGGTCTCGAGATCGCCCAGGCCCACCGAGGTCGTCGCCTCGGCGCCGTCGTTGAGTGAGAGCACGCCGAGCGGCAGCTGCACGTCCAGCCCCGGGCCCAGGCCGCGCGCCAGCGCCACGCCGAGCGTCGCCAGGCCCAAGTCCAACCGCGCCCCGGCCGGCTCGGTGATGCGCCTGCCGCTCGCGACGCGCGTCGGGAAGCCGACCCAGCCGGCGAGGCCCGACGCGCTGAAGGTCCACGCGTCGTCCCGAGTGCTCAGCGAAGCGCCGCTGCCCGCTCCCGCCGGGAGCGCCGGGTTGACTCAGGTGGTGCACTGCGCCCAGGCGGTGAGCGGAGCCGTGACGGCAAGGAGCAGGGCGAGGCGGAGCATGAGTGCGGACCATACGCTTGGACAGGCGCGTGGGTTACCGCGACGACGGGGCGATCTACGGCGACGAGGAGGCTTTTCGAACGGGCTGATCTCCGCCGAGCAGGTCACCGCGCTGGCCCAGGCCATGCGCAAGGCTGTCGCACACATCGAAGACCTGGCGCTCTCAGCTTGTTACGCCGGACAGGAGCGCGATCAGGCTTCGTGGCGGAAGGGCTTGCCGAAGCTCAAGACCGCCGTGGGCAACTACGCAAGGCACCGAGCGGAGCCGGGAAGCTGACCCGCGGATTGAGGGACCTCGACCGCGCCATCATCTGGCGCCTGGCTTGGAGCCTGTGCGCAGGACCCCGCGACGAGGGCCCGACGCATCCGTGCGCGCGGGTTCTCAGCGCTGGATTCGAAGCCCAACTCACAAATGGACGCCGCGCTTGCCCCTCGGAGCACCACGAAGATTCTGAGGTGCGGGCCGGAAAGGAAGAAGGACAATGAAGACTCGACTCAGTCGTGTGCTCCTGACGGTGGCGTCGTTGGCGGGTTGTGTGTCGCCCGAAGGGACAGGTCGCGACGCCCTCGGGAATGGTGGTGCTTCAGACGAGCCGGCCACCGCGGACGCGGGCAGCTCGATGGACGCGGGCAGCTCGATGGACGCAGGCGCCTCGGTGGACGCGGGCGGCTCGGTGGACGCGGGCGGCTCGGTGGACGCGGGCGGAGGCACCGGACCCAGTTGCCTCATCGTGACCCCGGGCGAACTTGACGTCGGTGGGGTCGCTCCCGGCTGCCGTTCGCCCGCGGCGCTCGTGACGGCCACGAATCGTTGTCGCGTCGCCGTAACGCTGGGGACCCCGGTCGTCGCCGGTGCGCCGGGCTTTGTCTTCGCGGCCTCGGCCGTGTTCCCGCTCGTCCTCCCCCCGAACGGGCGCGTGCCTTTGGGCACCGTGACGTTCACGCCCGGGGCCAGCGTCAGCGGGGAGCTTCACGTCGCGCACGAGACGCCGTCCGGAGCGGCGATCGCCGTGGCTCGAATCAGCGGCGAGCTCCTGCCGAACTCGGCTGCCGTCGAGCAGTACACGATCCCAACTGCCGTCGACGTGCTCTTCGTGGTCGACAACAGCGGCTCCATGTCGGAGGCGCAGGAGGGGCTCGGATCGTCTCTTCAGTTTCTGTTGGCCGACGCGGACGCGGTGGGCGTGGACTTTCACATCGGCGTCACGACGACCGACAACGGCGCCCAGGGTGAGCAAGGCCGGTTGGTGGCGACGAGTGCGGGCACTGTTCTCACGCGGCAGACGCCTGCGCTCAACGAGGCCTTCCAGCGGGCGGTGATGGTGGGCACTTCGGGGTCCGTGATCGAGCAGACGTTCGCCCCGGCGCTCCGCGCAGTGACAGACCATGCAATGGGCCCGAACGTGGGCTTCCGCCGACCGAACGCCGCCTTGTCGATCGTCTCGGTGACGGATGAGGTCGAGCAGTCACCTTTCGACCCGGACTGGTACGCCTCCATGTTGCTGGCGGTGATGGGCGAGCGGCGTCGCAACGAGCTGGCGTACTTCGCTCTGTCGCCGCAGGGACGAGGCTGTTCCTACGGCCCGGCAGATCCACGGCAGGCTGCGATGACGCGAATGCTGGGCGGACAAGAGTGGGACGTGTGCAACGTTTCCTCGCCCACGTGGACGACTCTGGCCCAGCGCTTCGGCGAACAGGTCTTCGGTCGGCGCCGCGTCATTTACCTGAACGCTCGGCCGAACCCCGGCGCCCCCCTCTTCGTCTCGGTTGACGGGGTGGCGATTCCGCCGAACCAGTGGTCGTACGACACCGGACGCGCCGCCGTCGTGTTCGACCCAACGGCGCTCCCCTCGGCCGGGCAGGTCGTCAGGATTGAGTTCGAGACGGAATGCCTGCCCTGAGCGCGCGGCGGCGTTCACCTGCGCAGCCCTCTCTTCGTTGTCGCCCGAGACGGCCGGACCCCCTCGCGGTATGACGCTCGCGCGCGGTCTTTCGCCAAGAGCCGACCGCGTTTGGAGACCCACCCAGAACGGAGCGAGCCCCTTGGTCGAGCGCAGTCAAGCAGTGAGCATCATCTACGACGCCTTGAAGGAAGTGATGGACCAGGCGGGAGTGGCCAGCCCGCCTGCGCTGACCGAGGACACCGTCATCGTCGGGAAGGACGCGGTGCTTGACTCGCTGGGCGTGGTCAGCCTCATCGTCGAGGTGGAGCAGGCGCTGGACGCCAAGCACAACGTCGCCGTCACGCTCGCCTCGGACAAGGCCATGTCGGCGAAGAACAGCCCCTTCCGCACCGTCGGCGTGCTCGCGGACCACGTGCTGCAGACCATCGCCGAGACCGGAGCCGCCGCGTGAGCACCGACAAGCAGGTCGTCCTCGTCACCGGCACGCGCAAGGGCATTGGCCGGCACTTGGCGGAGCACTACGCGAAGAAGGGCTACATCGTCGAAGGGTGCAGCCGCGGCGACGCCGGCTTCGAGGTGGAGAACTACCACCACACCAACTTGGACGTGGCCGACGAGAAGGGCGTCAAGCAGTGGGTGTCGGGCATCACCAAGCGGCACGGCCGCATCGACGCGGTGCTCAACAACGCCGCCATCGCTTCCATGAACCACGTGCTGCTGACGCCGGCCGCGTCCGCCAACCGCATGCTCGAGGTGAACGTCACGGGCACCATGCTCGTCTGCCGCGACGCCGCGAAGGTGATGATGAAGCGCCGCTACGGCCGCATCATCAACTTCACCACCATCGTCGCGCCCATCGCGCTGGCGGGTGAGGCCATCTACGCGGCGAGCAAGAGCGCCGTCGTCACCTTCACCCGCATCTTGGCGTTCGAGCTGGGGCAGTGGGGCATCACCTGCAACAGCTTCGGGGCGACGCCCATCATGACGGACATGATCAAAGGCGTGCCGCAGGCGAAGATCGACGCGGTGGTGCAGGGCCTGGCCGTCAAGCGCCTGGGCACCTACGAAGACTGCTCCAACGTCTGCGACTTCTTCATGGCCAAGTCGTCGGACAACATCACCGGCCAGGTGCTGTACCTGGGTGGCATCACGTGAGTCGGGCGTGGCTCTTCGAGCGCCTGGCGCAGTGGGGTGACGCGGCGGCGGTCGTCTGGGCGGACAAGGCCCTGAGCTACGCCGAGCTGCTCCGCCGCGTCGACGACTGGAAGGCCACGCTCGCCCGCGAACGGCTGGGGCCCGGCGCGGTGCTCGTCATCGAAGCGAACTTCTCACCCAACGCCTGCGCGCTGCTCCTCGCCTGCCTGGACCTGGGGCTGGTCGCCGTCCCCGTGGTGCCGGCCATGCGCGCGCACAAGGACGAGTTCGCCGCCATCGCCGAAGCGCAGGCCACCGTGGCGCTCGACGAGCAGGACCAGGCCAGCTGGCAGCACCACCCGAGGCCGGTGACGAACGGCCTGACCCAGAAGCTGCGCTCGCGCGGGCACGCGGGCCTCGTCATCTTCTCGTCGGGCTCGTCCGGCAAGCCCAAGGCGGTGCTGCACGACTTTGAGCTGCTGCTGGGCAAGTTCGAGAAGGCGCGCGCCAAGAAGACGGTGCTGACGTTCCTGCTGTTCGACCACATCGGCGGCATCGACACGCTGCTCAACACGCTGACGAGCGGCGGCACCGTGGTCACCACGCCGAGCCGAGACGCGGACGTGGTGTGCGGCCTCATCGCCAAGCACCAGGTGCACACGCTGCCGACGTCACCCACGTTCCTCAACCTGCTGCTCATCTCCCAGGCCTGGCAGCGCGCCGACCTGTCCAGCCTGCAGGTCATCGCCTACGGGACCGAGCCCATGCCCGAGTCCACGCTCAAGCGGCTGGGCGAAGCGCTGCCCCACGTGAAGCTGGTGCAGACGTACGGCATGTCGGAGCTCGGCGTGCTGCGCAGCAAGCCCAAGGGCGACGGCAGCTTGTGGATGAAGTTCAGCCACGAAGGTTTTGAGACCAAGGTCGTGGACGGCGTGCTCTGGGTGAAGGCCGCCACCGCCATGCTCGGGTACCTGAACGCGCCGGACCTGTTCGACGCCGACGGCTGGCTCAACACCCAGGACGCGGTGGAGGTCGACGGCGAGCACCTGCGAATCCTCGGGCGCGTGACGGACCTCATCAACGTCGGCGGGCAGAAGGTGTACCCGGCGGAGGTCGAAGCGGTGCTCCTCGAGTGCCCCAACGTGCGCGACGTGGCGGTGTACGGCGAGAAGAGCCCGCTGACCGGCGCCTTCGTGGCGGCGCGGGTGAACCTGCTCGAGTCCGAAGCGCTGGACGTGTTCAAGCGCCGGCTGCGCGCGTTCTGCAAGGACAAGCTGGCGCCGTACAAGGTGCCGGTCCGCATCGAGCTGACGGACGAGCAGCAGTTCGGCGCGCGCATGAAGAAGCTCAGGAAGGTGAGCCCCGCGTGAAGTCGCCCAAGGACGCCCTCGACAAGCTGCGGCAGGTGGTGCGCGAAGAGCTGACCGGCCTGCACTTCAAGCACGAGCTGTTCTCGGCGCTGGGCAAGTTGATTCCCGCCGAGCTGGGCGCGGAGCTGCGCGGCGAGCTGCTCAAGCAGGTGGGCTTCACCGTCGGCGAAGGCACCCACGTCCTGGGGCAGCCGCGCATCACCGGCGGCGAGGGCATGACGCAGCGCCTGCACGTCGGCCGGCACTGCCTCATCGAGGTGGGCTGCACGTTCGACCTGGAGGACCGCATCACGCTCCAGGACCACGTCACGCTCGGCCACCAGGTGATGATTCTGACGAGCAGCCATGAGCTGGGGCCGCCGGAGCACCGGGCCGGCAAGGTGACGCGCGCGCCCGTCGTCATCGAGCGCGGGGCGTGGGTGGGGCCGCGCAGCATCATCCTCCCCGGGGTCATCATCGGCAGCGGCGCCATCGTCTCGCCAGGCTCGCTGGTGAACAAGGACGTGGCGGCCAACACTCGGGTGGCCGGCACGCCCGCGCGGCAGGTCGAAGCGCTGGCGCGATGAAGCGGGCCGGCGTCGCGGCGCTGCTGCTCGCGCTCGCCTTCACGGGGACGGTCATGGCTTGGCGCTTGGGTGGTCGAAAGCTGCTGCGCTTCACCTACGCGACGGCGGGCACGGGCCCGGTGTCGTCGGTCGACGCGCTCGCGGTGGGGGGGTGGCGGCGCTGGTCGGTGCCCGTCAGCGACGGCGTGGCGCTCGTGGGCCTCATGCGCGCGCCGCAAGCCGTGGACGCACCGTGGGTCCTCTTCTTTCACGGCAACGACGGGAAGCTGCTCACCACGGGCACGGCGTTCCTCGAGCGGCTGCGTGCGGGCCGCGACTGGGGCCTGGCGCTGGTGGCCTACCGCGGGTTCGACGGCTCCGGCGGTGCGCCGGGCAAGGACACGCTCTTCGTCGACGCGCAGCGCACCCTCGACGCGCTCGTGCGTGAGGCGGGGGTCGACGTGCGGCGGGTGCACCTGGCGGCCTTCTCCATGGGTGGGCCCGTGGCGGTGTCGGTCGCGGCGCGGGCTGACGTGGCGAGCCTGTCGCTGTTCGCCGGCGCTTCGGAGCTGGCCATGCTGCCCGACGTGCCCTGGCAGCGGGTGCTGCGCGGCGACGAGCTGGAGGTCGGCCCTTCGCTCGAGGCTGTGCGCCCCGCCGAGGTGCTGGTCGCGCACGGCAGCGAGGACGCCACGTTGCCCGTCAGCCAGGCGGTAGAGTTGGCGCGGAGGCTCGGCGCGAGGGCTTCGCTGCTCGAGGTGCCGGGGGTGGGCCACGAGGCGCTGCTTCAGAGTGAGCCCGCGCTGGCCGCGGCCCGAGCCCTCATCGAAGGCGCGCCGCGGCCACCTTGAAGTGGCGCGTGCCACCGGCCGGTCACGGAGGGGCCCAGGCATTTGCTTGGAACTGCTGGAGAACGCGCAAATTCGGCAGCGGCGGCGGAGATTTCCGTGACGAGGCGGCCACACATCGCGCTATGCGCGGTCGATGGACATTCTGACGGCGTTGAACCGCGAGGCGGATTACTCGAAGTCGCAGCTCCAGCTCATTCTGAGCGCGTGGGTGCTGTCCGGCGCCATCGAGCCCAAGAAGAAGATTTCGACCACCAACGGCGACGTGCCCGAAGGTGAGTACACCAAGCAGTCCATCTACTCGCTGCTCTACGCGCTGTACCGCAGCATGGGCGACGTGAAGTCGGAGTTCGGCGACACGTACGAGCTGACGTTCAACACCTGGGGCTACACCTGGCCCGACGCGTGGGGCACTCGCCCGGTCAAGGACACCGACCCGCAGCGCTTCGGCAAGAACGCGTACCTGGGCCTCTACGACTTCGACGCGGTCAAGCAGCACCTGTCCGCGCGCGACGGCAAGGTCCACATCGTGGAAATGGGCTGCGGCACCGGCGCGGGCGCCCACCTGGTCTGCTCGCAGCTGTTGCCCAACTGCACCTACGAGGCGGTCGATCTCCAGCTGGCCGCCATCACCACCGCGCGGCGCAAGTTCGTGCCCGAGCTCAAGGGGCGCCTCACCGCGACCTGCGCGGACGCGACGCAGCTGGCCGCCAAGGACGGCGTGGCCGACTTCGTCGCCGTCAACGAGACGCACGTCACCGAGATGCCGGGCAAGGCGACCGAGGAAGATCGCCGCTTCTTCGCGACCGCGTACCGGCTGCTCAAGCCGGGTGGCTACCTGGTGTGGGGCAACGCGATCCCCGAGTCGACCTGGGCGCCGTGCTTCGAGGTGCTCCGCGACGTCGGCATGAAGCAGCTCGAGGTCCGCGACGTCACCAAAGAAGCAGTGCTGGCGCGGGATCAGGACAAGCGCCGCGTCGACGCGTACGTGGACCACTGCATCAACACGTTCCACGGCTTCAAGATCCCCGTGCTGGGCAAGCGCCGCCGCCTCGAGGCCGAGCAGGCCATGAAGAACTTCTACCGGAACCCCGGCACCAACCTGTACGACAACATGGTGAACGGCACGGACACGTACAAGGTCGTGCTGTTCCAGAAGCCCGCGAACTGAAGACCGCAAACTGAAGACTGCGGGAAGCGCGGTCGAGCGCCTCGACCCACGCTCGTTCACGACGCACCTTCTGCTCGACGACGGAACCCGCGGGGCAGTCCTCGCGGGTTTCTGCGCCGCTGCCGTTACTGAGGCGTCAGCGTCCGCGACGTGTTCGGGGTGACGCCCGCCTGGTTGTAGAGCAGCTCGTGGCCGAAGCTGCCGGCGAGGTTCTCCGCGCCCACGGTCGCGCCGTTCCCGTCGGAGTCGACGTAGCTGCCGTTCGACTGGTGGTTGGGCCCGTAGATGAAGTCGATGACGCCGCTCAGGGCGTGGTTTCGCATGGGCGCGCTGTCGGTCCTGTGCCTGGCAACGCGACGGCGCCGCCGCCCCCGTCCGACGGTGCTAGGTTGCCCTGGCCCGAAAGGTCACAGGCCGAATGACCAGCAAGCCCAAGAAGAACGACGCCCCGGACCTGCAGCACGCGCTGGACGAGGTGCAGCGCGCCAACGAGCAGTTGCTGCAGCTCCACGGCAAGCTCAACGCCGTGCGCCGCGGCGAGGCGACGCTCAAGTACGGCGACGAAGGGGAAGCCGTCACCTTCATCCAGCGGCTGCTGACCATGCCGGCCACCGCCCACTACGACACCGCTACCGAGCGCGCCGTCAAGGCCATGCAGCGGGAGACGGGGCTCAAGGAGACCGGCGTGGTGGACTCCGAGTCGCTCGAGCGGCTGGAGATGAACCTCACCGAGCCGCTGGTGCGCATCACGCCGCCGCCCCGCGAGGCGTACAAGAAGGGCTCCCGCGCCATCACCAAGCCCGACGGGGTGCGCGTGCGGCTCAAGCCGCCGCCGCCGCCGAAGGACCTCACCAGCGAGTCCGCCGAGCCGAGCGAGCCCGTCGACGACTGACGCCACGTTGCGACGCCCCTCCACCAGTCAGTGAAACCGAGCGTGCTCTGCGCCACCGGCGCTGCTAGCTCGTACGTTTCACCCTTCGCAGGAGCGGCACATGGACTTGATTGGCGCGTTGACGCAGCAGCTCGGAGTGGACTCGACCCAGGCCCAGGGGCTCGCCGGTGGATTGCTGGGGGTCGTCCAGCAGCAGGTGAAGGACAAGCTGGGTGACGGGGTCGCCGCGCAGCTCTCGCAGGCCGTCCCGGAGCTGTCCGGCTGGCAGCAGGCGGCCGCGCAGGCGGCGCCGTCACCTTCGGCGGCGGGCGGCATGC
>JALHOS010000072.1 GCA_022842905.1 Myxococcaceae bacterium | reverse complement strand
GCTCTTCCGATCTGGCCACGCGGTGAGGGCGGGCTGAGGCACCGCGTGCAGCGTGGTCAGACGCTGTACCGAATCGCCAAGACCTACGGCCTGTCGGTGGACGCGCTGATGAAGGCGAACGGGCTGGACGATCCCCGGGAACTCCAGGCGGGAGAGAGCCTGACGATTCCTGGCACGAGCGCGCCCAAGACGATCGTCGAGCACGACTCGCCGGAGCCGCTGGCCGCGCCGCGCCCGGGCCACGCCACGACTCGCGCGGTCAGCGTGAAGAAGCCGGTAGCCGTCGGTCGCGCAGACGGCGTGCTGCACTGGCCGGTGCGTGGCGTGCTCTACGCGCGCTTCGGGTCCAAGGGCAAAGAGCCCCACGACGGCATCGACCTGTCGGCGCCGGCCGGCACGCCCGTGGCGACGGCGCTGCCGGGCACGGTCCTCTATGCGGGTGAGCAGCGCGGCTACGGCCTCATCGCCATCGTCGAGCACACGGGCGGCCTCATCACGCTGTACGCCCACAACCGCGACCTCCGCGTGAAGACGGGGCAAGTGCTCCGCGCAGGGCAGATCGTCAGCACCGTCGGCGACTCGGGCCGCACCAGCGGGCCGCACCTGCACTTCGAAGTGCGCAAGGACGGCGTACCGGTCGATCCGCTCGAGTACCTCGGGCCCGTGCCAGCGCCGCAGGCCATTCCCTTGGCGACTGCGTCACGGTAGGCGCGCGCGAGCCGGCTTCCGCCGCCATCTTCACGAGCCGGACGGGAGCACCAGGCCCCAGGCCTCTTTGACGTCCGGCGGAGACACGCGCAGTCGACGCCCTCCGTCGATCGCCTGGAGCGCGACCTCGCTGCCGACGGGCAAAGCGCGCGTCGTCCCCAGCCACGTTCCGTCGGTGCTCACCGAGTCCAGCGTGTCTCGAGCCCCTGGCTCGCTCACCGACCACTCCTGGCGCGGCGCGAGCTGGATCGCGGCCACGTGCGTGCTCTCGGGACCGTCGACCTGCGTGAAGTAGAGCGTCTTGCCGTCGGGTGACCACCGCGGCGTCGCCGCCCCCTTCACGGACAGCCGCTCCGTGCGTCCGGAGCCCAGCTCCACCAGGTACGGCTGGTCCACGCCGTCACGGTTGGACAAGAACGCGACGCGGCGGCCGTCGGGAGAGAGCGCGGGGCTCGTGTCTTCGTGTGGATCGTCGGTGAGCCGCAGCGGACCTGCGTCACAGGCGACGCACTGCACGTACAGCTCTGGGTCGCCGGTGCGGCTCGAGACGAAGACGACGAAGCCGCCGTCGGGCGCGAGCTGGGGCTCGAAGTCGCCCAGCGGTGAGTCGGTCAGCAGCCCTGCGCTCTCGCCCGTGAGCGCCACGTTCGACAAGCCCGCCGCGCCAGACTCGTACGCCACCGCGTTCGCCTGCCACGACGGGCGCCGCGCGCGAGAGAGCGGCGGGGTGAGCGCCTGAAAGCCGCCGTCGGTTGGATCGAGCCAGCCCAGCTGTTCCTGTTCCTGCGCCGGGAGAACGCGCGCGACGAGCACGCGCCGCACGTCGGCCGCGAGCGGCACGTGGAGGGCAGGGCCTTGGGTCAGCGGCCGCGCGCCAGCGTCACGGGTCCAGCGCCAGATCTGCGGACCCGCAGGCTCGGTGACGGCGAAGTACGCGAGGTCGGGTTCCGGCGGTGTCGTCGCCCGGCACCGGCAGCCGCCGAGGAGGAGCAGGAGCAGCGTCGCGGCGCCGAGTCGCGCGATGGCCGGCGGCACCGTCAGCGCACGCGCAGCGCGTCGGCGACCACGATGGTGTCCGGCGTCGCGCCTCCGCGCTTGAGGATCACGCGGTTCCAGCCCGCGGTAAACGCGAAGCGGCCCACGGGGTTCCAGGTGCCCGCACCGGCGCGTTGGTTGACGGTCGCCTCTCCGACCACGCTGCCCGAGGCGTTGATGGCGATGACGCGCGCCGCGGTGTGGCGATCGCCGGCCACCGGCCAGAAGCCCTCGACGGTCTTCTGCCCGGCCGCGCTGACGTGAAACCAGAACGTGGCGTCAGCGCCGCTCGCGGTGCGCGCGTAGCGATACCCGCCGCCGTGGTACGGCTTGATGTTGGTCGACGACAGCCAGTCGCTGGGGATCTCTGCGCGGGCCTTGGTGGCGTCGTTGTTCGCGTTGTCGTTGTCGATCGTGATCGCGGTCGTCGACGTCGGCGTCGACGAGCACGCCGCGGCGATCTGCTGCATGTACGACGTCCACGGCCAGTTGCGACCTGGGTCGACGCGGTTCCAGGGCTGGAGCTGGCCGTGCCCGACGACGTGGTAGCGATCTCGCGGAATGCCCCAGCGCTTCGTCACGCTGCAGACGACCTTCGCCGAGCTGCTGACCTGCGCCGACGGGAAGCTCGACTGGCTGGCGCTGCCCGCATGCTCGATGCCGATCGTCAGCCCGTTGCTGCCGCGCCCGTTGAGCTCGCACAGCTGCTGGCTGTTGTTCTTGCAGTCGTACGTCGCGCTGATGTGCTGGCCGGTGCGGCTCTCGCGGACCATCTGGGTGACCTCACCCGTCGTGCTCACCACGTAGTGGGCGCTGACCACCGAGCTCAGGAACGTGTTCACGCAGCTCGAGTACGAGCCTTCGCACGTGTGAATGATGACGAGCTTGGGGCTGCCGCTGCGGCTGAAGCTGTTGGGCGACTCTCGCCAGATGCCGCCCGGGTAGTCCGGCGCCGCGGTGAGCGACTGCTTGAGCTCCGCGTGGGCCTGCGTCTGGCCTCGCAGCGGCTCCAGCGCACCCGAAGCCTCGAGCTCGGCGGCGATGCGCCCCATGCCCTGCGCCAGCGCGGCGAAGAGCTCGCCGTGGACGTATTCCTTGCGCGCGTCGTAGTGCGTCAGCCCCGCCACGTCCGCCGCCACCGGCCCCCAGGCGCCCAGCGAAGTGCGTTCGATGCCCAGCGCACGGGCGCGCTCGCTCCACAGCCACGCCGCCGCCCGCACCGTCGTCGCCGTGTCTTGCTGCACCCGCTCGACCGACACGCCCAGCGCCGTCGCCGCCTGGGCGCACTGCTCCGCGCTCAGCGCCAACATGCCGTAGCGCGGCGCGGCGTCTTCGTGTGGCGCGCTCGCCTCCACCGCGTAGCGGGTCTGTACCCAGGCCGCGGCCTTCAACACCGCCGCCGGCACGTCGAACTCCCGGCCCGCAGCCGCGAACTCGGCGTCGAAGTCTTCCTTCGTGCGCAGCGCCCACTCGGCGTCCCGCGCGCCTTCGATCGGCTCAGCGCCGTCGCCGCCCCTCGAGGCGATCGTCGAATCCACCCCGCAGCCCACCAGCCCCACGACCGCCAGCACGAACGTCCGATTCATGGACACCCCGGGAAAGACCTCGCGAAAGGACTCGCGATTGCCTGAGCCTCATCGCAGGATTCGTTCCACGCGCATGTCCGTGTCTCACACACCCGCTGTCGGTATCGAAGACGTGGCCTTGGCTCGGCGCTCACTCGGGAGCGACCTCCACCAGGGCACGGGTGTTCACGCGAGGTGGCACCAGAGGTGTCAATGCCGGTGACAAGCAGAGCTCCGCGCGGGCAACCGTCACGCCGACGCGACAGGTGGGTGTGGCTGGTGCTGGCACTGACAGCGTGCGCGAGCACGAACTCGGCGACGAAGACCGAAGACCTCGAAGCGGGCACGAAGGAGCAGCTGCACGGGCTGGTGCGCGCGCTCCACGAGGCGCTGGTGGCGCAGGAAGCGGAGCGCCTCAACGAGCTGCTGACGGCGGACGCGGTGGTGCTCGGCGTGGGGCCGGGCGACGTGTTCACGTTCCGCGACACGCTGGTGAGCCGGGTGCGGCAAGAAGCGTCGGCGTTCGGCCTGCTGGGCGGAACGCTCACGGTGAAAGAAGGCACGGTCCACGTGGGCGTCGGTGAAGGTGAGGCGTCGGGGTGGATCTACGACGCGCCCGCGGTCGACGTGCTCAAGCCGGGCATGAAGGCGGTGCGCTTCCTCCCGCGGCTGACCGGCCACGTCATCTACGAGAACGCCCGCTGGCGCTTCGACCTGGTGCACTTGTCACTCGGACTTCCCGACGCTGAGCTCTACGCCGCCGATGCGCCCAAGAAGTTCGCGGCGCCGACGGAGCTGCAGGACAGCCGCGCCGACGGCACGGACGCGGTGATCGAGCTCGCGAAGAAGACCATGGAGGACGTGGCGCTCAAGGGCCAGAAGGCGTCGAACCGCGAAGAGTTCGTCGTCGTCGGGACGGATCCGGGCCAGGTGTACGTCGGCGGACGGGCGTTCAAGGATCTGCTCCGCCCGATGCTGGCCGAGCTCAAGAAGCAGGTGTTCACGCTCAAGTTCGAAGGTGGGGTGCGTGCGCGGCTCGGGCCGACGGGCAAGACGGCGTGGGTCGCAGGGAACGTCGTGCTGCGCCAGAGCGTGGGCAAGCGCATGCAGACCTTGCCGACGCTGCGCCAGAGCTTCGTGTTCGCCGAAGAGAACGGGAACTGGGTGCTGGTGCAGGACCACCAGAGCTTGGGCCTCAAGCCGGATCAGCGACCGTCCGTGCTCGCGCCGTCGGCGCCGGCTCTCGACGGCGGCAGCTGAGCACCCGGCGATGCCGAGCGATGGAGTGCGGGCCGAAACGCGAGCCGTCTCGTGCTTCAGAGAGTCGACGCCGAGGGCAGCGGCCGCGACGTCGTCCCCTTCGCGCTGGGCGCAGCTGACTTTCTGCGTTTGGTCGGCACGTCGCGCCAGCTCACGTACGACGGGGATCCGATCGGCTGTTCGCCGCGACCTGCGGAGTGATCGGCGAGCGCGTTTCAGCTGTGTGGCAGCCCGGACCGCCGCTCAACCCGTCGCGCGTCCGGCGGTCGTGGAGCCGAGCGACTTCATCAGAGCCGGGCAGCGCCGACGCCGAACCACCGTTCAGACGGTCGCCGACTCCGTCGCCGCGCGGGACCGCACCCACTCCAGCGCATGCTGACGATGACCGCGCGCAGGGAAGGCCCCGACACCAACGCCTTTCGCTGCCGACCCGCGCGCTCGCAAACTTCAGCGCCTTCGCCGACGATCGCGCGCTCGGACCGCCCGACTCCAGCGCCGTCGCTGACGACCGCGCGCTCGCAACGCCCCAACTCCAGCGCCTTCGCCGACGATCGCGCGCTCTGACCGCTGCCGAGTCGAGCGCCCGCTCCAGAGGGCGCCTCGCCCGACCGGCGAGGCCTTCAGTGCGCAGCGCCGCGTCGGTGCCGCAGCGTCGCGCGAACCTCCGCCGACGCCGTTCGTCTCTTCGCTCGTCCGCTCGAGTCCCGCCGAGGCACTTCAGCGCCGACTGCCGCGCCGCCGCCGCAGCGCCGCGGCCAGCGCCAGGCCAAGCGCCGGGCTCAGCTCGACGGCGCTGCACCCGCACCCTTCCTTCGCTGCCGGGCTCAGGCTCGCGGGATCGCCCGCGTAGCCCTGCGTGATGGTGTCGGTCATGGGGCCCGCGTCAGCCCCGCCCATGCCGCCGTCCATGCCGGTGCCGGCGTCGGCGGTGCAGCTGAGCAGCGGATCCACCTCCACCTGCAGGTTGCTGATCGTCGCGCCGCCGCTCGTCACTCCGAGCGTCACGTAGACGAAGTTGTTCGCGCCGCAGGGGAAGTTCACCATCAGCGGCCCCAGCGCCGTGTTGTTGCTGATGACGCCGGTGGTCGTCGCGGTGTTGGTGACGCTGCCCGCGGTGACGTTGAAGGTGATCGGCGCGGCGCTCGCCAGGCCGGTGACCGAGGGCGTGCTGCCGCCGAACAGGCTGTTGCTTCCGCCGATCGTCCCGTTGAAGCGAATTTGCCGCGCGCCGTTGGGCGCCGGGAGCTTGAACTGAATGGGCCCGGGGACGAGCTGGTTGCGCAGGCTCGAGGGCGGCGCGCTGATCCCGTAGCTGCGGCGTGGCATCGCGAGCGGGGCGTTCATGATCTTGTTGCAGCCCGTCACGCCGCGGCTGGAGAAGAAGCCCTGCATCTGCGCCCGGGCGTTCGCCATGCCCGGGAACGCTTCGGCGACGCGGTTGGTCATGGCCGCCGCCGCCTGCGCGAAGTCCGCCCCAGGGCTGATGCTGACCAGCATGGCGTAGAACGCCGCGTCGTAGGTCGCGCCGTTGTCCGTGCCCTGGAACGCCTGCCGGCCCGCCCACAGCGCCGCGGACACGTGCTGGCTGTCTTGGTGCACTTCCCCCCAGAGGACGTCGGGGCACGCGTTGGTGTTGGTCAGCGTACGCAGGTAGCTCTCCTGGCGGACGCCGGCGAGGCCTGCGCTGGCGGCCGCGCGCGGCCCGAAGTACGGGCCTACCGCCGGGTCGTTGTTGAACGCCGCGGCGACGTAGTCCGCGAACCCTTCGTGCAGTGCGCCGGACTCGTTGTTCGCGGCGTGCTCGTCGAAGGCGAGGGTGTCGAACGTGAGCGCCGCCGTCGCGTAGACCACGCCGTGGCCGAACTCGTGCTGGAGCACCGTCGCGTCGTACGCGGCGTCACCGCCGTTGCCCTGGAAGATCATCAGCGTGTCCACGCCCGTGTCGAAGCCGGGCACGGGGATCTGGGCGAACGTCTCCTTGGGGAAGAAGGCGGCGTTGTCCCAGCGCTGCAGGCTGTTGAGCTGCAGGCGGCACCCCGGTCCGCCGTCGGGAAGCGCTGGCGCGGTGACGCAGGCGATCAGCGCGCTGATACCGCCGTCGACGCGGGTGATCTCCGCTTGAATGTCGGGGAACGTCACGTTGGCCCAGACGGCCGGCTTGCGGCCCGCGACCTCGTCGCGCATCGCGAACGGGCGGATCGCCGGCTGCTGCGTGAACGTCGCCTGCGCGCGCGACGAGAGGCCCCGAACCCAGTCGTAGACCCGGTTGACGTGGAAGAAGCTGTGCACTTCGGCGAACTGATCCGAGTTGGTCGGGTCGGTCAGCTGAACGCTCGCGCCCTGCGGTGGGTCCACCGGCGTGTAGAGGTAGCTCCCCGCGTCACCCGAGAACTCGCCAGAGCCGAGCACGGACGGATCGTTCGACGCGCGCTGGCGGCGCTGACAAATGACGGTGTTGTAGGCCACGTTGAAGCCCATGACGCGGAGCGTGCCGTTGATCCGCGCCGCGCCGCCGTCGACCTCACAGTTGTCCGTGGGGCAGCAGTTGTACGTCGTCAGCTGCGTGCCGTTGAGGAAGCCGCCGTCGTTGACGCTCCACGGCAGCACCATGGATCCGCCGTCGGCGTGGCGCAGCTCGACGGCCTGGGTCGGCGTGCGGCCTACGCCCGCATCGAGTCCTCCGGGGCTGATGGGGTACGCGCGCGCCTGCATCGACTGGAGGTGCACTCGGTTCTGCGTCGCCAGCACCGCGCCGTTCACCGCGTCGACCAGCACGTACCAGTTCTTGCTGCGCTCGGCGGACGCGACGTGCACCAGGTAGCCCGCGTGCAGCTCTCCGTTGCTCTCGAAGAGGAAGCGCTTGCTGGCCCCGTACGGCCGGCCTTCTTGGTCGAGCATGGCGAAGGGAACGCCCTCAGCGGCGCGGCGCAGCGCTTCGTCCGGGCTCAGGTTCCACTGGGCGATCACGCTCGGGCTCGTGACGAGGCTCGAGGCGACCTGGACGACCCGGGCGCGCGCGTCGACGGTGACCACGAGCCGCGCGCCGTACACCTCGACGTCGCCGACGTGCTGCAGCAGGTGAAAGCTGGCCCCGAAGCGCGTGTTGAAGGACTGGCCGTTCACCAACGTGCTGTGAGCCGGCAGGCCGTAGCGCCACCGCTCGTTCCAGGCCCACGCCTTCGCGGCTTGAGGCAAGTCGCCAGTCAGCGGCGCGGACAGCTCACCGGCGACGAAGCGCGGAGCGTGGGTGTGCGCGGCGAGCTGCTGCTCTTGGATCCGCGGGGCGAAGGCGGACAGCACCGCGGCGGTGATCGTGAGGGTCAACGACATGAGGTCCTCGGGGAAGGGAGGTCGGCCAGGGGCGCGGACCCTAACGCAAAGCGCGCCCGGTCACGAAGTGCGGCGGCGCGAGCGCCACGGCGCGGATTGCACGTGACGCCTCACTGCCCGCTCACTAGATACGCGCGCGTCGTTTCCCTTTTGCAACCCGAGGTCGCCACGCCATGGCCTACGTCGTCGCCGAGCCCTGCATCAAGTGCAAGTACACCGACTGCGTCGAAGTCTGTCCGGTGAACTGCTTCTACGAAGGCGCCAACTTCCTCGTCATTCACCCGGACGAGTGCATCGACTGCGGCGCGTGCGAGCCGGTGTGTCCCACCAAGGCGATCTTCCCGGAGTCGGACCTGCCGGCGAAGTGGGCCGAGTACAAGGCGCTCAACGCGGAGTTCTCTCCGAAGTGGCCCAACATCAACGAGAAGAAGGAGCCACTGCCCGAGGCTGAGCAGTTCAAGGACAAGGAAGGCAAGCGCGGGCTGTTCGACCCCGCGCCGGGCAAGTAGCGCTTTCGGCGGTCCGGGCGTCGCGCAGCCACGGACGCCGACCGTTTCTTCAAGCGCGCCTCCGTCCCGCTCCTTTCCTGCGGGGTGGGCGCGTTCGCGCTGATCCGCCCTCGATCTGCAGCGCCGCGCGCGGCCTCGGCTCACGCAATTCCTGCGTCATGGCTTTGTCATGGCGCACCGACGACGCGTGGCGCAGCGCAGCAGAACTGGTCGATGAGGAATTTCAGGCGCTTCCAGGTTGGAGCGAGTCATGCACGGGACGCGTCGCCCCAAAGGCGCCACAACAACACGGAGGGATCGAATGCAAGCCCACATGCGTCAACTACTGGTGGCGGCAATTTGTGCCGTCGTCGCTGCCTGCGCTGGACCAGCGGGCCCTGCGGGGGTGGACGGCAAAAACTGCACCCTGAAGGCCAACGGGAACGGCTCGTCGACCGTCACCTGCCCTGACGGGACGATGGTGACCATCGTCAATGGTACCGATGGGACGAATGGGACCCCGGGGATGAACGGGACCAACGGGACGCCGGGGACGAACGGCACCAACGGGACCAACGGGACGAACGGCGCCAACGGGATGAACGGGACCAACGGCACCAACGGGACCAACGGCACGTCGTGCACGATCACCACTGCTGATGGCGGTGGGCGGCTGTTGACCTGCACCGACGGCACCAGCGTCACGCTGCCCTCCGTGGCGGACGCCGGCTCCCCCGGTGACTTCCTCAAGATCACCTTCAACGTGAAGACCGACGGCGTGAACGACAACCGCTTCACCACCGTGGCCAACGCCTACTACTGGCAGCGGAACGCGGCGGGCGCGGGCGTGCGCACGTCGATCAACCGCACCACCAACCCCGTCACGATCATGCCCAAGGGCAACGGCGACTACGACGCCCTCATCTCGGGCTACGGGTCGACGGTGCGCACGTTCGACGCGGGCACGACCTTCCTCCTCACGGTCAACAGCGGCAACAGCAACGAAGCCGCGTCGATCGTCTCGCACCTGGGCGGCGCGGATCGCCCGGTGGTGACCGACCAGTCCTGCATGAACTGCCACGGCGATCGCGTCTTCCGCACGCCCGAAGGCCCCGAAGCGTCCGAGCACCACGGCGTCAGCCCGCGCGGCGTGTCGGCCTGCGTGGTCTGCCACAACCGCTTCGACACCATCGGCCCTGGCCTTGGCGCCGCTGACGCCGGCACCGGCGGTGGCACGCGGCTCATGGGCTACGTGCACGGCATTCACAACTCCCACAACATGCCCGGCGGCAACGTGAGCCTCCGCGTCGATCCGGACCGCTTCAGCTCGACCAACAACGGCCCGCAGCCGGAGCAGTGGGTGTCCGTGGCCGCGCCGCCCGCCACGTACGTGCGCTCGGCGTCCGCCGTCCTCGACGCTGGCGTTCAGATCACCAGCGGCTTCTCCGTGGGCTTCCCCAGCTACACGAACAACTGCAGCACCTGCCACAACACCGCCGACGCGCTGACCCGCGTGAACGCGGCCCCGCCGTCCTGGGCTCTGTGCATGTCGTGCCACCAGGGCTGGAGCGGCTTCAAGAACCCGGCGGTGCCGACGCTGCACAGCGCCATCACGGCCTCCAACGCGACCGCGACGACGTGCACGCAGACCTGCCACACCTCGGGCGGCCTGTCGGCGAAGACCACGGTCGCGGCCTTCCACAACGGTCGCAAGACCGCGCGCGGCGGCCTCATCTGGAACGGTGACGACCAGTCGGTTGAGCTGGGCAAGACCGTTCGCATGAGCATCACTGGGACGACCGTCACCGGCCCGAACCTCGCCATCACCTGGACCGCGGATCAGCAGCAGGCCGACGGCGGCTGGGCGCCGGTGAACCCGTGCAACTCCGACTTCGGCGTGGGCCCGGTCTTCATCGGCGCGACGTCGTCGACGAACCCCGACGCTGGCGTGGTCGCCAGCAACATGTCGATCCTCCGCGCCTACGCGCAGGGCAACGACTGGGTGAACGCGGGTCAAGGCACCGCCCCTGGTCAGCCGGCCTCCGCCGTCAACCTGACCACGACGAACACCGTGTGCGCCTCGAACGTGGCGACGACGACGGTCCCGACGAACACCACGAGCGCCACCCTCGGCATCGTCGCCCTCCAGGGCAAGCCGCAGATCCGCTACGCCCCGGCCGCGGGCACGAACGCAGAGTTCATCCAGATCCGTTCACGCTCCCCGGTGTACGAGTTCGTCCCCGCGACGGGCGCGCCGGCCACCGTGAAGCGCCGTGACGTGGCCGACATCGACCGTTGCTCGACGTGCCACGAAGGCAGCATGTACCAGCACGGCGGCAACCGCGTGGACAGCATCGACCTGTGCCAGATGTGCCACAACCCCGCGGCCAACGAGAAAAACAACCGCACCGGCGTCTTCGGTGTGAACGCGGCGGCGGCGTACGACGGCAAGGTTGGCCAGACGTACGATCTGCGGACCATGATCCACGGCATCCACTCGTCCGGCGAGACGGGCATGCCGATCGTGTTCTACCGGACCAACGGCATCTACTTCTTCGGGAGCAAGGCCGCGCTGAACCGCACGACCAACTGGCCGACGACCGACGCCACGGGCGACGGCGTGAACTGCCGGCCGGTCTTCGGCGCCACGGCGGTGCTGGCTGACGGCGGCATTCCGCGGTGGAGCGGCTGCACCACGCCGTACGCGCAGAAGCACAACTTCGTCGAGGTCCACTACCCGCGGCACCTGGCTGACTGCGCGGCGTGCCACATTCCGTCGACCGTCAACTCGCCTCCGGATCCGCGGCAGGCCGTCGGCGTCACCCTCGACCCGGGCACCGGCCCTGGCGCTGGGTGGAGCACGCTGAACGACGACCAGCTCATGGGCCCCGTCGCCGCTTCGTGCATGAGCTGCCACCAGTCGGGTGACCCGCTCAAGCACTACTACCAGCGCTCGCACGCCTACAACTTCGGCTTCGAGCCGGCGGTGTTCGCAAACGGTCGGCAGGATCTGATCGACGCCGCGATGACGCCCGGCTCCGGCGGTCCGACCGAGCAGTGCGCCGGCTGCCACCGTGGGATCATGAACTACCACGGCGCGCGCGGCGTCATCTCGACCAGCGAGGTCAGCCTGACTCCGTAACGGAGCGGTCCGAAGGCTGAAGCAGGGAAGGGCAGCCTCTTCGTCGAGGCTGCCCTTTTCGTTTGTTTGGGGGCGCGTGAGGGCGGACGGGAACGCCCCTGAGGTCGCACCGTGCGTGCGGTCTGGCGGCACGGCCGGCGCTCGGTCGTCAGGCGTGCTCGTTCAATCGGAGCCGGCCGTCGTACGCCCATGCTGGGGCGCGCTGAGCGCCAGCCCTGTCAGGGGCGTCGCGCGCCGAGGCTCCCGCGACCGGTGGTCCCGTCCCTTTCCTCGACGAAGGCGCACCCGCAGCTTGGACGCCAAAGTGGCTGTCTCGTCCGAGCCACGCGCTCGATCCTACAGCCATGGATCGGACAGGCAGCACGCCATCAGCCACCCCGCGCCCGGGGGGCGATCCGTCGTTCGCGTCCCGCGGCGGGCGCCACCGCGCCCTGCGTCCCGCTCCGGACCTGTTCAGTCGACGAAGAAGTACGCCGAGGCGATCAGCGCGCGGTTGATGACGACCTTCGCCTTCTGCGTCATGGCGGCGATCGTCCGGTCCTTCTCGGCGTAGCGCGCCTCTTCGGCCTGGCGACACTGGGTCAGCTTGCGGCGGTACTCCCGCTCCAGCCGCTCCGCCTGGGCCCGCGCCTTGACGCGCTCCGACGGCTCTTCGATGTCGAGGACGGCCTTCCGCGCCAGCTCCCAGTCGTCGCGTGCGCGATCCACGTGCTGGCGCGGCGAGAAGAGCGTGTCCTCGGCGAAGCGATCGGCCCGATCCCGCGTGGCGTCGAGCTCGAGCGCGTTCTTCCGCTCCAGCGCGCGCTGGAGCTCGTCGCGGGCCTGGAGCACCGCCTGCTCGTGCTGCGCGGTCGGCGAGAGGGCGGGCGGACGGCGGTGGCGCTCTTCCTGAGCCGCGATGCGGGGGAAGAGCTCGGCGTCGGCCAGCGGCAGCACCCTGAAGCCTTCGCCGTGCTTGACGAGCACGACGTGCACCACGCGCTCCTCGGGCTTGAGGCCGCTGGCTTCGAACCGGTACGCGTACCACCAGCCTTCCTTGCCGATGAGGTTGGCGAGCTTCGGCGGCAGCGTCGCGCCGTCGAGCTTGAGGTAGCTGACGACGTCGTCGGTGCGCGCGCGGACTTCTTTGGCCGCCAGCGCGAGCTGCCGTCGCCCGGTCGCCGCCTTGCCGAGGACCGAGCCGGTCAGCGACTGCTCGGACTTGCGGCGGGTCGCCAGCGCTTCCTTGGCGTTGTCCCCAGCCACCCGCAGCCGCTTGCGCACGTCGCCGTCGAACCGCTCGAGCAGGGTGGACCGCGCTTCGGTCATACGCTGATCGATGCGGCTCTCGAGATCCTTCCGGAGCGCGTCGAAGGCCGCGTTGATCTCCTGGGGCATGCGGCAGGACTGGTAGATCTCCAGCACCCGCCGCTCGAAGTCGACGCCGCTCTCCAGCGCGCCCAGGATCTCGTCCGACGCGCCGAACACGCCGTCGAAGAGGTTGAGCTTCTTCTCGAGCAGCTCGTACAGCCGCGCGTCCGCCGCGTTGGAGCGGTTCAAGAAGTTGAGCACCAGCACGTCGCGCTGCTGGCCGTAGCGGTGGCAGCGGCCGATCCGCTGCTCCACGCGCTGCGGGTTCCACGGCAGGTCGTAGTTGACCACCAGGTTGCAGAACTGGAGGTTGAGGCCCTCCGCCCCCGCTTCGGTGGACAGGAGGATCTGCGCCGAGTCGCGGAACGTCTCCACCAGCTCGCGGCGGGCCTCCGGCGTGCCGGCGTCTCCGGTGAGCTTGGCGATCTTCCCCGCGTAGCCGTGATCGCTGAGCAGCTGCGCCAGGTACTCGAGCGTGCGCTTGGACTCGGTGAAGATCACCGCCTTCTCCGGCCACTGGTGGGCGCGGGCGACGGTGAACACTCGGTCCAGCGCTCGCTTGAGCGCTTCACCCTTGGCGTTGACGCGAATGCCGTCGGCCCGCTGCGCGAAGCGCTTGAGCTCCCAGACCTCGCGCTCCATGTTGGCGATCGCGTTGCCGACCGGCCGGCCGTCGTCCGACAGCTCTTCGGCCTCCTCGGCGTACTGCTTGAGCTCTTCGGGTTCGAACAGCAGCGCCGTGGCGTCCTTGCCCAGCTTGGCGCACTTGAGCCGTTCCTCGAGCGACTCGGACAGCTTCTTGAGCGTCGGGGCGATCGCGTAGGTCGAGGACGCCAACAGCTTGCGGTACACGAGCGTGAGCAGCGTGCGCTTGCCCGGCTCGATCGCCGCGCACTCGTTGCGGCGCAGGTACTCGCTGACGTCGTCGTAGAGCGCCTGCTCGTCGGCCAGCGGCGTGAAGTCTTCGACCACGCTGCGGCGGTTCGTGTAGCGGACGTACTCCTTGACCTGGCGGCGCAGCGTGCGCTGGACCACCGGTGCCAGGCGCTGCTTGAGCTCCTTGCTGGCGACTTCCGTCAGCCCGCCGTGGTCAGGGTCCACCGGGAAGTGGGCGCGGAACGCCTCTTCAGGGCCCAGCAGCTGCTCGTCGAGCAGCGACAGCAGGCCGAACAGCTCCGTCAGCTCGTTCTGGAGCGGCGTGGCGGTCAGCAGCAGCTTCGGCGTGTCCTTGAGCCCCGCCTTGAGCGCCTTGCCCGTCTTGTTGCTCGGCTTGTGCGCGTTGCGCAGCCGGTGCGCCTCGTCGATCACCACGAGGTCGAACTTGAGCTGCGCGAGCAGCTCGCTGCGCCCGGCGGCGAACGGGTGACTGGCGATGACGATCGGCGCGGTCTGATCGAAGCAGTTGCCCGTCGCGCGCACCGTCCGCCCGTCGACGACGACGGACTCGAGATCGAACTTCTCCTTGAGCTCGGCTTGCCACTGCGCGCGCAGCGTCGCCGGCGCCAGCACCAGAATGCGCTGGCGGCCTTCGGCCACGAGCTGCGCCATGACGATCCCCGCTTCGATCGTCTTCCCCAGGCCCACTTCGTCCGCCAACATGCAGCCGCCGCGCGTCAGGCTGTCGAGCGCGAAGCACGCCGCCTCGAGCTGGTGCGGATTCAGATCGACCCGCGCCTCGGACAGCGCCCGCGCCACGCGCCGCTGCCCGTCCGACGACTTGGCGAGCAGCTCTTCGGCGAGCAGCCGCTCGTGGAACCGCGTCAGGATCGACGACGGTGGGGCAGGGGGTGCTGCGGCGACGACGGCGGTGGCCACTCCGGCCTGGGCGAGCTCCGACATGAAGGACGCGCATCTTGATCGCGCGTAAGCACCTGTAAAGTCGGAGTTCTCCAAGGCCGATTTACCGGCCTCAGCGCGATCGGCGGATCAGCCTCTCCAGGGGCGCCGTTGTGGGGGCGTGTAGGCAAGTCGCTGCGACTCAGGGCTCTTCGTACGCGGGGTGCAGGTACTTCTTGAGCTTCTTGGCGACGTAGTCGTGGGCCATGCCGCGCCACGCGAAGCCGGGGTCCGTCGCGGTGGCCATGACGTCGTGATCGCCGACGTCGAAGTGCGCGTCGATGGTGATGCCCCAGACCACGCCGGACAGCTCCACCCGAAAGCCGGACCAGGCGCTCTTCACGCCGAAGCGCTTGCCCCAGTAGGCGAGGAGCTGCTCCACGCGGCTGCGTGCGTCTTCTCGGCTCAGCGTGTGGTCGACGGAAACGTTGACGCTGTGCGCGCCCGACTTGCGGACCTCGGCGGCGGTCGGCGGCGCGACGACGTTGGTCGAAGAGCCCGGGGCTTGCGGCGCGTCGATCGCGAGCGGAGCGTCGGCCCAGGCCGCCCGGCCGAGCCAGAGCACGCTGACGACGACGGTGAGCAGACCCCAGCGGCTCATGCGCGGGCAGTGTTTCATACGCGCCGTTTCGCGGCCAGGGACAGGTAGTGGCGCTGGGCTGAGTACGGACGGACCCCTTCGGGTCGAACGCGCCACCAGTTGATCGCCACGGCCAGGCGCAGCATGGGCTCGGTCGGCAGCCGCTTCCCAGGGATCTCGTTGCGCGCGTCGAGGACGCCGTGGGTCAGCGTGCCGTCGAAGAAGCAGAAGCGGTTGGGCGCCGGCGTGACGAAGTCGAAGTCGTGGCGGTCCGGCGCGAGCGAAGGGTTCTTGGGGTTGACGCGCGCGTCGGTCACCGCGAGCAGGCCGCCGCGGCAGCGGTTCAGGTACAGCACCGAGCTGAGCGCAGGGTGCCGCTTCTTCCCAGTCCGCGCGAAGTAGGCGTTGTCTCGGTCCTGGTGGAAGTCGACCCGGACGTTGGACGTGCGCATGCGTGAGAGCCACCACTCCACGCCGACGACGCCGTCGATCCTCGGGCGCACCCTGGCTTGGAGCCGCTGTACCGCGCGCTCGACGAGGTTCGTCGCGGGCTCGGCGAGCGGGTGCCAGAACGTCGTCTGGTAGCTCGAGCGCAGCCGCTCGTCGCCCAGGGCGCGGACGGCGGTGTGAAGGGCGCGAAACAGGGCGCTGGGCAGCGCGTCGTCCACCAGGCTGACCCAGGGCTCCTGCATGGCGCGCACTTGCCACGCTGGTGCATCTCTGTCGACGGGCGGACGCAGGCTGCTAGAGACCGCAAGGCCATGGCGATCAGCACCGACGCAATCGTGCGCGTGATCTACGGCGACACCGATCAAATGGGCGTCGTCTACTACGCGAACTACTTTCGCTACTTCGAGTTCGCCCGCAGCGAGCTGTTCCGCGCCCGCGGCGGCAGCTACGTGCGCATGGAGCAGGAAGGCTTCGGGCTGCCCGTCGTCGAAGCCAGCGCGTCGTACAAGTCGCCGGCGCGCTACGAAGATCTGCTGACGATCCGCGTGTCGGTAGGCGAGCTCCGCCGCGCGTCCATGCGCTTCGACTACCGGGTGCTGCGCGACGGCGCGCCGCTGGCCCAAGGCCACACGATCCACGCCTGCGTGGGGCCGAAGGGAAAACCGGCTGGACTTCCCGATTGGGTGGTGCGACTGCTCGCCGACGAGCCGGCGGCGTGACGGGGCGAAAGGCAACGTGATGGATCGCAACTTGGCGCTCGAGGTGGTGCGGGTCACGGAGCTGGCGGCCATCGCCAGCGCGCGGCTCATGGGGCGGGGCAACAACCACGAGTCGGATCGCGCCGCCGTCGACGCCATGCGGCGAGCGTTCGACGAGCTGACGATCGACGGCACCGTCGTCATCGGCGAGGGTGAGCGCGACGAAGCGCCCATGCTCTACATCGGCGAGAAGGTGGGGAAGGGCGCCGGCTTTCCCGCGGTGGACATCGCGCTCGATCCGCTCGAAGGCACCACGCTGTGCGCGTCGGGCAAGCCCGGGGCGATCGCCGTCGTCGCGCTGGCGAACCGGGGCTGCCTGCTCAACGCGCCGGACACGTACATGGACAAGCTGGCGGTCGGGCCGCGGGCGAAGGGCGCCATCGATCTGACCCGCACGCCGGCCGAGAACCTCCAGCGCATCGCCCAGGCGCTGGGGCGGGAGCTGGCCGAGCTGACCGTGTGCATCATGGATCGGCCGCGGCACCAGGCGCTGATCGCCGAGGTGCGCGCCGTGGGGGCGCGGGTGCAGCTCATCGACGAAGGAGACGTGGCCGCGTGTGTCGCCACCTGCTTCGAAGAGAGCGGCATCGACGTGGTCATGGGCCAGGGTGGGGCGCCCGAAGGGGTGATCTCGGCCGCGGCGCTGCGCTGCGTCGGCGGCGACTTCCAGGGTCGGCTCAAGTTCCGCAACGACGAGGAGATCGCTCGTGCCCGCCGCATGGGGATCACCCAGCTCGATCGCGTGTACCGCGCCGACGAGCTGGCGCAGGGAGACGTCATGTTCGCCGCGACTGGCGTGACCGGCGGCGACTTCCTCAAGGGCGTCCGCTTCTGGGCGCACGGCGCCGAGACCCACTCGATCGTCATGCGGTCGAAGACCGGTACCGTCCGCCGGGTGCACGCGACCCACCGCTTGGACATGAAGGCGATGTAACCTGCGCCCGCCGCCACCGTCGTTTGCGCTCACAAGGAGAGCTTCGTCATGCCTGGTGCCTCACGTTCCGTCGTCTTCAACGCCCCCATCGACAAGTGCTTCGCGGTGATCAGCGACTACGAGCGATACCCGGAGTTCCTCCCCGAGGTGCGGAAGATCCGCACGTCGAACCGGCGCGGCAACGAGGTCGACGTCCACTACGAGGCCGAGGTGGTCAAGGTCATCAAGTACGCCGTCCACATGCGGGAAGAAGGGCCGACCCGGGTGTCGTGGACCTTCATCGACGGCGAGTTCATGCGCGACAACAAGGGCGGCTGGGTGCTCGAAGACCAGGGCAACGGAACGACCAAGGCGACCTACAACATCGAAGTCGCCGTCGGTCCGCTGGTGCCCAAGACGATCCTCAACACGCTGGTCGACAGCCAGCTCCCCAAGCTCTTGGATAACTTCAAGCGCCGCATCGAGTCGCAGAAGTAACCCACACGCCCGCCTGAAGAGGTGTCTTCGGCGGGTTGCCGTTCCCGGGCCGATGGTTAAGATTGCCGCAGTTGGCCGGCTTCACCCGCGGTGCCCTCGAGAGAACCCATGCTTGACGCCTACATCATCGAGCAGATCAAGCGGCGCGAGCGGGAGCGGCAGCGCAAAGACGGCCAGCGGCCGTCGGTGGAGATCCCCGCACCGGACCCGGAGCTCGAGCGGACCGAGAAGATCCGCCCGCCTGCGCAGCCCGAGAGCGTCAACCGCATCGACTTTTGACGGCGTCGTCCCGTGCTCGAGCGCCTGTTTCGACGGAGGGCGGCGCGCCTGCGCCTGGCCTACGACGAGGCCTACCGGCTCCCCATACCCAGCCTCGAAGGTGCCCGTGGCGGCTTCGAGGTGCGCCGCGCCGACGACGCGCTGCACTACCTGCTTCGGGCGCGAGCGGTCCGCACGCGCGACGTCGTCAACCCGTTGCCCGTCACCTACGAGGCGCTCTGTCGGGTGCACACGCCCGAGTACCTCGAGTCCCTGCAGGATCCAGCCACCCTCGCGGCGATCTACTCGGTGCCCGCCCACGACGTGGTCGGCGAGGGCGCGCTGCGTTCGGTTCGCCTCGCGGTTGGCGGCACGGTCTGGGCGGCGCAAGAGACGCTGCGCAGCGGCCTGCCGACCTTGAACTTGCTCGGCGGGTTCCACCACGCGTTTCGCGCCAAGGGCTCGGGCTTCTGCGCGCTCAACGACGTCGCCGTGGCGATCGCCCAGGTGCGGGCTGACGGGTTCGACGGCCGCGTCGGCGTGCTCGACCTGGACTTCCACCCGCCCGACGGCACAGCCGACTGCCTGGTCGGCGATCCGAAGGTGTGGCTCGGCAGCGTGTCCGGCGCCAGCTGGGGTCCGCTGCCTGGCGTCGACGAGCAGGTGCTGCCGCCCAAGGCCGGAAACGCGGCGTACCTGGACGCGGTGCGCAGCGCCTTGGGCCGGGCCCCCAGCTGTGGGCTGTGGTTCGTGCTCGCCGGCGGTGACGTGCTCGCCAGCGATCCGCTGGGTGATCTCGGCCTGACGCTCGGCGGTATCCGCGAGCGCGATCTGCTCGTCGCCCGACGCCTGCGTGGAACGCCGCAGGTGTGGCTCCCCGCTGGCGGGTACACGCCGCACGCGTGGAAGGTGCTGGCTGGCACGGGCCTGGCGATCACCCTCGACTCCGACGAGCCGATTCCGCTCGACTACGATCCGCTCGCCGCGCGCATGGTGCGCATCTCGCGAACGCTGGCGCCGGAGCGCCTGAGCGGCTCGGACACCCTGTTCGCGCCCGGCGAGCTGGACGATCTGCTCGGCCACCCGTCAGCCAGCACGCGCCGCTTCTTGGACTTCTACACGGCGCAGGGCCTGGAGCTGGCCCTCGAGCGGTACCGCGTCCTGCCGCTGTTGCGCCGCCTGGGCTACGAGCACCTGCACGTCGAGCTCTCGCAGCAGGGGCCGTACGACGTCGCGAAGCTGCACGCGCTGGACTCGGTCACCGAGAAGCCCGTCGTCCTGATCGAGCTGGAAGTGCAGCGGCGGGAGCTCAACGGCCGGCCGGTGCTGTTCGTGAACTGGCTGTCGCTGCGCAACCCGCGCGCGCGCTTCAGCTCCCTGCGCCCGAAGCTGCCCGGGCAAGACGTGCCGGGCCTCGGGCTCGCGCGAGAAATGACGAACCTGCTGGTCCTGATCGCCAAGCGGCTGGGCCTGGCCGGCGTCGCCTTCCACCCGTCGTGGTTCCACATGGCCTTCGCCGCGCGGCACGGCTCGCAGTTCGTCGACCCCGAGCGGCAAGGGCGCTTCCTGGCGCTCGTGCGCGATCTGCGCGGCCTGAACCTGACCGACGCGACGCGCGCGGTCGCAGAGGGCCGGGTGCAGCTCAACGGCAAACCGTACACCTGGGAAGCCGAGGACATGGTGCACTGGCTGGTGCCCCAGGAAGACGACGCGAGGCGCGCGGCGATCGCGCGGGCCTGCGAGACGGCGCACTTCGCGCTGAAGACGTCAGTGCAGCAGCCCTCCCGGTAGCCGCTCGGGCGCATTGACTTCGGCCACCGCCAGGCGGCTCAGGTGGCCCAGCCGGTCGCGGTCCACCAGCGTGCCCTGCTCTGGCAGCCGCAGCCCCGTCGGGCCGAGTTCCGGGAAGAACAGCAGCGCGTTGGCGGCGGCGTCGTAGCCGAGCTGCACCAGCCGCTCCGGAGCGAAGGTCACGCAGCGCTTGGGACAGCAGGTGAACTCGCTGACGACGCGGTACAGGCCTTCAGCGGGCAGCGGCGCCAGGTGCTGCGCAGCGTCCGGCGAGGGAAGCGGGATCCCCGACGCATGCCACTGTGCGCGGTTCTGCTGCCAGCCGTGCGGCGTGTAGATGCCGGGCCCCGGCTCGCCGTGGTTGTGGAAGTACACCAGTCGGCCGGCCGGCACCGGGCCGATCGCCGCGGTCGTTCGGTACAAGCCACAGTCAGGCAGCGTGGTCATGGCCGCCGACATAGCGGCGCTTGCGTCTGCGCGCTCGCCCGTCGAAGGTCCCGCGCCATGGATCGTTCACTCGGCGTCACCATGACCGTCCGCATCGAAGGTCTGGGCTGCACCATTTCCCACGGGCCCAGCGGAGCCACGCTGCCCACCACCCCGCCCAAGGACAACGGCGGCGACGGGAGCAGCTTCAGCCCGACCGATCTGCTGGGCGCTTCGCTCGCGTCCTGTGCGCTGTCGACCATGGCGCTGCAGGCAGGGCGGGAAGGGCTGGCGTGGGGCCCGGCACGCGCGACGGTGGTCAAGCACATGGTGGGGCCGCCCCGGCGCATCGGCGAGCTCACCGTGCGCTTCGAGATGCCCCGCGAGGTGAAGCCGGAGCAGCGCGCGCGGCTCGAGGAGATCGCACGCGGCTGTCCCGTCGCGCGCAGCTTGCACCCGGACGTGCAGGTGCCCATGGACTTCGTCTACGCCAGCTGACCTCAGGTCCCCGTAGGGCGCTGCGGCGTCTCGACGGCCGGCACGAGGCGGAGCTGGCCGGCGGTGAAGCTCTTCGCGTCCACGTCGCGCTCGAGGTACGTGTAGCCGGCAAGCCCGCCTTCGTAGCAGCGCAGGATCTGGCGCGACTCGTCGATGGTGATCTGGCCAGAGCGCAGCGCCTTCTCGGTCAGCGCCCGCATCTTCGCGATGAGATCGTCCTTGTTGTACGCGACGTAGTTGAGCACTTCCGTGACGGTGTCACCTTCGACGACGCGGTCGATCAGGTAGCCGCCGCCAGGGGCGAGCGACACCTGCACCGCGTGCGTGTCGCCGAACAGGTTGTGCAGGTCGCCCAAGATCTCCTGGTACGCGCCGACGAGGAAGATGCCCAGGTAGTACTCGTCGTCGTTGAGCGCGTGCAGCTCGAGGTCGTCCTTCACCTCCCGCCGGTCGATGAACTTCTCGATCTTCCCGTCGCTGTCGCAGGTGATGTCGGCCAGCACCGCGCGCCGCGTCGGCCGCTCGGTGAGCCGGTGGATCGGCATGACCGGGAAGAGCTGATCGATCGCCCAGGAGTCAGGCAGCGACTGGAAGAGCGAGAAGTTGCAGAAGTACGTGTCGGACAGGAGGTGCTCGAGCTGTTCGAACTCCTCGGGCAGCTCCCCGGACTCTCGCGCCAGCCGCAGGATCTTCTGGCAGATCGACCAGAAGATGTTCTCTGCCATCACCCGCTCCTCGAGCCGCAGGTGGCCCAGCGAGAACAGCGTGAGGACCTCGTCCTTGTACTCGAGCGCGTCGTGGTACTGCTCCAGGAGGTTCTTGTTGGACACGTCGCGGAAGGTCGCGAACAGGTTCTTCACGACCTGCGGCGCGTTCTCCGGCAGGCGGTCGGGGATCGGCGGCGCGTCGAAGTCGCTGTTGCCGAGCACCTCCGTCACCAGCACCGCGTGGTGCGCGACGACGGCGCGGCCGGACTCGGACACGAGGATCGGGTGGGGCACCTTGGCGGCGTCGCAGGCTTCCATCACCGCGAAGACCACGTCGTTGGCGTACTCCGCCGTCGTGTAGTTCATGGACGACGCGAAGTTCGTCTGTGAGCCGTCGTAGTCGACGCCCAAGCCGCCGCCGACGTCGAGGTACTTGAGCGGCGCGCCCAGCCGCGCCACCTCCACGAAGAAGCGCCCCACCTCGCGCAGCGCGTTCTTGACGCTGCGAATGTTGGAGATCTGGCTGCCCAAGTGGAAGTGCAACAGCTCGAAGCAGCCGAGCAGGTTGGCTTCCTTCATGAAGCCGATCGCCTCCATCAGCTCGTTGGGGGACAGGCCGAACTTGCTGCGGTCTCCCCCGGACGCTTCCCACTTTCCGGCGCCGCGCGTCGACAGGCGCACGCGCATGCCGAGCCGCGGGGCGATGCCGGTGCGCTTGGCCACTTCGGCGATCAGCAGCAGCTCCGTCGGCTTCTCGACGACCATGACCACCTTGCGCCCCAGCTTCGACGCGTAGAGGGCGGTCTCGACGTACTCTTCGTCCTTGTAGCCGTTGCAGACGATCAGCGCGTCGGGGTCGTCCAGCAGCGCCATGACCGCGAGCAGCTCGGGCTTGCTCCCCGCTTCCAGGCCGTAGCCGTACGGGCGCCCCGCGTCGACGATCTGCTCGACGACGTAGCGGTGCTGGTTCACCTTGATCGGGTACACCCCGCGGTACTCGCTCTTGTAGCCGTGCTCGGCGATCGCCGTGCGGAACGCTTCGTTGAGGTGCACCACGCGGTGGCGCAGCACGTCGGTGAAGCGGATCAGCAGCGGGAGGCTGATGCCACGGCGGCGGACCTCGTCGACGAGCTCCTTCAGATCGAAGCTGGGCTGCGTAGGGCCGCCCGGGTGCACGCAGACGTGGCCGCGGTCGTTGATGCCGAAGTAGCCGGCGCCCCAGCTTCGAATAGCGTACGTCTCGAGTGAGTCGGCAATCGTCCAGCGCTGGGGGGTCGGAGCGGTCATGGAGGAGGCGGTGACTAGTCAGATCGCCCGCACGATCCAAGGCCGGTGATCAGCGAGGCGTCAGCGAGTCGCCCACGCGGGCCAGGCGCTCGACCAGCTTGGGGTCGCGCAGGGCTTCCACCACCTGGTTCTGCTCGAGCAGCCCCCGCAGGTCGCCCTTCTGGGCCAGCTCCCGCACCGTCTTGGACTCGAGCAGCTTGGCGATCCGAGGGTCCTTGAGCAGCGCCCGGACGTCGGCAGCGCTGGTCGCCGCCGCAGACGCCTTCGGGTCGCTCGCGACCTTGGCGAGCCGAGCGAGGTCGTCGATGCCGGGGAACTGCCGCGCCGTCAGCACGTTGTGCGACTTGGCGAAAGCGAAGGCGACCGAGTCCTTGGGGCCGAAGGACAGCGGCCGGTTCCCTACCTTGACGTTGTCCTCGAGGTACGCGGCGGCGCACAGCGCGAGGAAACAGAGCGCGAAGGCGCGGACGCCGCCCAAGCCGAACCCCAGGAGCCGATCCGTCAGCGAGCTGCCGGCCTCTCCACCGCCCAGTACCCTGCGGATGATGGCCGCGACCGCGACCCGCACGCCGAAGAAGACGAGGATGAAGCTCGCCACGGTCGCCAGCACCGTTCCGACGGCGGCCGACGCGCCGAGCTGCTGGCCGGTCCACAGGCCAAGCTCCCGGCCCAGCGGGCCCGACGCCGCGTACGCCGCCGCGAGCGCCACGTACTGGGCGATCTGCCGAGCGGCCCCCGTCAGCGCGCCCCAGAGCGCGAAGAACAGCGTCAGCCCGGCGACGAAGAGGTCGACCTTCACTTGATCTTGAAGCCGCCGTCGCCACGGCGCGCCTCTTCTTGCTTGGCTTGGACTTCTGCCAGCTTCTCCTTGAAGCGCGCGTTGCTCGGCTCGAAGGTGATCGCGCTCTTCAGGTTGCGTTCGGCCGCCGTCCAGCTCTGCCGTTCGATGTCGGCCAAGGCGCTTTTGAAGAACTGGCGGGCCTTGGGGTTGGTGCCGAACTCTTCGTCGCTCTGCCGCTTGGCCTCGGCCTTGAGCTCCGACTCCGACGCCTCCGTGTAGCGAAGCTTCTGGGCGCGCTCGGGGCCGGTGATGTCGGCGACGTACTTGCGCCGCTTCTGGTCGTCGCGGAGCACGTAGTAGGCCTCGGTGACGCGCTTGTAGACCGAGTTGATGTGGCTTTTGAGTTCGGCGTCGGCCAGGTGGAAGAAGCGGTCGGGGTGGAAGCTGCGGCTCTCCCGGTAGAACGCCTTCTTGATCTCGGCTGCGGTCGCCGCCTGTGCAAGGCGGAGGAGCTGGAAGTAGTCGAGCGCGTCCATCGCGACAGCCAGCGCCGCGACGCCCTGCAGCTGCGCGGCGGTCGGAGCGTTTGCGTCGATTTCGATGGAGGGCGGCAGCGTCGAGGGGTCGACCGACGGGGGCAGGGTGGCGACCGACGCCGACGAGATGGTGGGCGGCGCGATGCTGGGCGGCGCGATGGTGGGCGGCGCGATGGTGGGCGGCGCGATGCTGGGCGGCGCGATGCTGGGCGGCGCGATGCTGGGCG
>JALHOS010000071.1 GCA_022842905.1 Myxococcaceae bacterium | reverse complement strand
GCGCCAGGCGCTGCCGGACTACTACCGCCGCGCGCTCGACGAGCTGACCCAGGCGCTCGACGCGCCCGACGCGCTGGATCGTTGGCAGGCCGCCGAAGAGCTCGGCGCGTTCGCGTCGGTGCGAGCGATCGACCCGCTGCTGCGCGCCATTCGCGCCTCGCGCAGCACCCTCGTGCGTCAGCGCTCGCTGACCTCGCTCGAGCGCGTGCTCAAGGCCCTGCCGCGCGAGGTCGCGGAGTACGAGGTGGCGACCCGCGTCGAGACGCTCACCCAGACCGCGTCCGACGCGCAGCTCGTGCTCTCGTTGGCCGTGCTGCTCGATCTGTCCGGGCAGCTCGAGCGCGCTGCCAAGGAATACCAGCGGGCGCACGAAATCCTCGTGGGCGATCCCCTGGTGCTGGCGCGCTGGATCAGCATTCGCCGCGAGCGCGGTCAGTACTACGCCATGGCGGTCGCCGCGCGTCAGCTGGCGCTGTGGGCCGAAGGGACCGCGAACGACGCGCGCGACGTGGTGGGGCCCGCGCTCCCTCGGCTGCGCGAGCTGTGTGGAGCGGTCGAGCTGGCGCGCGTGGCCGTCGACGCGATCGCGCTGGCGCAGACCAAGCCGTCCGAGTTCCCCGAAGATCTCGAGGCCTTTCGCGTGAAGGCGCAGACCGCGCTCAAGCTCGCCGAGGCACGGCTGCGCGACGTGGAGCTCGTCGCGTTGGCCGCGGACAAGGACCTGCGCGGCTGCTGGGACCGGTCCGTCGCGGAGCGGCTCGAGGACGGTGTCCAACGTCGCCTCGCGCGGCTCAACGAGCTCGCCAAGGACCCCAAGGTTCAGAAGGACTGGCCGGCGCTGCGTCGGGCGGCGCTGAAGGACCCTTCGCCCACCGTGCGAGCGGCCGCGGCGGCGCTACCGGCCAGTCAGTGACATCGGGGCGTGGCCGAAGAACAGGTGAGTGAGCGCGACGGTCAGCAGCAGGCCGATCGTGTCCGACGTCAGGCACGCCAGCAGCGTGTGGCGCACGGCGCGCACCTGCACGGCGCCGAAGTAGAGCGCGAGCACGTAGAACGTCGTCTCCGAGCTGCCGTTGATGAGCGAGACCAGGTATCCGATGAAGGAGTCCGGCCCGTGGGTCTTCATCGCCTCGGTCATCACGGCCAGGCTGCCGGAGCCGCTGAGCGGCCGCACGAGCGCCATGGGGAGGGCTTCGGCAGGCAGCCCGAACGCGCTGGTGAAGGGCCCGAGCGCGCCGGCCAAGGCGTCCATGGCTCCAGACGCCCGGAACATGCCGATCGCCACGATGATCGCCACGAGGAACGGAATGATGGTCACCGCGACCTGGAAGCCTTCCTTCGCCGCGGTGATGAACGCCTCGTAGACCTTCACGTGCCGGCCGACGCCGATCGCCAGGATCGTCAGCATGAGCACGGGGAGCAGCCAGTCGGAGAGCACGCTGCGGGTCAGCTCGAGCGGCGCGAGCGTGCTCAGGTGGACGTGGCGAACGAGCGCACCGAGCACGGCCAGGCCCAGCCCGAACGCGAGGGCCAGGCGCCACGCTTCTGGCTTGGGTCGTTCTGCCAGCGCGCTCTCGGCCTCCGCGCCAAGCGCTGGGGAAGGGGAGGTGACCTCCGTGGTCGGAGGCGTCGCCACGCCCGGGGCTGCCGCGGAGAAGCGCGGGAGCCGCTCGAGCAGCTTGCAGACGACGACCGCGAGGACGGTGCTGGCCAACGTGCCGACGAGCGAGGGCACGATGATGCCCGCCGGATCCTTCGAGCCGAGGAGCGCGCGCACGGCCACCACACCCAGCGGCAGCACCGCCACGCCGGACGTGTTGATCACCAGGAAGAGCGCCATGGCGTTCGTGGCCACCCCTGGCCGGGCGTTGAGCTTGTTGAGCTCAGCCATGGCCTTGAGCCCGAACGGCGTCGCCGCGTTGCCCAAGCCCAACGCGTTCGCGGCGATGTTCATGATCATCGCGCCCATGGCCGGGTGATCGGCGGGCACGTCGGGGAAGATGCGGACCATGATCGGCCGCAGCAGGTTCGCCATGCCGCGCAGCAGCCCCGCTTCCTTGAGCACGCCCATGAAGCCGAGCCACAGCGCCATCTGCCCGATGAGGCCGATCGCCAGGTCCACCGCGGTCTTGGCCGAGGTGGTCGACGCTTCGGTCAGCTTGGCCATGCTCCCCGTGTACCCAGCGACCACGACCGAGCCGCTGACGAGGGCCAAGAAGATCCAGTTGAGCACGCGTCGGGCTTACACCAGCGGACTGAGCGCCCCGCGAACAATTTCCCGTGCTAACAAGCCGAAGTGATGTCGGAGCGGCCGAGAATCATCGGAATCGACCTGGGCACCACCAACACGGTGGTCGCCACGGTGCGCAACCGCGTGCCGCGCATCGTCCCGACCGACAAGGGCAACCTGATCCTCCCGTCCGTCGTCGCGCTCTCGCCCCGGGGAGATCTCGTCGTCGGCGGCGTCGCGAAGGATCAGGTCGTCACCAACCCGAAGAACACGGTCTACGGCGCCAAGCGGCTCATTGGCCGCAAGTACGACTCGGCGGTGGTGCAGGAGCTCAAGAGCTACTTCACGTACGAGATCGTCGCCGGTCCTGACGGGGACGCCGCCGTCTCGCTCGGCGGTCGGGTGTACTCGCTGCCCGAGCTGTCGGCGCTGGTGCTGGGGCAGGTCAAGACGATCGCCGAGCAGTTCCTCGGGGGCCCGATCGACGAGGCCGTGATCACGGTTCCCGCCTACTACAACGACAACCAGCGCAACGCCGTGAAGGAAGCCGGCCGCCTCGCGCAGCTCAACGTGCGGCGCATCGTCAACGAGCCGACCGCCGCGGCGCTGGCGTATGGGTTCAACCGCGGCCTCGATCAGCGCGTGCTGGTGTACGACTTGGGCGGTGGCACGTTCGACGTGTCCGTGCTGCAGGTCACCGGCAACACGTTCGAAGTGCTGACCACCGGCGGCGACACGTTCCTCGGCGGCATCGACTTCGACAACCGGATCATCGACTACGTCTGCGAAGCGTTCCGCCGAGAGTCGAAGATCGATCTCACGCAGAGCCCGATCGCCATGCAGCGGGTGAAGACGGCGGCTGAAGCCGCAAAGATCGATCTGTCGCTCATGCAGAACGTCGTGCTCGAGCTGCCGTACATCGAAGAGCGGCGGGGGAAGCCGGTCGACCTGAAGCTGGCCTTGTCTCGGCAGCAGCTCAACGAGCTCACCCAGGACCTGGTCGATCGGACGTTCCAGATCTGCGACGACGTGCTGACCGAAAAAGGCGTGGCGCGTTCGCAGATCGACGAGATCATTCTCGTCGGCGGTCAGTCGCGCATGCCGTTGGTGCAGCAGCGAATCCAAGAGCACTTCGGCAAGCAGCCGCGCAAGGGCGTTCACCCCGACGAATGTGTGGCCTTGGGTGCCGCGCTCTTGGCCGAGTCGCTCGACGGGATCGACACGGTCACGTTGATCGACGCGCTGTCAATGCCGATCGGCTACGGGCTGGCGAGCGGCCGGTTCCGGAAGATCGTCGACAAGAACCACCGCGTGCCCACCGTGAAGAGCTTTCGGGTGCCGCCGCCGCACAAGCCGGGCAACGCGTTCGTCGAGATCGACATCTACCAGGGTGACTCGGAGCTGATCGTCGACAACGAGTACCTGGGAACGGTGAAGCTGCCGGTCTCCGCGACGGGCAAGCGCATCGACTTCCGGCTCGACGAGGAGTGTCTGCTCCACGTGCTGGTCGAGGACGCCGGCGACCCGAAGGAAGTTCAGCTGGCGACGAGGGACACGCCGGAGCAGCTCAAGAAGGCGATCGCCGAGAAGTTGGCCAAGCGCAATCCGCTGGACGAGCGCGAGGCGGCGGAGAAGGGCGGCTTGTTCTCGAGCCTCAAGCGCTTCCTCGGTGGCGGCTCGTGAGCGCGTTCCCGTCCGAAGCGTGGTTTCAGGGCGCCATCGCCGCGCTCAACGCGGACCCCGAGGTCGCCCAAGCGACGGACGGCTGGCGCGGCGACTTCGGCATGGTGATCGACTCCGACACGCGCACCGTGGGCGTGTACCTGGGCGAGCCCAAGGACGGCCGCTTTCCAGTGCCCGAGCTGGTGAGCACCGCCACCCTCGCCGCGCGTGCGCCGCGGTATTTCGCCCGCGCCAGCGACGCCACGTGGGTCGAGCTCATTCGCGGCCAGCTCGATCCGATCGCCGCCATCGTCCAGAAGCGGCTGTCGGTGCGCGGCGAGCTCGAGCCGTTGGTGATTCGGCTCAAATACCGCGGCGTGGCCGAGCGGTGGCTGCGCGGCATCGACGGGCTGGGATCGTAGCGACGAGCAGGCCTCTCCAGGGAGAAGGCAAGGAGGAGGAGCGATGGGGCTGGGCAGCCGGTTGAAGAAGCGGGCGCTGGGCTTGTCGGCGAAGGCGATCGAGCGCTTCATGAGTGACGACAGCCGCGCCCAGCGGGTGGTTCAGGCCCTCGGCGCCGTGCAGCGAGGCAAGAAGTTGGTCGATCAGGGCCAGGCAGTCGTCCTGAACCAGCTCAGCTTCGCCTCGCGCTCCGACTTCAAGGCGCTCGGCAAACAGCTGGGCGGGCTGCGCCGTCGCGCCCAGGCGCTCGAGACGAAGCTCTCGCGGCTCGAGTGAGCGCGGCACGTCAGCCTTCCCACTGCGCCGCGGTCCTGCGATTTCGATTTGACAGGGTGTGGGCCACATGGCAGACAGCCGCACCCTTTTCGGGCGCTTAGCTCAGCGGTAGAGCACTGCCTTCACACGGCAGGGGTCGAAGGTTCGAACCCTTCAGCGCCCACTTCGCTGGACGTGCCGGTTCGTCTGACGAGCCGCCGTGTCGGCGGACCTCCTGTGTCAGCCCAGCCGCAGTGCACTTCGCGGTGGGCCCTGGCAAGCTGCGGCGCATGAGAACCTTCCTCTGCGCGCTCTCGTTGCTCGTCGCCGGCTCTGCCGCTGCCCAGACCGCCATCTACCGCTGGGTGGACGCCGACGGCGTGACGCACTTCGCCGACACGCTGTCCAACGTGCCCGCGGGAGCTCGCGTCGAGACGACGACCGGAGAGGACGTGTGGACCGTGGCTCCGTCGGAGCGCCAGCCGACCGCCGCCGCCGCGCCCGGGCCGCTGGTGGCCCTCGCCGCTCCCAAGCCCGTCGCGATCAACGTGGAGCCCAAGGTCTCGGACGAAGAGCGGTGGCGAGGACAGTTCGCCGCGGCCAGAGAGCGAATCGCCACGCTGCAAGACGAGATCGCCGTCGATCGGGAAACGATCGGTGCGCTTGGGCCGGTGCTTCAGTGTGGCTACGCGCCGATGGTTCCGTCCCGTCGGCACGCCGGCGTGCTGATCGCCCAGGGCGGCTGCATTGCGGTGCCGAACCCCGAGTACACCCGCCGGCAAGATCGCCTCGCCCTCAACGAAAAGGCGCTGGTCCGCGCGAAGGAGCAGCTCGCCGACCTCGAGCGCCGCGCCGCCCACGAGGCGGTGCCGCTCGAATGGCGGCGTTGAATTCGTTGGGTCAGGTCAGCTCGAACGCACTAAACCGTGTGCGCCGTTTCGGCCCCGTAGCTCAGTTGGATAGAGCGGTGGTTTCCTAAACCGCAGGTCACAGGTTCGATTCCTGTCGGGGTCATTCTCAAAATGTCCGCCCAAGCGCTGCAGGGAGCTGCGATCCCCGGGCCGGTCCGCGAGGTCGTCGAAGCGCTGCGCCGAGCGGGCTTTCAGGCGTTCTTGGTGGGCGGCTGCGTCCGCGATCTGCTCTTGGGGAAGGTGCCCAAGGACTGGGACGTGGCCACGTCCGCCGTGCCGACCGAAGTGCAGCAGGCGTTTCGTCGGGTGATCCCCACCGGCATCGAGCACGGCACCGTCACCGTCGTGCACCGCGGCGCACACGTGGAGGTCACGACGTTTCGCAGCGAGGCCGAGTACGTCGACGGACGGCGCCCATCGTCGGTTCGGTTCCACACCGACATCGAGGCGGATCTGTCGCGGCGCGACTTCACGATGAACGCCATGGCCTTCGATCCGAGCAGCGGCGAGCTGGTCGATCCTTTCCGTGGCCAGGAGGATCTGCGGGCCGGCCTGGTGCGCTGCGTGCGGAGCGCCGATGAGCGGTTCGCCGAAGACGGGCTGCGCGCGCTGCGGGCCGTGCGCTTCGCGACCGTGTTGGGCTTTGAGATCGAAGTGGGCACGCTGGCGGCGATCCCCAAGACGATCGACGTCTTCCGCAAGGTCGCCATGGAGCGAGTCAAAGAGGAGTTCCAGAAGCTGCTCCTGTCGCCGCGGGCCACTCAGGGACTCACGCTGCTCGAGCGGTCCGCGCTCCTGGGCGCGTTCTTCGAAGAGGCGGTGGGCACCGACTTCGCCGCGTGCGGAAGGGCTCCGGCCGATCTCTCGGTTCGGCTCGCCGTGCTGGCCTCCCGGTGCGCCGCGCCGAAGGACGTGGTGCTGCGGCTGAAGTTCCCGACCGCCGTCGCGACCCTCGTCGCGCAGCTGCGCACGGCGCCAGCCATGCCACCGCCGGGCTCGTCGGACGTCGAGGTGCGTCGGTGGCTCGCGACGGTGACGATCCCGGTTTCGGAGCCGGCGCTCGCGCTGGGCCTCGCCGAGGCGCGGCTGTCCGAAGAGCTCGCGCTGCGGATCCGCGCAATCGCCGCGCAGCAGCCTCCGCTGACGGCCAAGGACCTCGCGCTGAAGGGGCAAGACGTCATGCGCCTGCTCGGGGTCGGCCCGTCGCCAGTCGTTGGTGAGGCCACGCGGTTTCTGCTCGCGCTGGTGATCGACGATCCGACCCTCAACACCCAGGACGTGCTCGCCGAGCGCCTGCGGGCGAAGTTCTCCACAGGTTCTCCACACGCGGCGGGCTAATACGGCGCAGCAGCGCGCCTCGGGCCCTCGGAGTTCATTCCGGCCGGGCGCCAGGATCCGGGTCTTCTCGCGGGGTTGCCCCGGGGACCCTGGCGCGAGCGCGTTCGAGGGAGAAGGCCCCTCCGCGAAGGCGACTGCGTGTGGAAAACGTGTGGCAAGCGACTGTTCAGGCCGGGCCTCGCTGTGGCATCAGGCGGCCCATGCGCGTCGTCGTCGCCATGTCCGGAGGAGTTGATTCGTCGGCCGCTGCCGCGTTGCTGCTCGAGCAGGGCCACGAGGTGATCGGCCTGACGCTCAAGGTCTGGAGCTACGAGAGCCGCGCTCAATGTGGCAGCTGCTGCAGCCCGGAAGACATCGACGACGCGCGGGCGGTGGCGGACACGTTGGGGATCCCGTTCTACGTCGCCGACGTGCAGGAGCTGTTCGCCCAGCGGGTGGTCACGCCGTTCGTGCAGCAGTACCTCAACGGGCGCACGCCGATCCCCTGCGTCGCGTGCAACCAAGACGTGAAGTTCGGCTTCCTGCTGCGGCGCGCGCGGGAGCTGGGAGCGGTGCTCGCGACCGGACACTACGCGCGGATCGCGCGTGGGGACGACGGCCGCTGCATGCTCTTGCGTGGCGCTGACCCTGCCAAGGACCAGTCGTACTTCCTGTTCACGCTGGGGCAGGGCGAACTCGAGCACCTCCACTTCCCGGTGGGGCACCTGACCAAGGCGGAGGTTCGCGCGGTCGCCGATCGCCACCGCCTGCCGACGACGAGCAAGCCGGAGAGCATGGAGATCTGCTTCGTGCCCGACGGCGATTACGCCCGCTTCGTGGAGAAGGTCGCCGGCGCTCAGCCCCAGGGCAACGTCGTGCGCGCGAACGGTGAGGTGATCGGCCGCCACGACGGCATTCACCGCTACACGATCGGCCAGCGCCGCGGGCTCAACGTGGCCGCCGGAGAGCCGCTGTACGTGCAGCGCCTGGACCCCGAGCGCCAGGAGGTCGTCGTCGGGCCCGCCAGCGAGGCCACGCGCGATCGCTTCTCACTCCTTCAGCCGCACTGGGTCGACGGCGCCGCCCCCGTGGGCAAGCCGCTGTCCGTGCGCATTCGCCACCGTCACGCCGGGGTCAAGGCGGAGGTCCGGCTCGAGCTCAACGGTCACTATTCGGTGCGCCTCGAGGAGCCGGCCCGGGCGGTGACGCCTGGGCAGGCGGCAGTGCTGTACGACGGCGACCGCGTACTCGGCGGCGGCTGGATCGTGTGAAAGGACGCCCGAAATTGCGCGGCGCCTGCCCGTCGCATAGACGGCCGCACATGCGCCTTGCTCCGATCTTCATTTGGTTCGCGCTCGTCGTCGCGGCCGGCTGCGGCCTTGGCACCGCCTCGTCGCGGTGTGAGCTGCGGCCCGCGAAGAACCAGTGCACCGACGTGCGCAACGCGCTGCCGACCACCGCGGCGGGCCTGCGCGCCGTCTGCGGCATGTTGACCTTCGCGTACCCCGACGCCGGTGGCTTCACCGACGCGAAGACCTGCGACACCACGGGCTCCGTTGGCGGCTGCGAGGCACTCCAGGGCGACGGGGCCAAGCAGACCAATTGGTTCTTCCCGCCGTCGACGGCCGACTCGGTGCGCAGCGACTGCGGTAACTCTTCGAAATTCGTGACTCCGCAATGAAGCGCACGTGTATGTCGGACTCCGCTTGACAACCAGGAAGCCCGCACATATACGCGCCGCCCCTTCGCAGCACGGTTCTGTGACAGCCAGGAGTCGTTTTCCGGGTCTTCACCCCCGCGCCCGAACGGAACGCAGTTTCATCACGCGTCGCAACAAAAGGGTTCGTGAATGGCGACACAGAAGATTCGGATTCGACTCAAGGCGTACGACTCGAAGCTCCTGGACCAGAGTGCCGGGGAGATCGTCGAGACGGCGAAGCGGACTGGCGCGAAGGTCGCCGGGCCGATTCCGCTGCCCACACGCATCAATCGCTTCACGGTCCTGCGAAGTCCACACGTGGACAAGAAGAGCCGCGAGCAGTTCGAGATCCGCACCCACAACCGCTTGCTCGACATTCTCGAGCCGACTCAGCAGACCCTGGACGCTCTGGGCAAGCTGGACCTGTCGGCTGGTGTCGACGTGGAAATCAAGAGCTAAGCCATGGCCAAGTTCGACGTCCTCGACATGACCGCCAAGAAGGTCTCCGAGATCGAGCTCTCGGACGCCGTCTTCGCCGTGAAGCCCAACGCACACCTGCTGTACGAGGTGGCGAAGATGCAGCAGATCAACCGGCGCCGCGGCACGGTGGCGGTGAAGAACAGCTCGCTGGTGTCCGGCGGCGGCAAGAAGCCCTGGAAGCAGAAGGGCACCGGCCGCGCGCGCCAGGGTTCGACCCGCGCGTCGCACTGGGTCGGCGGTGGCAAGGCCATGGGCCCCAAGCCGCGTGACTACTTCTACCGGCCGCCGCGCACCGTGCGCCGGGCGGCGATCGCCTCGGCGCTGTCGCTGCGCGCCAGCGAGAAGCAGCTCGTGATCGTCAGCGAGTTCCCCAGCGACGGGAAGACCAAGGCCGCCTCGGCGAACCTGACCAAGGGGCTCAAGCTGAAGAACGCGCTCATCATCGATGACGCGAAGAACGAGAAGCTGCACCGCGCGGTGCGGAACATGGCCAAGTTCGACGTCCTGCCGCCCGAAGGGATCAACGTGGAGTCGCTGCTCAAGCGCCCCACGGTGGTGCTGACGGTGGCCGCGGCGAAGGCACTCAACGAAGCGCTGCTCAAGCCGCGCGGCAAGAAGGCCTAACAGGGTGGCACGCACATGAACCTGAACCACGTCATCAAGGGCCCGATCATCACCGAGAAGCTGGACCGGGCTCGTGAGAAGCACCGTCAGTACTCCTTCGTCGTCGACAAGAAGGCGACCAAGCACGACGTCGCGCGTGCGGTCAGCTCGCTCTTCAAGGTCACCGTCGAAGGTGTTCGCACCACGATCATGCGCGGCAAGATCAAGCGCGTGGGCGCGTCCATGGGCAAGCGACCGAACTTCAAGAAGGCGTTCGTCACGCTCAAGGAAGGCGACAAGATCGAGCTGTTCGAGGGAGGCGCCGCGTAATGGGGCTCAAGAAATTCAAGCCGACGTCGGCCGCGCGCCGACTGATGACGGTGTCCGACTTCGCGGACATCACCCGGGACTTCCCCGAGAAGTCGCTCACGCAGTCGATGAAGCGGTCCGGCGGTCGCAACGGCGACGGCCACATCACGCGGCGGCACCAGGGTGGCGGCCACAAGCGGCGCTACCGAGTGATCGACTTCAAGCGCCGTGACAAGGACGGCGTGCCGGCCAAGGTCGCGACGATCGAGTACGACCCGAACCGCACGGCCCGCATCGCGCTGCTGCACTACGCGGACGGCACCAAGCGCTACATGCTGGCGCCGGTCGGCCTGCAGGTGGGCGACGTGGTGCACGCGGGCCCGAACGTCGACATTCGGCCGGGCAACAGCCTGCCGCTCCAGAACATCCCCGTGGGCACGGTGATCCACAACGTGGAGCTCAAGCCGGGCCGCGGCGCACAGATGATCCGCAGCGCGGGCGGCAGCGGGCAGCTCATGGCGAAGGAAGGCGACTACGTTCAGATCCGCCTGCCTTCGGGCGCCGTGCGCAAGGTGTTGATCAACTGCCGCGCGACGATCGGCCAGCTCAGCAACATCGAGCACGAGATCATTCGCAAGGGCAAGGCCGGCAAGAGCCGCTGGTTGGGCGTGCGCCCGACGGTCCGCGGCCTCGCCATGAACCCGGTCGACCACCCGCACGGCGGTGGTGAAGGCAAGTCCGGTCAGGGCAACCCGCACCCGGTCTCGCCCTGGGGCAAGAAGACCAAGGGCCTCACGACGCGCGTCAACAAGCGCACCAACAAGTTCATCGTCTCTGGCCGTCGCCAGGGCGTGCGTAGCCAGTAACAGCCAGTCAGAGGAAACGAAAAACCATGGCTCGTTCAACGTGGAAGGGACCGTTCGTCGACACCAGCCTCCTGAAGAAGGTGGACGTGGTGGCGAAGAGCGGCAAGAAGGGGACGATGATCAAGACCTGGTCGCGCCGGTCGACGATCATTCCCGAGATGATTGGCCTCACGTTCGCGGTGCACAACGGCAAGAAGCACATGCCGGTGTACGTGACGGAGAACATGGTGGGTCACAAGCTCGGCGAGTTCGCGCCCACGCGGACGTTCAGCGGGCACTCCGCCGAGAAGAAGGCGGCTCCGGCGCCGGGCAAGAAGGGATAAGCGACCATGGAAGCGACTGCGCACCTCAGGCATATCCGCATGGCGCCCCGCAAGTTGGGCGTCGTGGCAGCGCTGGTCCGCGGCATGCCCGTGGCCAACGCCATCAACACGCTCAAGTGGACCAAGCGCGCGGCCGCCGCGCCGGTTCGCAAGCTCATCGAGAGCGCCATCGCCAACGCGACGGATCTCTCGAAGGGCCAGGTCGACATCGACAAGCTGGTAATCAAGTCGATTCACGTGGACCAGGGCCCCACGCAGCGCCGGTTCCTTCCGCGCGCCATGGGTCGGGCCACGCGGGTCAACAAGAAGAGCAGCCACGTCCACGTCGTGCTGAGCGACGAGGCCAAGACGAAGTCCAAGAAGAGCTAAGGGAGAGCACGTGGGCCAGAAAGTTCATCCAATCGGCTTCCGCCTCGGCGTCATTCGGACCTGGGACAGCAAGTGGTTCGAAGAGAAGAACTACGCCAAGTGGCTGCACGAGGACATCAAGATCCGTGAGCACGTGAAGAAGTCGCTCAACCACGCGGGCGTCTCGAAGGTCGAGATCGAGCGCGCGGCGAACAAGCTCAAGGTGAACGTCCACACGGCGCGCCCGGGGATCGTGATCGGCAAGCGGGGCGCCGGCATCGAGACGGTGAAGAAGGAACTCCAGGCGTTCACGAAGAACGAGGTGTTCCTCAACATCGTCGAAGTGCGCAAGGCTGAGATCGACGCGCAGCTGGTGGCCGAGAACATCGCCACGCAGCTCGAGCGGCGCATCGCGTTTCGCCGCGCCATGAAGAAGGCGATTCAGACGGCGATGAAGTTCGGCGCCAAGGGCATTCGCGTGGCGTGCTCGGGCCGCTTGGGCGGCGCTGAAATGGCGCGCTACGAGTGGTACCGCGAGGGCCGGGTGCCGCTGCACACGCTGCGCGCGGACATCGACTACGGGTACGCGATCGGCCGCACCACCTACGGCACCATCGGCTGCAAGGTGTGGGTCTGCCGCGGCGAAGTGCTGCCGACCAAGGGCGGCGTCGCAGCCAAGGCCGAGGCGCGCGAGTCGCGCTGAAGCGCCGCCACAGGGACACACGAGGACACCATGCTTCAGCCTGCACGAACCAAACACCGCAAGATGCACAAGGGCCGCACCCCCGGCCGCGCGTACCGTGGCAGTGAGCTCGCGTTCGGCGAGTTCGGCCTGATGACGCTCCAGCCCGGCTGGGTGACGTCGCGCCAGATCGAAGCGGCGCGTATCGCCATCAGCCGCAAGATCAAGCGCGGCGGCAAGATCTGGATCCGGATTTTCCCGGACAAGCCGATCACCAAGAAGGCCGCCGAGACGCGCATGGGCACCGGCAAGGGCAACGTGGAGTACTACGTGGCCGTCGTGAAGCCGGGCCGAATTCTGTACGAGATGGACGGCATGACGAAGGAGCTCGCGCACGACGCCATGAAGCTGGCGGCGGCGAAGCTCCCCGTGATGACGCGCATCGTTCACCGCAGCGAGCAGACGCTCTAAAGAGACCGCCATGGCGACCGCGAAGGAATTGCAGGAACTAACCGCTGAAGACCTGAAGCGCCGCGCTGACGAGCTGCGCGGCACGCTGTTCCAGGATCGGCTCAAGCTGAAGACCGGCGCGCTGGACAACCCGGCCGAGCGCACCACCCACAAGCGCGATCTCGCGCGCGTGCTGACGGTGCTGACCCAGAAGCAGAACCAGGCGAAGAAGGTGTGACGATGTCTCAGACCGAGAGCACGACCAACAAGCAGGACTCGCGCGGCCGCCCGAAGACCCGGATCGGCATCGTCACGTCCAACAAGATGCAGAAGACGGTGGTGGTCACCGTGCGCCGCCGCGCCGCCCATGCCGAGTACGGCAAGGTGCAGACGCTGCGCGTGAAGTACAAGGCGCACGCCGAAGACCACGACTACCCGAAGAAGGTCACGGTTCAGGAAGGCGACAAGGTCCTGATCGCGGAGACGCGCCCGACGTCGAAGGACAAGCGCTGGCGCGTGGTGAAGGTGCTCGAGAAGGCCACCGCGAGCTGACGCCGCGAACCGAACTCGGTCCGAAAATCGAACAGGAGAACTGATCCATGCTTCAGATGACCAGTCGCCTCGAGGTGGCAGACAACTCGGGCGCAAAGGAAGTCTTCGTCATCAACGTGACCGGCGGCTCGCTGCGCTTCTACGGCAGCATCGGCGACATCATCACGGTGTCCGTCAAGCAGGCGCTGCCCAACGCGAAGGTGAAGAAGGGCGACATCGCCCGCGCGGTGATCGTGCGGACGAAGAAGGAAATTCGGCGCACCGACGGCAGCTACATTCGGTTCGACGTGAACTCGGCCGTGCTCGTGAACAAAGAGAACGAGCCGGTCGGAACGCGCATCTTCGGCCCCGTCGCGCGCGAGCTGCGGCCGAAGGGGTTCATGAAGATCATCTCCCTCGCGCCTGAGGTTCTCTAAGCCATGGCACTCGCGAAGCTGAAGGTCGGTGACACGGTGCAGGTCACGAGCGGCGCCGAGCGCACGCTCAAGTCCAACCGGGGCAAGATTCTGTCGATCGACAAGAGCGCGAACCGCGTTCGCGTCGAGGGACTGCGGCTGGTGAAGCGGCACGTCCGCAAGGGCCGCGACCGCGCGAACCCTGAAGGCGGCATCGTCGAGGCGCCGGGGTCCATCGCGCTGGCGAACCTGGCCCTGGTGTGCCCCAAGTGCGACAAGTCGACCCGCGTCGGCGTGCGCATGGACGGCGAGAAGAAGAAGCGCTTCTGCAAGAAGTGCGACGCGACGATTGACTGACTTTTCCGCGCTGCGCTAAGGCGCCGCGCTCCGCACGAAACACGCGAAGACGAATCGCAAGGCAAGGGACGCCGGCATGAGTGAAGAACCGAAGAAGGAAGCGCCGAAGGCCGAGAAGAAGGTCAAGCGCGGCAAGAAGGAAGAAGTCAAGAAGGCCGGGTTCGCGGCGAACATCGAGGAAGGCCTCGAAGTTCAGCCCGCGCGCCTGAAGCTGCGCTACCGCAAGGAAATCGTCCCGGGCCTGATGAAGGACCTGAACCTCAAGAACCCCATGCAGGTTCCGAGGCTCGAGAAGATCGTCGTGAACATGGGCCTGGGCGAGGCGATCTCGAACAACAAGCTGCTCGAGTCCGCCGTCGATCAGCTCGGTGCGCTCACCGGCCAGCGGCCGGTCGTCACCAAGTCGCGCAAGGCGATCGCCAACTTCAAGCTCCGCGAGAACCAGTCGATCGGCGCCATGGTCACGCTGCGCGGCGACCGCATGTACGAGTTCCTCGACCGGTTGATCAACGTGGCGCTGCCCCGCGTGCGTGACTTCAAGGGCATCTCGCCCAAGGCGTTCGACGGCCGCGGCAACTACACGCTCGGCGTTCGCGAGCAGATCATCTTCCCGGAGATCAACTACGACCAGATCGAGAAGGTGAAGGGCCTGAACGTCTCGATCGTCACCACGGCCGGCAACGACGAGCGCGCGCTCGCGCTGCTCAAGGCCTTCGGGGTGCCGTTCCGCAGCTGAAGCAGTCAGGTTCGCAGCACGCAGTCAGCAGCACGAAGCACGCAGCCGATCCGGAGCGAACCGCCAGGGTGGTCCTGGCAGGCGCGACGAATCACCCAAAGGGCGCGGGGAGAACGCGCTCATGAAGGTCGAAGGCAATGGTAGTCAACGATCCCGTCGGCGACTTGGTCACCCGCATTCGCAATGCGGCGATGGCACGCCACGACAAGCTCACGCTCCCGTCGTCGAAGCTCAAGGCCGAAGTCGCCAAGGTCCTCAAGGACGAAGGCTTCATCTCGGACTTCGTCGTTCACGACAAGAAGCCCCAGAACGAGCTGACGATCATGCTCAAGTACGGCCCGAACCGGGAGCCGGTGATCACCGGCATTCGGCGCGTGTCCAAGCCTGGCCTGCGGCGCTACGTGAATTGCCGCGAGCTGCCGCGCGTGAAGGGCGGCATGGGGATCGCGGTGCTGTCGACTTCGCGGGGCGTCATGTCCGACGGCGAAGCGCGCAAGCAGAAGGTGGGCGGCGAGCTCATCTGCACGGTGTACTGAGAGGGATTCCATGAGCCGCATCGGCAAGCTCAGCATCAAGCTGGATGACAAGGTGAAGGCCTCGGTGGCGAACGGGGCGGTGAACTTCGACGGTCCGAAGGGGAAGCTGTCGGTCAAGCTGCCCAGCACCGAGATCACCGTCGAAGTGAAGGGCAACGTGCTCGACGTGAAGCGCCCGTCGGACTCGCGCCGGCACCGGGCGTTCCACGGCCTGACGCGGGCGATCCTCGCGAACGCGGCCAAGGGCGTCGGCAGCGGCTGGGAGAAGGCGCTGGCGATCCGCGGCGTCGGCTTCAAGGCCGAGGTCAAGGGCACGCAGATTCACTTCGCGCTGGGGTACTCCCACCCGGTCGTGTTCGACCTGCCGGCTGGCGTCACGGCCGAGGTGGCCAAGACGCCTCGCACCGAAGATCAGCTCCCGACCGTCGACCTGACGCTCCGCGCCGCGGACCGGCAGGTGCTCGGCGAGACCGCGGTGCGCATTCGCGCGCTGCGCCCGCCGGAGCCGTACAAGGGCAAGGGCATCAAGCTGCACACCGAGACGGTGCGTCGCAAGGAAGGCAAGACCGGCACGGCATAACGCCGAGCCCACGTTCATCCGCGCGGGGACGACCCGATCTCGCGCGGAAGGAAAGGCAACTGACCCATGGCAAACAAGAATCCCCGGCTCCACCGCAAGGAGCGCATTCGCAAGAAGCTGTCCGGCACCACCGAGCGTCCGCGGCTGTCGGTGTACAAGTCGCTCAAGCACATCATCGCGCAGGTGGTGGACGACAGCTCCGGCCGCACGCTGGTCTACGCGTCGACCTTGTCCAAGGAGCTCAAGGGCAAGCTGGACGACGCCGACAAGAAGGGCGCCGCGAAGGCGGTCGGCGGGCTGATCGCCGAGAAGTGCAAGGGCGCGAAGATCACCAAGGTCGTCTTCGACCGCAACGGGTTCCCCTACCACGGCCGCATCGCTTCGCTCGCCGACGGCGCGCGCGAGGCCGGTCTGCAGTTCTGATCAGTTCAGCAATCGGCAACACCGAAAGGTACGACTTGTGAGCGCGACTCCAATCAACGCGAACGACCTGGATCTGAACGACCGCGTCGTGGCGATCAACCGCGTGGCCAAGGTGGTCAAGGGCGGTCGGCGGTTCAGCTTTTCGGCGCTGATCGTCGTCGGCGACGGCAACGGCCACGTCGGCGTTGGGCTGGGCAAGGCCAACGAAGTGCCCGAGGCGATCCGCAAGGGCGGCGAGAACGCCAAGAAGAAGCTGTTCAAGGTGCCGCTCATGGGCACGACGATTCCGCACGAGAGCCTGGGCCACTTCGGCGCCGGCTGGGTGCTGCTCAAGCCTGCGTCCGAAGGTACGGGCGTGATCGCCGGCGGCGCCGTGCGCGCGGTGCTCGAGGCGGCCGGCATTCGCAACGTGCTGACCAAGTGCCAGGGCTCGCGCAACCCGCACAACGTGCTCAAGGCCGTCGTCGACGGGCTCAAGCAGCTGCGCTCGCCGGAGCAGGTGTCGCGGCTGCGCGGCAAGGAAGTGACGTTCGGCAAGCGGAACGTCGCGGCGAAGAGCTGAAGGTCAACGAGGACGCCATGGGACTCAAAGTGAAGCTGGTGAAGAGCCAGGCCGGCAGCAACGAGCGGCAGCTGGCGACGGTGCGCGGGCTGGGGCTGAACAAGTTCGGCTCGGAGATGTTGCTCAAGGACACCAAGGCCATTCGCGGCATGCTCAAGAAGGTCGGCCACCTGGTCGCCTTCGAAGTCGTCAAGGACGAGCCGACGCCGCGCAAGCGCATGAAGCCGGCGAAGGTCCGCGCGCGGGAAGCCGCCCGGGCCGCCGCGGCGAAGTGATCGCCACCGATCGAAAGAAAGAGAACGCACCATGACCACGCTGAACGCACTGAAGGCGCCGAAGGGCTCGACCCACCGCAAGAAGCGGGTGGGCCGTGGCCAAGGCTCGGGCTTGGGGAAGACCGCCGGTCGCGGCGGCAAGGGCCAGAAGGCGCGCTCGGGCAACATGCGCTTCGAAGGCTTCGAAGGCGGCCAGAGCCCGCTGCAGCGGCGCATGCCGAAGTTCGGCTTCAACTCGCCCAACCGGGTCCAGTACGCGATCGTCAACCTGGGCGACCTCGAAGGGTTCGCGGCGGGCGCCGTGGTCGACGAGAAGGCCCTGCGGTCGAAGGGGCTCGTCAAGGGCCGCTGGGACGGCATCAAGGTGCTCGGCGGCGGTGCGCTGAGCAAGAAGGTGACCGTCAAGGCGCACAAGTTCTCGGCGACCGCCAAGGAAGCGATCACGAAGGCCGGTGGCGCGGTGGACGAGCTGCCGCTCGTGCCGCACAAGCCGGAGTCGGCGTCCAAGGCCCACGCGGGCAAGGGCGCCAAGGCCTGACCGAAGTGCCGGGCTCGAGGCACGCTCGGCACGCAGGAAGCGCCCCTCGGGCCCACTGGGTTCGTGGGGCGTTCGGCTGTTCGAGGAAGTTCGTCGTGGGAACGGTTTCGTAGCTTCGCCGCAACGCAGAGGGATCCGCCGTGGCACTGAACGCCATCACCAACGTCTTCCGCGTCGCCGAACTGAGGGCGCGCTTGGGCTACACGATCCTGCTCTTGGGCGTGTACCGCCTGGGGATCTTCATCACCACCCCGGGCGTGGACCGCGACGCCATGAACGCGTTCATGCGCGATCAGCAGCAGAAGGGCGGGTTGCTGAACCTCTTCAACCTGTTCTCCGGCGGCGCGCTCGATCAGATGTCGATCTTCGGCCTGGGGATCATGCCGTACGTGTCGGCGAGCATCATCATGCAGCTGCTCGCGGTGGTGGTGCCGACGCTCGAGCGCCTGCAGAAGGAAGGCGCGGCGGGTCGGCAGAAGATCAACCAGTACACTCGCTACGGCACGATCGCGCTGTCGATCGTGCAGGGGATCTCGATCTCGCGGCTGCTCTACGCGTCGGGCCGCTACGTGGACCCGAACAACCCGACGGGCGTGGACAAGCTGCTCGTGCCGGACAACGTCGACACCGTGTGGTTCACGTTCATGACGGTCGTCACCCTGACGGCGGGCACGGCGTTCATCATGTGGCTGGGTGAGCGGATCACCGAGAACGGGATTGGGAACGGCATCTCCCTCATCATCTTCGCGGGCATCGTGGCGCGCATTCCGTCGGCTGGGCAGCAGCTGCTCACCGCGATCAAGACCGACTCGCTGGCGACTGGCGTCGCGGTGGTGCTGCTCGCGCTGATGATCGCGCTCATCGCCCTGGTGGTGTTCGTCGAGCGCGGCATGCGACGCATTCCGGTGCAGTACGCCAAGCGCATGCAGGGGCGGCAGCTGCTCGCCGGCCAGGCCACGTACTTCCCCATGAAGGTGAACTCGGCGGGGGTGATTCCCCCGATCTTCGCCGGCGCGCTCCTGTCGTTCCCGGCGACGCTGTCGAGCTGGATCCCGTCGCTCTCTCGCGTGCAGAGCGCGATCAGCGCGAACGCGTGGGTCTACAACGGCATCTTCGTGCTGCTGATCATCTTCTTCACGTACTTCTACACCTCGCTGACGTTCCGCTCGGACGACGTGGCCGACAACATCAAGAAGCAGGGTGGGTACATTCCCGGGATTCGCCCGGGAGCGCAGACCGCGGAGTTCATCGAGCGCGTGCTCAACCGGCTGTCCTTCGCTGGCGCGCTGTACCTGTCCTTCATCTGCGTGATCCCGTCCGTGCTCATGCAGGGCGCGAACCTGCCGTTCTATTACGGCGGGACGTCGCTGCTGATCGTCGTGGGCGTGGCGCTCGACTCGGTGCAGCAGATCGAGCAGCACCTCATCACGCGGAACTACGAAGGGTTCGCCGGGCCGCGAGGCCCCCGCATCCGCGGCCGCATTCCGCGCACGGTTTGACGCGCTTCAACTGGGGGAGGTTCACCATGAACTTGATCCTGTTTGGTCCGCCGGGGGCGGGGAAGGGCACGCAGGCGCAGCGCCTGGTGCAGGACCTGAAGATCCCTCAGATCTCGACCGGCGACATTCTCCGCGCGGCGGTCAAGGCGGGGACGGAGCTCGGCAAGCGCGCCGGGCCGCTCATGGCGGCCGGCCAGCTGGTGCCCGACGAGCTGGTGGTCGGCATCGTCGTCGAGCGACTCAAGGAAGCGGACGCTCAGCGCGGCTTCATCTTGGACGGCTTTCCGCGCACGGTGCCGCAGGCGACCGCGCTGGACGCGGCGTTGGCCGCGGCGGGCCGCAAGATCCAGCACGTCATCTCGCTCGAGGTCCCCGAGGCGGTGCTGATTCAGCGCATTCTCGGGCGGGCCGCGCAGAGCGCCGAGAAGCGCGCCGACGACAACGAGGCGACCGCGCACCGGCGCATCGCCGCGTACCGGGCCGAGACGGAGCCGCTCAAGGCGCACTTCGCGACGCAGGGCCTCTTGCGAAAGATCGACGGGACCGTGGACGTCGACGGGGTCTACGGGGCGATCCGCGCCGTGGTCGGAGGCTGAGAACGAGCTTTTCTGTCTCGGTCAAGCACCACAGTTGCAAACCAGTATGGGCTCTGGTACTGGCGCCGTCCCGGCCTCTGCCGGGCGTCGTTTTCAAGAGGAAGCTGATTGTCGAAGGAAGACGAAATTGAAGTCGAGGGCACGGTGAAAGAGCCGCTCCCGAACGCCATGTTCCGCGTGAAGCTGGACAATGGCCACGAGGTGCTCGCGCACATCTCCGGGAAGATGCGCATGCACTTCATCCGCATTCTGCCGGGCGACAAGGTGAAGGTCGCCCTCACGCCGTACGACTTGACCCGCGGCCGCATCACCTACCGCGCGAAGTAGTCCCCCACTGGATCCAAAGGGTGCCGTCATGAAGGTTCGTCCGTCAGTCAAGAAGATCTGCGACAAGTGCAAGGTGATCCGCCGCCGCGGCGTCATTCGCGTGATCTGCTCCGCCAACCCCCGTCACAAGCAGCGCCAGGGCTGAAGTCGCCCCAGACCACTTCCGGTCATCGATCCGGGAACAGAAGGAACACGAAATGGCTCGTATTGCAGGCGTCGATCTCCCCGTTCAGAAGCGCGTCGTCATCTCGCTCCAGTACATCTACGGCATCGGGCGGAAGGCCGCGCACACCATCTGCGAGAAGGCCGGCATTGAGCTGGCCACGCGCACGAAGGACCTGACGGAAGATCAGACGCGGAAGATCCGCGAGATCATCGAAGCGGACCACACGGTCGAAGGTGACCTCCGCCGCGAAGTGACCATGAACATCAAGCGGCTGATGGACCTGGGCTGCTACCGAGGGCTGCGGCACCGCAAGGGGCTGCCGGTTCGCGGCCAGCGCACCCACACCAACGCGCGCACGCGCAAGGGGCCGAAGCGCGGCGTTCAGCGCGTCAAGCCCGCCGCGCCGCCGGCGAAGTGACATTCACCCGAGCTCCATCGTGAAGCGCTGGGGCTGATTACCTCGAGGAAGAAGGAATAAGGCAGACCATGGCTGAAGAAACGAAAGACGCAGCAGCCCCCGCCGCTCCGGCAGCCCCTGTCGTGGCTGACGCCGCCGCCGCGGCCTCCGCTGCGGACAAGAAGGCGAAGAAGAAGGGGAAGAAGAACATCCTCAACGGGATCGTTCACATTCACTCGACCTTCAACAACACGATGATCACGATCACCGACGTCTCGGGGAACGTGATCTCCTGGTCGACGGCCGGCGCGCGTGGCTTCAAGGGCTCGCGCAAGTCGACGCCGTTCGCCGCGCAGGTCGCCGCCGGCGACGCCGCCGCGAAGGCGATGGAGCACGGACTGAAGAACGTGCAGGTCTTCGTGAAGGGCCCGGGTTCGGGCCGTGAGTCCGCGCTGCGCGCGATCGCCGCCGCGGGCCTCAAGATCTCGCTCATTCGCGACGTCACGCCCATTCCCCACAACGGCTGCCGTCAGCCCAAGCGCCGGCGCGTCTAACCCCTTCCGAAGGAGATACACCCAGTGGCTCGTTACACCGCCAGCGTCTGCCGAATTTGTCGGCGTGAAAACCTCAAGATGTACCTCAAGGGCGACCGTTGCTACACGGACAAGTGCGCCATCGAGCGTCGCCCGTACCCGCCGGGCCAGCACGGCCAGGGTCGCGTGAAGTTCACGAACTACGGCGTGCAGCTGCGCGAGAAGCAGAAGGTCAAGCGCATGTACGGCCTGCTCGAGAGCCAGTTCCGCGGCTACTTCCACCGCGCGGCGGCGACGAAGGGCAAGACCGGCGAAATGCTCTTGCAAATGCTCGAGCTGCGGCTGGACAACGTGGTCTTCCGCATGGGCTTCGCCGACACGCGGTCTGAAGCGCGTCAGCTGGTTCGCCACGGCCACTTCACGGTCGACGGCAAGCGCGTGAACATTCCTTCCTTCGCGGTGCGCTCCGGCGCGGTCGTCGAGGTCGGCGACAAGTCGAAGAAGGTCCTGCGCATTCAGGAAGCGATCGAGACGGTGGACCGCCGCGGCATTCCGCAGTGGCTCGACGTCGACAAGAAGGCGCTCAAGGGCACCGTGAAGACCACGCCGAACCGTGAAGATTTGACGATGCCGATCCAGGAGCAGCTGATCGTCGAGTTGTACTCGAAGTAACCGCCGTCTCTGGGCACCCGCAGCACCCCGCAGTCGTCCTCCCGCATGAAGCGGGTACGTTGGTGGCGACTGGGGAACCAACAAAGGCAAGAACACCATGGCTGACTCGTCCTTCATCGCGAAGAACTGGCGCGATCTGATCAAGCCCCGGAAGTTGGAGCTCGAAGCCGACTCGGCGACGGCGACCTACGGGAAGTTCGTCGCGGAGCCGCTCGAGCGTGGCTTCGGCACGACGATGGGCAACTCGCTGCGCCGCGTGCTCCTGAGCTCGCTGCAGGGCGCCGCGATCACCACCGTGAAGATCGAAGGCACGGGCGGGCTCGTCGAGCACGAGTTCACGACCATCCCCGAGGTGAGCGAAGACGTCACCGACATCGTCCTGAACCTGAAGGAAGTGCGTCTGCGGATGCACACCAACGAGGCGAAGACGATCCGCATCGAGGTCGAGGGCCCGAAGGAAGTGAAGGCGTCGGACCTGATCACCGACGACCAGGTCGAGGTGCTCAACGGCAACCACCACATCTGCACCGTCGCCGAGGGTGGCAAGGTTCGCATGGACCTGACCTGCCGCCGTGGCCGAGGCTACGTGCAGGCGCAGGCCAACAAGGTGGCCGGCGCACCGATCGGCACGATCGCGATCGACTCGCTGTTCTCGCCGGTGGCGAAGGTCAACTACCAGGTCACCAACGCCCGCGTCGGCCAGCAGACGGACTACGACAGGCTCAGCCTGGAAGTGTGGACCGACGGCTCGGTCAGCCCGCAGGACGCGGTGGCGTTCGCGGCGAAGATCATCAAGGAGCAGCTGACGGTCTTCGTGAACTTCGAAGAGACCGAGGAGCCCACCGTCGTCGAGGCGCCGCGCGAAGAGGCGAAGCTCAACGAGAACCTGTTCCGCTCGGTCGACGAGCTGGAGCTGTCGGTGCGCTCGGCCAACTGCCTGCAGCAGGCCAACATCCGCACGATCGGCGATCTGGTGCAGAAGACCGAAGCCGAGATGCTCAAGACCAAGAACTTCGGGCGCAAGTCGCTCAAGGAGATCAAGGAGATCTTGGCGGAGATGGGCCTGTCGCTCGGCATGAAGCTCGAGAACTGGCCGCCGCGCACGCCGGTCGCCGCCGTCGCCACGGGCCCGGTCGCCTCGGCGGCTCCGCGCGTCTAAGCGTCGTCGTCGGGCAAGAACGCCCACCACAAAACCGGGGTGCAGGTCGCGCCCTGGTTATTTCCAACCGGTACCTGACACGGCCGGGCTGGTTCACGAAGAAGGGACGAAGTCATGCGTCACAAGGTTGCCCACCGGAAGCTGCAGCGCCCCACCGCTCACCGCCTCGCCATGTTGCACAACATGGTGACCTCGCTGCTCGAGCACGAGCGGATCGAGACCACCGTGCCCAAGGCGAAGGAAGCCCGGCGCATGGCCGAGCACGTCATCACGCTGGGCAAGCGGGGTGGGGTGCACAACGTTCGCCAGGCGCAGAAGATCGTGCGCAACCGCGACGTGCTCAAGAAGGTCTTCAGCGAGCTGAAGGATCGCTACGCCAAGCGCGCTGGTGGCTACACGCGGCTCATGCGCGGTGGTTTCCGTCGCGGTGACGCGGCTGACGTCGCCATTCTCGAGCTGGTGGATCGGCCGCAGGCCGCCGCCGCCGAGGGCGAGAAGCCGGCAGAAGCTGCGGCCGACAAGAAGTGATGGGCTGAAAGGCGACGGCGCCACGCGCCGTCCCGCTGCTCGAAAGGGCTCCTCGCGCGACTGCACGGGGAGCCTTTTTCGTTCGAACGAGCCAAAGAGGCTCGGTGACGGCTAGCCGCCACCGCCGACGACTTCGCCGCCCCGGAGTAGCACCGCGGCGCCGTCGGGTTCCTGCACCTTCATTTCGATGTCGGTGATCACCAGGCTGCTCGGCGCACGTTTGCCGTCGGCGTCGAAGAGCACCGCGCCGGTGAGCGTGACGTTGCCGCCGCCGCCTTCGATTCGCGTCATCGTGGCGTGGTACTTGCCGTTGACGGTGATCACGACGTTCTCCCAGGGATCGGTGCCGTCATTCTTCACCATGAACACCGGGGTGGCTTCGGATCGATTGGCGATCAGCCGCGCTTCGAGATCGTTGCTCGACTGGTCGGACGGGGGGCAGGCCACGCCGAGGCTCGTCACCGACAGCAGCAGCCAGGTGAAGAGGACGCCGGCCTTGTACTTGAAGAAGCGATCCGAATTGCGGAAGTCCTCCATCAGCTCGCCGAGGATCGTCGTGGCGTTGAGGACCGTATCGATCGTGCCTTCGCGCAGGCGCTCTTTGGTGATCGGCTGCGTCCCTGGTGGTGGGGCTGCCTGAGGGGCGGACCTGAGCGCGCTGCGGACGGTGCTCAAGCTGGGGTTGCTGGGGCGGGGGGCGTTCAGCTCGGGCCCAGGCGGCGCTCTCCGGGGTTCGTTCGACACGGCCGCTGAGGCTAGCAGGCTGGCGCCGCGCTCGCTGCGCTCCCGAACCGGACCGCGCGACCGCTCGAGTCGCCGCGGAGGCGTAGGCCCGAACGCTGCGCCACTTTTCTGAGGTGGCGTGGCGCGCCCCAGTCGACCCAGCGCTGTCCTCACGACCGCTGGCGCCGCCATCGCCTGCAAGCGAGCCCTTCGCGACGAGCGCAGGACAGCGCCGGGCGGACCTGGGTCGGGTGCCGCCTCGAGGTGCGCACCCGCCCAAAGCGAACCCACAGTGTGTGGCCGCCTGCGTCGAGCCGCGCCGCCCGACTCCGCGGCCCGCTGTGCACCGCCATGCGCTCCAAGCGCGCGCCTGCGCCACGACCGAAGGCCAGCGCTGCGCGGACCTGGGTCGGGATCGTCGGCGGCCTCGTCGCGGCGCCCGCCCAAACCGAACCCACGCGTCGGGCCGCGTACATCGAGCCGCG